>NZ_JBVJRL010000005.1:0-380980 GCF_055607665.1 Streptomyces sp. NPDC036984
TGGGGCTACGGCCGCTCGCTGGAGTGGGCGACGTCCTGCCCGCCGCCGCGGCACAACTTCCTCACCCTGCCGCGGATCCGCAGCGAATCCCCGGCATTCGACCTGCACCACCCGGGCGCCCCTGAGCGGGAGTTGACAGCGCGATGACGGCCCACGAGGAGCGGGATCTCGTCCGGGAGATCGAGGGTCATCTGCTGCTGGCCGCCGCACGCGAGGAGGGCCGTATCGCCGCGGCGCGCCTCGGCTCCCGGCTCGACCGGCTCACCGACACCCAACGCGAGGACGTGGAACGGCACTTCGAGGACGAGTACCTGGCGCTCGTCCGGCTCTCGTGGCATCGCACGGCCGAGCGCGCACAGCAGCTGCGGCAGGCGTACGAGTCGCGCTACCGGGCGCTGCGCCGGCGGCTGCTGGCCTGCTGTGTGCTGGGGTGCGCGCTGCTGGCGGCGGCGGTCCTGGTGGCGGTGTCCGCCGCCGCGTAGTGCGGGCTGTCAGGTCCGGGTCCACTTCTGGCCGGCGCCGCCGTTACAGGTCCACAGCACCAGGGAAGTGCCGTTGCCGGTGCCGGTGTCGTATGCGTCCAGGCACAGTCCCGCGTGGACGTTGGTGACCGTGCCGTCCGCGCCGAAGGTCCACTTCTGGTTGTCCTGGCCGTTGCAGTCCCAGATGACGACCTGGGTGCCGTTGGTGGTGCCGAGGTTGTAGGCGTCGAGGCACTTGTCGCCGTAGACGACGAGTTCCTTGCGGGAGGTGTACGTCCAGGCCTGGTCGGCCGAGCCGCCCGCCGCCCGTGGACGACGGGGTGTTGCGGCGCTGCCGAGCGCGGACCCGCCATACTGGCCGTCGTGCGGGTTGCCATCATGACGGCGGGATCCCGGGGCGATGCCGCCCCCTACACCGGGCTGGGGCACCGGCTCGGCCTGGCCGGGCACGAGGTCACCCTGGTCACGCACGACCGTTTCGAGCCGCTGGTGGCCGGTTCCGGGGTGCGGTTCCACGCGCTGCCGGTGGACCCGCTGGCGGAACTCCGGTCCTCGCGCGGCCGGAGGCTGCACCGCAGCACCAGCGGCGCCGGAAAGCTGCTGCGGGTGGTGGACCTGGCGCGGCGCCTGATCGGGCGGCTGACCGAGGACCTGCTCGACGCGGCACGGGACAGCGACGTCCTGCTGCTGTCCGCCCCCGTGCTCGCCGCGCTGGACCGGCTGGACGGCTGATCATCCCGGCCCACGGCAGCCGGCGCACGGCGCCCTCGCCCGACTCGGCCGGTGGTCGGCACCGTGGGGAAGCCGGCGATGCCGGGTCCCGGCCTCCGGCCGGTGGACAGAGCCTCCGAGGCGTCCGGCCGGTAAGCAGAGCCACCGGGGCATCCGGCCGCCGGCCCGGATCGCCCGGACTCAGCCGGTGGTCAGCACCATGCGGAAGCGGGCGGTGCCGGAGAGCATCTTGTCGTACGCCTCTCCCGCCCGCGCCAGCGGCACCGTCTCGGTCATCGGGCGGATCCCGTGCAGGGCGCTGAACGCCATGGTGTCCTCCACGTCCTGCGCGGTGCCGGACGGGTGGCCGCGGACCACGTTGGCGCTCATGAGGAGCTGGACCGGGCTGATGCCCAGGGGCTCGGGAGACGCACCGATGACGACCAGTTCCCCGCGCGGCGCGAGACCGTCCGCGGTCGCCGTGATCGCCTCGGAATTGCCCGCGGTCGCCAGCACCGCCCGGGCCCCGCCGAGGGACTGCAGCGCCTCGGCCACCGGGGCCCCGGAGGTGCTGTCGACGTAGTGGTGGGCGCCCAGCTGCTTGGCGAAGTCGGCTTTCTCGGCGCCCCGGGCGATCGCCACGGTCTCGAAGCCCATCGCCACCGCGTACTGCACGCCGAGGTGGCCGAGGCCGCCGATGCCGAGCACCGCGACCAGGTCCCCCGGCCGGGCGGAACTGCGCCGCAGTCCGTTGTACGTCGTGACACCCGCGCACGCCATGGGTCCGGCGTCGGTCGCCGCGAGCCCCTCGGGGATCCGGGCCAGGGCGTCGACGGGGGCGATCAGCTGCTCGGCGAAGCCGCCGTCGTAGGCCCAGCCGGGAACCTTCAGATTCGGGCACACGATGAAGTCGCCTTCGCGGCAGGGCCGGCAGTGGCCGCAGCTGCCGCCGAACCAGCCGACCGCCACCCGGTCACCGACCTGCCAGCCCCAGTCCTGCGTGCCCTCGCCGAGCGCCGCGATCCGCCCGGCGATCTCGTGTCCGGGCACCTCCGGGAACGTGATGCCCGGCAGCCCGGCGGTCACGAAGAAGGCGTCGCTGTGGCAGATCCCGCACGCCTCGACGGCGATGCGCACCTGGCCGGGCCCCGGCTGCGGCACCTCGCGCTCGACCAGCTCGAACGGGCCGCCCGCGGCGGTCACCTGCGCGACTCGATAGGTACTCATGGGTCTCTCCGGAGTACGGGTACGACGGTCCCCCGCACCAGCAGACCAGCTCGGGCCCGATCCCGCGCGCCGAACGGGCCGTACCCCCGCCGACCTGGGCGGTCCGGCTCCCCGGCCGCGTTTTCAGGTCTCCTGCGGACGCCAGCCCTCCGGCCGGAGGATGCCCAGCAGCAGCCGGACCAGCTCGTCCACCACCTCGTCCAGCGTGGCGTCCACCCAGCCGGCGGTCCAGTCGTGCAGCAGTCCGTTGACGCTGCCGATGAAGGCGGTGGCCGCGAGGCGGTAGTCGCGCGGCGCAGCCTCCCCGCGGGCCACGGCCGCGTCCGCCTCGGCGCGGATCAGGTCGACCCAGCGGGCCCGGCGGGCGAGGCGCTGCTCCTCCAGGCGGCGGCTGACGCCGATGATCTCCACGAAGGCGATCCGGATGCGCCGCGGATCGGAGGTGACACCGCGGGCGTAGGCCCGGAAGAGGACGGTGGCGCGCTCGGCCAGCGGCAGGCCGTCGGCGTCGCCGAGCGCGTCCAGGACGGCCTGTTCGGCCCAGCCGTTGACCTGGAGGTGCAGGGCGGCGAGGACGTCCTCCAGGGTGCGGAACTCCTCGTAGAACTGGCGCGTGGACAGACCGGCGGCCTGGCTCAGGGCGGCCACCGTGGTGCCCCGGTATCCGGGCGTGTCGCCGAACAGCCGCAGTGCCGCGTCCAGGAAGCGGCGGCGCCGCTCGGCCTGCCGTTCCTCGGCGGACCGGCCGCCGTAGCGCCCCGTCGGCGCCCTGAGCCTGCCCCCCACGTCTCCCCCTCCGTCACCCCACCGGTCACCCAATCTTGTCGTGCACACATCTTGTCGAGAAGGCCGCCCCCTCCTTACTTTTCAGTAAGTTCACTGTGAATGCGCACGTGTTCAGTTTTCCCCGAGGAAAGAGAGCCGTCATGGCTGCCTCCAGAACCAGGCACCTGTGCTCCGTGGCCGCCGCCCTCGTCCTGACTGCCGCCGCCCCGGCGACCGCCGCCAACGCGGGCTCAGCCGCCCCCGACGGCCTGCGCGAGGTGCTGTTCGTCGGCAACAACTGGGACGGCACCGCCGATGTGATCCGCTCCTCCGGCGACTTCGCGAAGATCGGCCGGATCAACGTCATCCCCGACAAGGACGCGCGGATGGCGGAGATCAACGCGGATCCGATCAAGTGGATCTACTTCCAGGCGATCCGCAACAGCGTCGGCGAGGGCCACGACCAGTTCGCCGACGACATGTACTCCACCCCGGACGGCAGGTCGGTCGTGGTGTCCCGGCCGAGTTTCGCGGACGTCGTCTCCATCGACCTGGCCGGCGGGAAGATCAACTGGCGTTTTGCGGTGGCCGGTTACCGGGCCGACCACATGGCGGTCTCCCCGGACGGCACCCGGGTGGCGGTCTCCGCCTCGACCGCGAACACCGTGCATGTGCTGGACATCGGCACCGGCAGGCAGCTGGGGTCGTTCGCGACCGGCGACAAGCCGCACGAGAACGTCTTCACCGGGGACGGCAAGTACATCTGGAACATGTCCATCGGTGACGTCAACACCGCCCTGGACGACCCGGGCTGGGACTGGACCAAGGGCGACCGGCACATCACGGTCGTGGACGCGACGACGTACAAGCAGGTCAAGGTCGTCGACATGCGGCAGCGGCTGGACGCCTTCGGGCTGAAGGACTTCTCCGACGCGGTCCGCCCGGCCGTGTTCTCCCCCGACGAGTCCAAGCTGTACTTCCAGGTGTCCTTCTTCAACGGCTTCCTGGAGTACGACGTCGCCACCGACAAGATCACCCGGCTGAAGACCCTGCCGAAGAACCCGGCGACCAGCGAGGACCGCACGACCTGGGTCAACGACTCGCGCCACCACGGCATTTCGATGAATCCCGAGGGCACCAAGCTGTGCGTCGCGGGCACCATGGACGACTACGCGGCCGTGGTCGACCGGGCCTCGCTCCAGGAGGGCCCGCTGGTTGCGGCGTCCAAGCCGTACTGGGCGACCGTCAGCGGGGACGGCAAGGACTGCATCGTCTCCGAGAGTGGCGCCGACCAGGTGACGGCGATCGACTTCGCCACCGGCCGGAAGGTGGCGTCGGTCCCGGTCGGTGACCACCCGCAGCGCGTCCGGCTGGGGCATGTGCAGGCCGACTGGACGGGCCCGAGCGGCAGTTGACGGCCGACGGACCGTGGCCTCCGGGGTGCCCCCACTCACTCCGGAGGCCACCTCACGGTCGGAAGCGGGCCGCCGCCCACGCGGCCAGCTCGGCCTTCGCCGCGGTGAGCAGGTCCGCCGACGGCGCCGTCGCCCCGTTGGTCACCAGCGCGTAGTGCAGCACACCGGAGTCCGCGTCGCCGAGCAGCAGCCGGCGGCTGCCGGTGCCGCCCGGCTCCGGGGCCACGGCGACCGGGGCGGCGGAGGTGGGGGCGGGCGGGGCGTGGACCGTGCCGAGGTCGGAGACGACCGTGGTCGCGGCGGTGGGGAAGGACGCCGGCAGGTGCAGTTCGGTGGGCGCGGTGCCGTCGCCGGAGCGCCACACCAGCACGCCGTACTGGCCCGAGCCGACCAGTTTCGCCACGTTCGGCAGGGAACTCGGCACCGGGTTCCAGGTGAGGGTGGTGGAGCCGTCGCGGGAGCGGTCCTCGTAGGTGAAGGCGAGCGTGGTGCCGGCCGTGGCGCTCGGATAGACGCGGTCCAGGAGACGGGCGTCCTGGCGCAGGGTGACGTTCCCGGAGTCGTCGAGCCGTACCGCGGACAGGTCCTCGTCGTTCCAGGCGTCGCCGGCGGTGAGCACCTTGTCGGGGTTGCCGTTCATCAGCTCGTGGTGGCGGCCGTTGTAGAGGTCCCACTGCCACTGGGTGCCGGACAGCACCGGGCCGGAGGCGGCCGGTTTCGTCCACCAACTCGCGCCGGGAAGGCGCGAGTCGAGGGCCTGGTACATGGCCTTCAGGACGGTCGGCGCCTTGTCGGAGACCGTGCCGGACAGGGGGTGGCCGAACTCGCTGACCAGGGCGGCGGTGCCGGCGGCGAAGGCGCGGTCGCGGACGGCGGCGAAGTCGGCCGCGTACTGGCCGTCGGCCGCCTTGCCCCACATCAGGATCCCGGAGATGGCCTTCTGGTCGTAGAAGTGGGTGCTGAAGGCGTACCCCGGGCCGAGCGTGCCCGCGTCCAGCAGGCCGCCCTCCTGCTTCTGGGTGGAGATGTTGGCGTTCCAGAAGAGGTTCGGCTCGACGAGGGCGGGCTTGTGCTGCCAGCCGGCGGCATCCATGCGGGCGCGGAACCGCACGTAGAACGGCCAGAGCTGATCGCGTTCCCAGGCGCGGGAGGTCTGTCCGGAGTCGTAACCGCCCGCGTAGGGCTCGTTGTACGGGTCGAAGCCGGCGATGCCGGCGAACTCCTCGGCGCTCAGGTGCTGTCGCACGTACGTCATGGCCGTCTCGGCGGTGGCGAGGAAGGCGTCCTGCAGGCCGTGGGAGTTGTGCCAGAAGTCGTACTGGGCCTTCTGCACGGCCGCGTTCCCGGTGATGTTCTGGCCCCAGAAGAGACAGATGCCGCACGACTCCTTCGGGTAACTTCCCGCGTCCACAGCCCACTTGGGGGCGCCGTCGCCGGTGTACCAGCTGCCGGTGTGGAACAGGTACCGGGAGTACAGGTCCTGGTGGAAGTCGGGGTGGACCCGGATGCCCGCGTCCAGGAACGCGCGGATCTGTTCGGTGGCGGCGGCCAGGTAGGCGGTGTCCACCTGGCCGCGTACGGGTTCGGCGTGCGCCCAGGAGAGCAGGAAGCGGACCGCGTTGCCGCCGCCGAGAGCGCGCAGCGCGGCCGCGGACCTCCGGGCGTCGGCGACCGAGGCGAAGGGCAGGCCGCCGTGCTCCTCCAGTTTGGTCTCGCCGGAGACGTTGTAGCCGCGCAGGACGATCTCCCGGCCCTGGCCGTCGGTGAACCGGCCGCCCCGCACGGTCAGCGGGGCTCCGTCGAACCAGAGGGAGTCGGAGGGGGTGGCGGCGGTGGCGGGCGGGGCGCCCGCCACCGTCAGGGATCCACTGAGGACGACCAGAACAGCCAGTAGACGCACCCGGATATTCGCCATGTCCACCACAGTCCGGCGATGTCCGGAGAGCGTCAATAGCTTCTGACTCATCAGTAAGTTGACTAGTAGTCAGCTCAGCCGCTCACTCCCCCACCCGGCGGGTCACGCTCAGCAGGTACTCCTTGCGGTTCAGCGGGTTGTGGTCGGTGCGCGGCCGCTCAGGGACCGTGCCACGGGTCACCGGCGCGTAGTGGTCGAAGGCCGTCTCCAGTTCACCCTCACCCCGGGTCAGCCCCGGCAGCCGCTGCTCCAGCGCGTGCACCCGGGCGGCCGGCACCGTGCCCTCCAGCACACAGGCCGTGGCGTGCGTGCCGGTGGTCTCCGCGACCGCGCCGAGCCGGGCCAGCACCGGCAGCAGCACGCCGAGCGTGTCGGCCGGCGCCTCCAGGCGGAAGCGGTGCACCGGTTCGTGCACCAGGGTGCCGGCCCGGCGCAGCGCGTCGACCAGGACCAGCGGGGTCAGGCCCCGGAAGTCGTAGCCGGTGCTCGACATGCTCTTGTCGAAGCGCTGGTGCGCGTGGCTCTGCCGGGGCGAGTAGCCGGAGTGGGTCATGGTGACCGTGCAGTCGGTGACCTGCCAGCCGTGCAGCCCCTGGCCGAGCGTCTCCCGGACGGTGTCCTCGACGGCCTTGAAGAAGGCGTACGGCATCGAACCGAGCTCCACCTCCAGCCGGAAGTCCACGCCCGCGCCCGGCGGGGCGGGGTCGACACGCAGGCCGACGGTGGCGAGGAAGGGGTTCGGTTCCTTCTTGTTGAACTCCACGGCGTGCCCGGTACCGACCGGCCGTTCGATACACAGGGTCGTCGTCTCCCGGAAGGTGACGTCCAGGCCGTACTCGTCGGCGAGGGTCGCCTGGACGACCTCCTTCTGCACCTCGCCGTAGAGCGACACGGACGTCTCCCCCCGCAGCTCGTCGTGGCGGACGCCGATGAGCGGGTCCTGTTCGGCGAGCTGGGTGAGCGCGAGGTGCAGGGAGCGCCGGTCCGTGCCGGGCCCGGGGACGACGATCGTCTCCAGGGTGGGCGGCGCGAAGTGATGCTCGTACGACCGTCCCGGCACTCCCCCACGCTCGGCTTCGCTCGAGCGGGAGGCACCGCGGGGGGACCCCCAGATCGCGTCACCGATCCGGATGCCGCCGAGGCCCCACACCTTGACGATCCGGCCCGCGCGGGCGCTGTCGGCCCGGCTGTCGGTGCCCCGGTCGAAGACGCCGAGCGCGGTGACGCGGCCCTCGTCGCCTGGGCCCCGGCGGCCGTCCCCGAACAGGATCCGGTCGCGGATGCGCAGGGTGCCGGAGAAGAGGCGGGCGTAGGCCACCTTCTCCCCGGCCGGCCCGCGCTCGACCTTGAAGACCGTGCCCGACAGGGGGCCGTCCGGGTCGCCGGCGGCGGCCGGCAGCAGCCGTTCGATCCCGCCGATCAGCTCCGGTACGCCGGCGCCGGTGATGGCGGAGCCGAAGTACACCGGGTGGACCGACGCATTCCGGGTCTGGGCGGTCAGGGCGCCGCGCAGCCGGCGCCCTGGGACGCCGCCGTCGAGATAGGCGGCGAGCAGGCCGTCGTCCCGGTCCGCCAGCGCCTCCAGCGCGGCCGGGCCGAGTCCGGGCCGGAAGCGGGCGGCGCGCGTGCCGAGCCCGGTGGCCGTCCCCATCGGGACGAGCGGTACGGCCAGCCGCTGCGCCATCTGGCGGAGCACGGCCGTGTCCCGGGCGCCGCGCCGGTCGATCTTGTTGACGAAGACCAGGGTGGGGATGCGCAGCCGGCGCAGGGTGCGCATCAGCACGCGGGTCTGCGCCTGGACGCCCTCCACGGCGGAGACGACCAGGACGGCGCCGTCGAGCACGCCGAGCACCCGCTCCACCTCGGCGATGAAGTCCGGGTGACCGGGGGTGTCGATGAGGTTGACGGTGACGCCGTCGAGCGGGAACGACACGACGGCGGACTTGATGGTGATCCCGCGCTGCCGCTCCAGCGCCAGGGTGTCGGTGGTGGTGCTGCCGGCGTCGACGCTGCCGATCTCGTCGATCACTCCTGCGGTGTGCAGCAGCCGTTCGGTCAGGCTGGTCTTACCTGCGTCGACGTGCGCGAGGATTCCCAGATTGAGCAAGTGCACGAAGCGTCATGTCCTTGAGAGAGGGGGCCATTCCTACCGGGGTGGACATGGACGCAGTGCGCATCTTCGCTCCTGGTTCGCTCGGGAACTCGACCGGTGCAGTGCAGCAGAAGGGCGGCCTCGACGCCAACGGATTAACGTTCAACGAGAGCCCGTGGCGGGGGTTGAGCCGAGGAGCGGACGATGCGTGAGATTCTCGCCGTACTGGACCGGTGGTACGCCGCCCGGCTGCCGTTCGGGCTGGCCACGGTCGTCGCGGTCAGCCACAGCGCCCCGCGCGGGCCCGGGGCCGCGCTGGCGGTCGGCCCGGACGGCGAGGTGGTCGGCAGCGTGTCGGGGGGCTGCGTGGAGGGCGCGGTGTTCGAGCTGGCCCAGGAGGTGGTGGAGACCGGCGCGGTGCGCCTGGAGACGTTCGGCTACACCGACGACGACGCCTTCGCGGTCGGGCTCACCTGCGGCGGTGAGATCACCGTCCTGGTGCGGCCGGTGACGCCGGCCCGGGATCCGGTGTTCGGCGCGGTCACCGCGTCCGTCGCGGGCGGTGAGCCGGTCACCGTGGCCACGGTGGTCGACGGGCCGGCGCCGCGCGGGGCCACCCTCGCCGTGTGGCCGCGGACGGCCGCCGGGAGTCTGGGCACCCGGGGGCTCGACGTGGCCGTCGCCGCCGACGCGCGCGGCGAACTCGCCCTCGGGGTGACCGGCCTGCGGCACTACGGGCCGCACGGGGAGCGGCGCGAGGACACCGTCACGGTGTTTCTCCAGTCCTTCGCGCCGCCGCCGCGCATGCTGGTGTTCGGCGCGATCGACTACGCCGCCGCCGTGGCCCGGCTCGGGGACTTCCTCGGGTACCGGGTGACCGTGTGCGACGCCCGGCCGGTGTTCGCCACGCCCAGCCGGTTCCCGGAGGGCGTGGAGGTCGTCGTGGACTGGCCGCACCGGTATCTGCGCGGCACGCGCACCGACGAGCGGACGGTGATCTGCGTCCTGACCCACGACCCCAAGTTCGACGTACCGGTGCTGCGGGAGGCGCTGCGGCGCCCGGCGGCCTACATCGGGGCGATGGGCAGCCGGCGCACCCACGACGACCGGCTCCGCCGCCTGGTCGAGTCCGGCCTCGGCGACTCCGAACTGGCCCGTCTGCGCTCCCCGGTCGGCCTGGACCTCGGGGCCCGTACGCCGGAGGAGGTGGCGGTGTCGGTGGCGGCGGAGATCGTGGCCCTGCGATGGGGTGGCACGGGGGCACCGCTCAGCAGGACGAGCGGGGCGATCCATCCGCGGGCGGTGGTCTGAGGCTCGTCTTCGGGGCACCCGGCCGGCACTGCCCTGCGCGCGCTACTCGGGGTCTCCGGCCACGCGTGCGTGCAGGTGCTGGTCGTGCCAGCCGTCGGCGTGCAGCAGGGCGCTGCGCTGGGTGCCCTCGAAGGTGAAACCGGCCTTCTCGGCCACCCGGCAGGACGCGGGATTGGCCGTCGAGTGGCACAGCCGCAGGCGGTGCAGGCCCAGGTCGGCCAGCGCCCAACGGGCGAGCCGCCGGGTCGCCGCGACGGCTACACCGCCGCCGCGCGCCTCGGGCAGCAGCCAGTAGACGAGCTCCGCCCCGCCGCCCGCGAGGTCGACGTCGTTGAGCCCGATGAGCCCGACGGCCGGACCGCCCGGCCGCGCTACGGCCCACACGGCGCCGGTCTCGGCCCGCCACCGCTCGTGCATGCGGTCGATCCGGGTGCGGGCCTCGGCGCGGTCGGCCACGCGGAACAGGTTCCACCGCCGGATCGCGGGGTCCTGCCCGGCGGCGACCAGCGCGTCGGCGTCCGCGGGCCGCCAGGGCCGCAGCTCCCGGCCGTGGGGCAGGGCGAGGACGGGCTGCGCCTGACCGGCCATGCGACCTGCGGGTACGACGTGCGGTATGCCGGCGTGGGAGATCATTCCGGCATCCTCGCACAGGTGATCACCCGCGCTGGGGCAGGCGGTGCAGGGTCACGTCGGTGAGCGTTCCGCCGGCGACCGTGGCCGTGAGGTAGGTGCAGTGGGGCTGGCGGCGGCGGTCGGTCGGGGAGCCGGGGTTGAGCAGGCGCAGGCCGCCGGGGCCGGTGGTGTCCCAGGGGATGTGGCTGTGCCCGAAGACCAGCACGTCCAGGTCGGGGAAGCGGGCGGCACAGCGGGCCTCGCGGCCCTGGGCGGGGCCGGTCTCGTGGACGACTCCGAAGCGCAGGCCGCCCAGCTCGGCGTACGCCACCTCGGGGAGCCGGGCGCGCAGGTCCGGGCCGTCGTTGTTGCCGTACACGCCGATCAGCCGGCGGCTGCGGCTCTCCAGCAGGTCGAGGGTGGCGGTGTCGACCCAGTCCCCGGCGTGGAGGACGACGTCCGCGTGCGGGAGTTCGGCGAGCAGTTGCTCGGGGAGCCGCTTGGCCCGCTTGGGCAGGTGCGTGTCGGACATGAGGAGGAGGCGCACCCCGTCAGCCTATGCGGCTCGCCCGGTGAGGCGGCGCAGGCCGCGTACCGTGCCCAGCAGGGCGGCGCCCGCGCCGAGGGCGGTGGCCGCGGGGTGCCGGAGCAGGGTCTCCTGCCAGGAGCGGGCGTGCGCGCTGTCGTCGAAGGAGCCGTGGGCGCCCTGGTCGTCGGCGGGTTCCCGGTCCACCGGTGCGAAGAGGTTGTCCACGCCTACGGGCGGGATGCGGTCGGTCTGCTGGGAGTCGTAGCCGGTGCGGGCCAGGTAGCGGTCGAGGAGGGCCGGGGTGAGCCGGTTCGCCCAGAGGGTGGCGACCGTGGTGGCGCCGATGTAGTACTGCTTGCGCCGCGGGTGGTCGGCGGCGTAAAGCACGCCCCGCGCGGCTACCTCGGGCTGGTAGAACGGCGCGACCGGCATCGGGTGCCGGGAGAGCCGGGAGCGGACCCATTCGAACTGGGGGGTGTTGACGCCGGGCATCTGGGCGACGGTGATGTGCACGTTGCTGCCGCGGTGCAGCAGTTCCGTGCGCAGGGAGGAGGTGAAGCCGTTGATGGCGTGCTTGGCTCCGCAGTACACCGACTGGAGCGGCACCGACCGCTCCCCGAGCGCGGAGCCGACCTGCACGATCGTTCCGCGGTCGCGGGGCATCATCCGCTTCAGCGCGGTGCGGGTGCCGTTGACGAAGCCGAGGTAGGTCACCTCCGTGGCCCGCTTGAACTCCTCGGGGGTGATCTCCTCGAACGGCGCGAACACCGTGGAGAACGCGCAGTTGATCCATACGTCGATGGGGCCGAACGTCTTTTCCGCGGCTTCGGCGGCGGCCTCCAGCTGCGCCGGGTCGGCCACGTCGGCCACCTGCACCAGGGGCCGTCCGCCGAGCGCCGCGACCTCGTCGGCCGCCGCTTCCAGGCCGCCCTCGCCGCGCGCGACCAGGACGACCTCGGCGCCGCGCCGGGCGTACAGACGGGCGGTGGCGCGGCCGATGCCGGCGCTGGCGCCGGTGATGACGACGGTGGGGGGCATGGTCCTTACTCCTCTTGCGTGCACGGTGTGTGTCACTCCACCCGGTAGGGCGCCGCCCGCTCCGCCACGAGGGTCAGGCCGAGGCCCGGTGCCCCGTCGGCGCCCGGCGTGATGCTGCCGCCGCCGGGATCGAGGACGCCGTCGAACAGGAGCCGTTCGATGCGGACGTGGTCGTGGAACCACTCCAGATGGCGCAGGTTGGGCACGGTGGCGGCCACGTGGGCGTGGGCGTGGGGCGCGCAGTGCCCGGAGACGTCGATGCCGCGCGCGTGGGCGAGTGCGGCGGCCCGCAGCCAGACGGTGATGCCGCCGCACCGGGTGACGTCGGCCTGGAGGCAGTCGACGGCTCCGGCGGCCAGCATGTGCTCGAAGTACGGGAGGGTGTAGCCGTATTCGCCGGCGGTGACGTCGATCGGGGTCCGGCGGCGGATGTCCGCGAGGGTGGTCAGATGGTCGGAGGAGACGGGTTCCTCGAACCAGGTGACGCCCTGGTCGGCGAGCGCGTCCGCGATGCGTACGGCCTGCCCGCCGGTGTAGCCCCCGTTGGCGTCGACGTACAGCTCGGCGGTGTCGCCGATGGTGGCCCGTGCCCGGGCGACACGTTCCAGGTCGCGGTACTGCCGGGCGCCCCACGACTCCCCGATCTTGATCTTGACGTGGGGGATGCCCTGTTCCTCGGTCCAGCCGCGCAGCTGGCGTTCCTGTTGCGCGGTGTCGTAGGTGGTGAAGCCGCCGCTGCCGTAGACGGGGACGTGGTCGTGGGCGGCGCCCAGCAGGCGGACCAGGGGCAGACCGAGCAGGCGCGCCTTGAGGTCCCACAGCGCGATGTCGACGGCGGCGATCGCCTGCGCGGCGACGCCGGGCCGTCCGGCGTTGCGCACGGCCCGGCCCATGCGCTCGTTGGCGCGCGGCACGTCGTACGCGGAGCAGCCGGTGACGGTGCCGGCGAGCAGTTCGCGGACGACGTGGGCGGTGGCGGCGGGCGCGTAGGTGTAACCGAGCCCGGTGGCGGTGCCCGCGCGGGCGGTGACCAGGACCAGGGTCGTCTTGTCCCAGGCGAGCGTGCCGTCCGCCTCGGGGGCGTCGGTGGGCACGGTGTAGACGGCGGTGTCCACGGCCTCGACGGCCGGCTGGTCGCTCATGGTCACCGCCTCTGCTGCCGCAGCGCGCCCACGGCCCCCGCGGCACCCAGGGCGAGGGCGGCGGCGGAGGCGGTCGTCGCCCAGCGGGTCGTACGGGAGGGCCCGGCGGGGCGGTCGGCGAGCCGCTCGGGGTGGTCGCTGGGCAGGTTGCCGTCGAGGGCGAGGGCGAGGACCTCGGCGAGGTGCAGGGCGCGGCGGCCGGTGCCGCCCTGCTCGATCTGGGTGCGGCAGCTGAAGCCGTCGGCGAGGACCAGGCTGTCCGGGGCGGCTGCGCGCACGGCGGGCAGGACGCCCTGTTCCGCGACGGCCATGGACACCTCGTGGTGGCCGCGTTCGAAGCCGAAGTTGCCGGCCAGGCCGCAGCAGCCCTCGTCGAGCACCTCGGCGTCGAGGTGGGCGCGGCGCATCAGTTCGCGGTCGGCGTCGAACTTCATGATGGCGTGCTGGTGGCAGTGGGTCTGCACGGTGGCCCGCCGGGTCGGCTGCGGTGGCCGCCAGTCGTCGGGGGCGTGGTGGACCAGTTGTTCGGCGAAGGTGCGGGTCTGCCCGGCGAGCCGCTCCACGTCCTGGTCGCCGGGCAGCAGCTCCGGGGCGTCGGCGCGGAACACGGCCGTGCAGGAGGGCTCCAGGCCGACGACCGGGGTGCCGGCCTCCAGGTAGGGGCGCAGCACGCCGAGGGTGTGGCGCAACACCTTCTTGGCCACCGGGAGTTGGCCGGTGGAGATCCAGGTCAGGCCGCAGCAGACGGGCCGGGTGGGGACGGCGACCCGGAAGCCGGCGTCCTCCAGGACCCGCACGGCCGACTTCGCGATCGAGGGATGGAAGTAGGTGCTGAAGGTGTCGGGCCACAGCACGACGGTGCGCGGGTCGGCCGGGTCGGGCTCGTCCCGGCCGCGCGCCCGCCACCACCGCAGGAAGGACTCCTCGGCGAACACGGGCGCGGGGCGGGCGGCGTCGACGCCGGCCAGCCGCTTGCCCAGGCGGGCCAGACCGGGCGCGTGCAGGGCCGAGTTGACCAGGGAGGGGGCGAGACGGCTCAGGCGCGCCCACACCGGGAGCCAGCCCAGGGAGTAGTGGGCGGCGGGACGGACGCGGCCGGCGTAGTGGTGGGAGAGGAACTCCGCCTTGAGGGTGGCCATGTCGACGCCGGTCGGGCAGTCGGATTTGCATCCCTTGCAGGCCAGGCAGAGGTCGAGAGCGTCGTGCACGGCGGTGGAGCGCCAGCCGTCCTCGATCGCGGAGTCCGCGTGCCCGTCGAGCATCTCGAACAGCAGCCGGGCCCGGCCGCGGGTGGAGTGTTCCTCCTCCCGCGTGGCCCGGTACGAGGGGCACATGACGCCGCCCGAGTGGCTGCGGCAGTTGCCGATGCCGACGCAGCGCATCACCGCGCGGTTGAAGGAGTGGTCGTCCTCGGGGAAACCGAAGTGGGTGGCAGGGGTGGCCGGCCGCCAGCCGGGACCGAGCCGCAGTTGCCCGTCGACGGGGTCGGGGTGGACGACCTTGCCGGGGTTCATCCGGTTGCCGGGGTCGAAGAGCGCCTTCAGCTCACCGAACGCGGTGACGAGCCGTTCGCCGAACATCCGGGTGAGCAGCTCGCCCCGGGCCTGGCCGTCGCCGTGCTCGCCGGAGAGGGAGCCGCCGTAGGAGGCGACGAGGTCGGCGGCGCGTTCCACGAACCGCCGGAAGCCGGCCACGCCCTCGGCGGTCTTCAGCCCGAAGGGGATGCGGGTGTGGACGCAGCCCTGCCCGAAGTGCCCGTACAGGGACGGGTGGTCGTAGTCGAACTCCTCGAACAGCCGCTTGAGGTCGCGCAGGTAGTCGCCGAGCCGTTCGGGCGGTACGGCGGAGTCCTCCCAGCCCTCCCAGGTCTCGCGGTCGTCCGGTGGGCGGGCGGTCACGCCGAGTCCGGCCTCGCGGGCCTTGAGCATCTTCTCCTCGCGGGCGGGGTCGTCGGAGAAGGCGACGTTCGCGTCCTTCTCGGCGCGGCCGATGGCGCGCAGCAGCGCGTGCGCCTGTTCGTCGACGTCGTCCTGGCTGTCCCCGCTGTACTGCACCATCAGCCAGCTGTCGCCCTCGGGCAGGACGTCCAGCGAGTCCAGGTAGGCGCCCTCCTCGCGCATCAGCTGGGCCATGCGCCCGTCCAGGGCCTCCAGTTGGGTGGGCGAGCAGTGCTCCAGCAGGCGGGGCACGTCGTCGGCGGCGGCGCAGATGTCGTCGTAGCCGAGGACCAGCAGGGACTGGTACGGCGGCACGGGCACGAGGTCGAGTTCGGCGCGCAGGACGGTGACCAGGGTGCCCTCGCTGCCGACGAGCGCCTTGGCCACGTCGAAGCCGTTCTCGGGCAGCAGGGAGTCCAGGTTGTAGCCGGAGACGCGGCGGGGGATCTCGGGGAAGCCGCGGCGGATGTCGGCCAGGTACTGGGTGGCGATGCGGTCGAGGCCGGCGTAGAGCTCGCCGAGCCGGCCGCCGCCGGCGATGATCCGGGCGCGTTCGTCGGGCGGGGTGGGGCCGACCCAGGCGCGCTGCCCGTCGTAGGTGAGGATCTCCAGACGGCGGACGTTGTCGACGGTCTTGCCGTAGGCCTGGGCGGAGGCGCCGCAGGAGTTGTTGCCGATCATGCCGCCGAGCGCGCAGTGGCTGTGGGTGGACGGCTTCGGGCCGAACTGGAGCCGGTACCGGGAAAGCCGGCGGTTGAGTTCGTCCAGGACGATGCCGGGTTCCACCACGCAGGTGCGCGCCGCCGGGTCGACGGAGAGCACCTTGGTGCAGTACTTGCTCCAGTCGATCACCACTGCCGTGTTGGTCGACTGGCCGGCAAGGCTGGTGCCGCCACCGCGGGAGAGCACGGGGGCGTCGAAGCGTGCGCACACCGACAGCGCCCGCGCCCCCGCCTCGACGGTGCGGGGGACGACGACGCCCAGCGGGACCTGCCGGTAGTTCGAACCGTCCGTGGCATAGGCGCCGCGGCTGCCCGCGTCGAAGCGGACTTCGCCGTCCACCTCGGCGCGCAGGGCCGCCTCCAGGCCGGACATGTCCGGAGGGGTCATCTGGGCTCCTTGGGTTCACCGACGTGCTGGCTGTCCGAGGGCGGGCGAGTACCCGGCAAATAGACAGGCAAAACTGAACAGCCAGAACTGGACAGTCTCCGCTGTCGGTCGTAGCGTGACGGTCATGGCCGACATCTCCGATTCCGCCGCCCGTGCCGCGCGTGACCTGCGTGTGGTCTTCAGCCGGCTGCGGCGCCGTATCCGGGAGGTGGCACAGGACGCCGACCTCAGCCCCTCGCAGGAGTCGGCGCTCACCCTGGTCGGCAAGCACGGCGCGGCCACGGCCAGCGCGCTCGCGGCCGCCGAGGGGGTGCGCCCGCAGTCCATGGCCGCCACGCTGGCAGCCCTGGAGCAGCACGCGCTGATCCGCCGCGCCCCCGACCCCGACGACGGCCGCCGCCAGTTGGTCACGCTGACCGACGCCGGCCGGGCCCGCGTCGAGGGGAACCGGCAGGTGCGCGAGGAGTGGCTGGCCCGCGCCTTCCAGGATCGCTACACCGAGGAGGAGCGGCAGACGGTCCTCGCGGCACTGGAGCTGATGGAACGGCTGTCGCAGCCGTGATGACGAGGCTCACCGGGCGCGACGTCAGCGACACGCGGCCCTGCCCCGGCGGCTGGGCGCGTCCGCCGCCACCACCGCGTTCTTCCCGCACCGCGCCGGCACGGCCGGGCCGCACGGCCTGGCCCTGTTCGTGCTCGCCGGCTCCGCGCTGCTGCCGGCGACGACACCGCCGGACCGTTCCCTCGGCCGGCCGACCCCGCGAAAGGCCTGATCCTGCATGGCGCTCAGCACGCTCGACCCCCGTACCGCCCTCGTCGCGATCGACCTCCAGAACGGCATCGTGGCCATGCCCACCCAGCCCTGCCCGGGCCCGGACGTCGTCTCCCGCACCGCGGAACTCGCCGGTGCCTTCCGCGCCCACGGCCTGCCCGTGGCCCTGGTCCGGGTCACCTTCGCGCCGGACGGGGCGGACGCCGTCCCCGGCCGCACCGAGCGCGGGCCACGCGGGCTCGCCTTCCCCGAGGGCTGGGACGTCATCGTCGACGAACTGTCCGGACACCCCGGCGACATCCGCGTCACCAAGCACAACTGGAGCGCCTTCCACGGCACCGGCCTGGACGACCAGCTGCGCCGCCGGGGCATCACGCAGATCGTGCTGACCGGGATCGCCACCAGCATCGGCGTGGAGTCCACCGCCCGGGACGCCTACGCTCACGGCTACCACGTCACCCTCGCCACGGACGCCATGGCCGACGCCGACGCCGAGGCGCACGCCAACAGCGTCGAGCGGATCTTCCCGCGGCTCGGCGAGACCGGCACGACCGCGGAGATCCTGGAACTGCTCGCCAAGAGCCGCGCCTGAGTGCCGAGCCGGCCCTGGCGCGGGCCGGATCGGCACTCAGTTCGTCTCGCTGGACGGTGGCTCTGGGTCGATGGCGGTTCGCCGGACGGGGGCGTGGGGGCCGGGGTCCGGGCGTTCAGTCCTCGCCGCGCACGATGGTGTCACCGGCCGCCGTATCCTGCTGCTGCGCCGAGGTGCGGTCCAGGACGGCGGGCAGGCAGGTACGGATGCTCCGGTCCCGGCGACGGCGGGCTTTCGCCCAGCCCGTCTCCCCGTGCGCCATGGCCGGTTTCTCGCTGTCGTCATGCGGGGTCACGTCGCTCATCTTCCTTCTGCGTCCCGCCCGTTGCGGGAGCCGTTCGCCGGGCCCGCGACGGGCCGGGGGCACGATCTGTGCCTGACCGGGTCCCCGGGTCGCGGAGCCGGCAAACACCGCGGCGGGCGCCACCGCGGGAGCGCCGGCTCAGGTCCGGCCGCCGCCTCCGCCGCCGAACGAGCCGCTGGAGCCGGGCGACCAGCGGGCGCGGCGCTGGTCGTCGGCGCGCTTGGTGCCGGCGGCGCCGAGCTGGTGCGGGGTGAGGCGTTCGCTCTCGTCGGCGGCCCGGGGCACCTCGTCGGGCTCGCGGACCTCGCGGGTCTCGTGGACCGGTCCGGACGGCGGCATCGTGGGCTGCTCCTCGGGCCGCGGCGGCGCCGGTTCGCGCTCGCGCACCCTGATGCCCAGCCGGAAGGCCCAGATCAGTCCCACGACGCAGACCACCCCGGCGATCAGGATGAGGACGTATCCGAAGACCTGAACGCCCGCGGCCGCTTGGTACATGGCAGTGTTCATGGCCGTCGGGTACCCGGCGCGGCCCGGCGGATGCGCGCCGGGCGTCCACCGGCGGGCCGGCGGCCCGGCCCGGCAGCGGGTCAGTCCTCGTCCTCCGCCGCCGCGCGTGCCACCTCCGCCTCGATCTCGGGCCGGGGCCGGCCCGACTGCCGGGCGTACTCGCTCACCGCCGTTTGCAGATCGCGGGCCAGGTCCCGCCAGGCGCGCAGGGCGGTCTCGTAGGTGCCCGACTGGACACCGGTCATCCGCCGTTCGGCCGGCGGGCCGTAGGCGTCCCGCAGTTCCTGGACCTGGGCATGGGCGGCCTCGGCCGCGCGCTGCTTCGCGACCAGTTCTTCGAAGGTGTGCGACACGCCAACCGACCCTAGGCAGGCCCGGCCCGCAGGCCCACCACGACCTGCCGTGCACGGCCCTACGCGCACCCGAGTGGCGGGTCGGCCGCGGGGGCGCGGGCTGGTCGGCCGCGGGGGCGCGGGCTCGGGCTGGTCGGCGGCCGGGGGCGCGGGTGAGGCCGGTCGGCAGCCGGGGCCGGGCCACAGGCGAGCGCGATGGTCGACGGCCGGGGACGAGCCGCGGGCGAGGGGCCCGGGGGGCGAAGCCGCGGGCCAGGGGGGGCGAAGCCGCAGGCCAGGTGGGCGAAGCCGCGGGCCAGGGCCGGCGGGTACCGGCGAGGGGCCGGTGCCGGGGGGCGAAGCCGCGGCCGAGGGGCGCCAGCCAGCCGGTGGGTACGAGGTACGACCTGCCGGTCAGCCGGTGGGGACGAGGTCGGCCCAGACCTGTTTGCCGCCGCTGACCGGTACCGTTCCCCAGGCCGCCGAGACGGCCTCCACCAGGAGGATGCCGCGGCCGCCGGTGGCCTCCCAGCCGATGCTGGTGGGTTTCACGGGGCTGCGCGGGGAGGTGTCGGCGACGGCGAGCCGCAGCCGGTGGTTGATCAGGCTGAGGTCGAGGCGGACCGGTCCGCCGGTGTGCACCAGGGCGTTGGTGACCAGCTCGGAGACGACGAGGAGGGCCGTGTCGAGGGTGTCCTGGGAGACCCCCCAGACGCGCAGCGTGCGCCGGGTGAAGCGGCGGGCGTGCCGGACCGCCTCCGGCACCCGCCACACCGTCCAGGTCTCCCGCAGCGGCCGTACCGCCATGCCGTCGTAGCGCACCAGCAGCAGGGCCACGTCGTCGCCGCGGTGGGCTCCGCTGAGCAGGGCGTCGGCGACCAGGCCGAGGTGGGCGGGGTCGGCGGCGGCCAGGCCGCGGGCCAGCCGCTCCATGCCGGTGTCGAGATCGGCGTCGGCGGACTCCACCAGGCCGTCGGTGGTCAGCGCGATCACCGTGCCGGGCTGGAGCCGGAGCGGTGTCATCGGGAACTCCGCCTGCACGAGCACGCCGAGCGGCGGGCCGCCCTCCGCCTGAACGATCTCGGTGGTGCCGTCCGGGTGCCGCAGCACCGGCTGGAGATGCCCGGCCCGCACGCACCAGGCGGTGCCCTGCTCCATGTCGACGTCGACGTAGGCGCAGGTGGCGAAGAGGTCGGTCTCCATCTCCAGCAGCAGCCGGTTGGCGTGGGCGACGACCACGTCCGGGGAGTGGCCCTCGGTGGCGTAGGCGCGCAGCGCGGTGCGCATCTGGCCCATCAGCGTGGCGGCGCCCGCGTTGTGGCCCTGAACGTCACCGATGACGAGGGCGACGTGGTTGTCGGCGAGCGGGATCACGTCGTACCAGTCGCCGCCGACCTCCAGGCCGGCCGTGGTGGGCAGGTAGCGGGCGACGGCGACCGCGCCGGGCAGCCGGGGCAGGCGGCGGGGCAGCAGGGTGCGCTGGAGCATGCCGACGAGCTCGTGCTCGGCGTCGAAGGCGTGCGCGCGCAGCAGGGCCTGGCCGGTGAGGCCGGCGCAGGCGGTGAGCAGGGCGCGTTCGTCGGGGCCGAAGTCGCGGGGGCGGTCCCAGCCGATCAGGCAGGCGCCGGCCATGCGGCCGCCGGCGGGCAGCGGCAGCACGGCGAGGCCGCCCGGGCCGACCTCGGCGAGGGCGGGCTCCAGCGGGCTGCCCGCGGGCCAGATCCGGGCACGGCCCTCGCGCAGCGCGGCGGACAGGGTGGGCATGGCACGCACCGGCGCGTCGGGCCACTCGGTGCGCCATTCGGTGCGCCACACGTCGGGCCAGGACTCGGGTTCGGGCGGGTCGAGGACGGTGACGACCAGCCGGTCGTTCTCCAGTTCGGCCAGCGCGATCCGGTCGGCCTGGAGCGGGCCCCGCAGGGCGGCCACGACGGCCTTGCCGACGTCCTTGACGGTGCCGGCGGTGGCGAGGGCGGCGGCCAGCCGCTGCACCCGGGCGACGTCCGTGACGTCGGAGCGCAGGGTGGAGGCGTCGGCCACGGTGCCGACGAGCCGGGCGGGGCGCCCCTCGCCGCCGGGCACCAGCCGGCCGCGCAGCCGCAGCCACTTGGGTGCGCCGGCGGGCTGGAGGATGCGGAACTCCAGCTCGCGGTCGCCGATGGACATGTGGTCGGCCTCGACCACGGACATCAGCGCGGGCAGATCCTCGGGCACCGCGTGGCCGAGCAGGGTCTCCACCCGGCCGTCGAAGTCGTCCCGGGGGATCCCGAACAGACGCAGGATCGCGTCGCCGACCTCGACCCGGCCGGTGTCCATGGCCAGGCTGAAGGCGTCCTCGGGCAGCTCGCCGGTGTCACCGGCGGCGGCCGGGGCGGGTACGGCGACCGCGTGGGCGATCAGCTCCAGACAGGCCCGGTCGTCGGTGCCGAAGCCGCCGGGGTGTTCGCAGACGGCCAGCAGGCAGCCGCCGCCGGGGCCGAGCGGCAGGGCGGCCACGGAGAAGTCCGGGGACGGGGTGCGGCGCGCGTCCGGGCCGCCGGCGAGCTCGTCGGGGCCGAGCCAGCGCGGCCGGCCGGTGCGGTGGGCCTCGGCGACCGGGGAGGTGCCGGTGGCCGGGTAGCCGTCCCGCAGCCCGTACAGGGTGCGCGGCAGGCCCGCGGACTCGGCGAGGCGGAGCAGCGCGGGATCGTCACCGGGCGTGTACACGCCGGCGAACGACGCCCCGGCGAACACGAGTGCCTGTTCGAGGACCCGGCGGAGCCGGTCGGCGGCGGCCGGGGTCGCCATGAGCGATGCGAGGGCGACTTCGGCACGCTCCGCCCTCGTTCTGCTGATCGCAGCGCCCTCATACACCACGTCGCCATTACAGCGCGTGTGAGCCGCCCGCGCAGCCCCTGTGCACGGCGGCTAGGCGGACACCGTCCGGATGCCCTTGCTGAGGGTCGCCGTCACCGCGGCCACGACGACCAGCGCCGGGAAGACCAGCATGGCCGGTCCCGGGCTCCAGCGGGCCAGCAGCGCTCCGGCCAGGGCGGGGGCGAGCGCGGCGGCCGAGCCGGCGGCGAACAGTACGCCGCTGACCACGCGTCCCTGGAGATGGTCGGGTGTGACGGCGGCCTGGTGACCGAAGAGGGCGGCGTTCGCCGTGGGCCCGAGGAAGACCGCGGCGGCCAGCGGGACGGCGGCCAGCACCGTGCTGGACAGCAGGGTGCTGACGGTCATCAGCGCGGCGGTCACCCAGCACAGCAGCGTGAGCAGGACGGGCAGCCGCAGCCGCCGCTGGAGCGCCGGGGCGGCGAAGGCGCCGAGGAGGCCGCCCAGCGCGAAGATCGTGCCGGCGACGCCGACCAGGAACGGGGAGACGCCGGCGCGGCGCAGCGCCAGGGTCATCGCGAAGATCATGCCGGTGAAGGCCATGTTCAGGGGAGCGGCGATCACCAGCAGGGCCCGCAGGAACGGATGCCCCAGCAGGAAGCGCAGGCCCTGTGCGGCCGAGGCGCCGGCCGGGACCGCCGCCTCCCGGCGTGGCTCCTGGAGCGGTCGCCGGATCCGGAGGACGGCCACGAGGGACAGCAGGAAGCTCAGCGCGTTGCCGAGGAAGGGCAGGGACCGGCCGAGGCCGAACAGCAGACCGCCCAGCGGCGGACCGGCCAGCGAGACGCCGTAGGTCCGCGCCTCGTTGCGGGCGACGGCGGAGGTGAGCTGGTCGAGGCCGACCAGGCTGCGCACGGAGGCGTGCTCGGCGGTGCTGAAGACGGCGGTGGCGGCGGCGCCCGCGACGACCACCGGGAGGATCACCGGCAGGCCGGCCGTGCCCGTCACGACGGCGGTGCCGAGGAGGGCGTACACGGCGATCCGCAGGGCATCGCAGGCGAGCATCAGCCGGCGCCGGTCGAAGCGGTCGGCGAGGACACCGGCCGGCAGCCGGCACACCAGGGTGGTGACGAGCCCGGCGGTACCGACGAGCCCGGCCCGCGCCGGGGACCCGGTCTGCTGGAGAACCAGCAGCGGCAGCGCCAGGTCCACCATGGCACCGCCCAGGTCGGACAGGCACTGGCCGGTCCACAGCAGAGTGAAGTCGCGGTTGCGCCACAGACTTGACGACGGGCCGGTGTCCGCCGTGCCGGCGGCTCCCTCGGTGAGCGGTGGCCGGTTCATACCGGGCCCTCGACGCCGGCGGCGGCCCCGGCCGGATCTGCGCCGGCCGCCTCCGTGGTGGAGATGACCAGCAGCTTGGTGACCGAGCCGTCGTCGGCCACGACGTCCCGGACGAGGCGGAAGCCCAGGCGGTGGCACATGGCCAGGCTGGCGGTGTTCTCGGCGCCCACCATGCCGTAAACCTCGGTGAGTCCGAGGTTGTCGGCGGCGTGCCGGAGCAGGCCGCGTACCGCCTCGCCGCCCAGGCCGCGTCCCCAGTAGCCGGGGGCGAGCGCGGTGACGAGTTCGTGGCCGTCGACGTTGCCGGTCGGTTTCACCTCGGCGTGGCCGACGTAGGTGCCCGCCAGCCACAGGCCCCACACGTCGAAGCGGTGCTGGGGGTAGACGTCGGTGAGGATGGCGCCGAACAGCTCGCGGATCTGCGGTTCGGGCACCAGTTCCTGGCCCATCCAGCGGCACACCTCCTCGTCGCGCAGCAGGGTGACGAAGGCGTCCTCGTGCTCGGGCCGGTAGGGGAGGAACTCCAGGCGTTCGGTGCGCAGTTCGGGGGTCATGGCGGGCTCCTCGGGAGTGATGCGGTACGGCAGGGCCGAGGGCGGTGGGGCGCCGGGACGGCGAGCGGGGGGAGGGGCCGGGCCGGCGCGGGTGCGGCCCGGCCCGGCGTGTCGGTGGCGGCGCGGCCGGTCAGGCGCCGGCGTTCTCCATGCGCTCGCGCAGGCTCTTCGGGCGCATGTCGGTCCAGACCTCGTCGACGTAGGCGGAGCACTCGGCCTCGGTGCCCTCCTTGCCGACGGGCTGCCAGCCGGCGGGCACCTCGATGTCGACGGGCCAGAGGGAGTACTGCTCCTCGTCGTTGCGCAGCACCTGGTAGCGGGTGTTCTCGTCCATGTCGGGTTCCTTTGTCGTCGGTCGGGCAGGGCTTGAGTGGAAGCGGTCGGCGGGTCGGGGCGCGGGGTGCGCGAGGGCCGTGCCGTGCGGTCCGCCGGGGCGGCGCCTCGCGGGGCCGGAGTCTCGTCACCGGCCTCCCCTGGCGTGCCGGGCGAGGTGGCGCAGGGCCTCGGCGAACTCCTCGGCGACGCGGCGCACGGTCGCCGTGTCGTGGACGCCGGGCCGGTGGTGCCAGGTGAAGGCGAGCCGGCCGTGCTGCACCGCGCCCACCACCTCGACCGGGTGCGAGCCGGGGTCCCGGGGGTCGTGGTCCTGCCCGAACGAACCGTGTTCGGCGCGGACCAGACCGCCGTCCGCGGTCTCCGGGCGGGCGTCCCACTGGCCGAGGTAGTTGAACACCACCTGGCTGTGCGCGCTGCCGCCGAGGCGCTCGCGGACCTCGGGTGGGCCGAAGGTGCGCAGCGCGCCGAAGCCGATGCCGTTGCCGGGTACGGCGCGCAGCTGACGGCGGACCGATTTCACCAGGGACCGCCAGTCGCGGTCCGGGCCGAGGTCGCCGGGCTCGGGCACCTGGAGGGCGACCGGGTAGACGGTGGTGAACCAGCCGACGGTACGGGAGAGGTCGACACCGTCGAGCAGGTCCTCGCGGCCGTGGCCCTCCAGGTCCAGGCGTACCCGGTCGTGTCCGGTCCAGCGGGCCAGCGCCAGGGCGAGGGCGGCGAGCAGCACGTCGTTGACCCGGGTGCGGTAGGCGGTGGGCGCCGAGCGCAGCAGGGCCGTGGTGTCCTCCTCCCCGAGTTCGACGCTCACGGTGGCGGCCGGCCCCGGTTCGGGTGCCGGGGCGGGCGCGGGGTCGGTGCGCACCGCCTGTTCCCAGTGGGGCAGTTCGTGGTCGAGGCCGCCTTCGGCGACGTACCCGGCGAGTCCGCGGGCCCAGTCCCGGAAGCTGGTGCCGCGCTCCCCCAGGCTGACCGTCTCACCCTGAAGGACCTGCCGGTAGGCGGTCTCCAGGTCGTCGCGGAGGATGCGCCAGGAGACGGCGTCCACCACCAGGTGATGGGCGACGAGGAGCAGGAACACGGGCCGGTCCGGGCCCCCGGTGAACAGGGCCGCCCGCAGCTGGGGGCCGTGGGCCAGGTCGAAGCCGGCGTGCAGCTCGTCGGCGGCCTTGGCCATGGCCGCGTCGGCGTCCTCGGCGGACAGCCCGGTCAGGTCGTGCCGGACGAGGAGATCGTGGCCGGCGGCGGGCGGCGGGTTGAACTGCCGCCAGCCGTCGGCGTCGTGGGTGAAGCGCATGCGCAGCGCGTCGTGGTGCTCCAGCAGCGCGTCGAGGGCGGTGCGCAGCGCCCGCGGGTCGGGGGTGCCGTCGAGTTCCAGCAGCGCCGACTGGTTGAAGTGGTGGTGGGCGGCGCGGGGGCCGGTCAGGAACCACTCCTGGATCGGGGTGAGCGGCACCTCGCCGGTGACCGGGCCGTCCCCGGACCGCCGGGGCGCGGCGCGGACCACGGTGGCGAGTTCGGCGACGGTCTGGTGCGTGAACAGGTCCCGGGTGGCGACGTGCAGGCCGTCGCGGCGCAGTCGGGAGACGACCTGCATGCTCAGGATGGAGTCGCCGCCGAGGGCGAAGAAGTTGTCGTCGGCGCCGACTTCCTCGATGCCGAGCACATCGGCCCAGATGCGGGCGATCCGGCGTTCGGTGCCGGTGCGCGGCGCGGTCCGCGGGCCGTCGGCGGCCTGCGCGGGCCCGGGTGCGGGCAGGGCCCGACGGTCGGTCTTGCCGCTCGGGGTGAGCGGCAGCCGGTCGAGCGGTACGAAGACCGAGGGCACCATGTGCGGGGGCAGCAACCCGGCCAGGTGCAGCCGCAGCTCACCGACGGGCAGCCCGGCCTGCGCCGGTTCCGTCGGGACGACGTAGGCGACGAGCCGGGCCGGCGCGCCGGGCGTGTCCTCCGCGCGGACGGCCACGACCGCGTCCCGTACCAGGGGGCTGCGGCGCAGCGCGCTCTCGATCTCGCCGGGCTCGATGCGGAAGCCGCGCAGCTTGACCTGGTCGTCGGCGCGTCCGGCGAACCGGAGCCGGCCGTCGGCGGTCCGGCGGACCAGGTCCCCGGTGCGGTACATCCGCTCCCCCGGCGCGCCGAACGGGTCGGGCACGAACCGCTGGGCGGTCAGTCCGGGCCGGCCCAGGTAGCCGCGGGCGAGGCCGGGCCCGGCGAGGTACAGCTCCCCGGTCACGCCGGGCGGTACCGGCCGCAGGGCGGCGTCGAGCACGTGGACGCGGGTGCTGCCGGAGGGGCGGCCGATGGAGGGGGCGCCGGTGCCGGGGGTCAGCGGGCCGGTCCAGGTGGCGACGACGGTGGCCTCGGTGGGCCCGTAGGAGTTGATCATCCGGCGGCCGGGGGCCCAGGCGTCCACCAGGTCGGCGGGGCAGGCCTCGGCGCCCACGATGAGCGTGCGCAGGTGGGGCAGGGCGGCGGCCGTGCCGGGCGGCACGGTGGCCAGCGCCGCCGGGGGGATCAGGGTGTGGCTGATCCGGCGCTCGGCGAGCGCCTCCGCCAGCCGCTCCCCGACCAGCGGGCCCTCCTCGCCGGTGACCAGCGCGGCCCCGCTGAGCAGGGAGACGCACAGCTCCAGTACGGAGGCGTCGAAGCTGGGCGAGGCGAACTGGAGCACCCGGTCGCCGGGGCCCGCCGCGTACTGGGCGGCGGCGGCCGCGGCGAAGGAGGCGAGGCCCCGGTGGGTGACCACCACGCCCTTGGGGGTGCCGGTGGAGCCGGAGGTGTAGATGACGTAGGCGGGGTGGGCGGGGGTGAGCGGCGCGGTGCGGTCGGCGTCCGTCGGTGCCGTCTCCGGCCCGTCGGCGGCCCACACCTGGGACGGGTCGGCGAGGACCAGGTGGGCGCCGGCGTCCCGGATCATGAACTCCCGTCGCTGCGGCGGGTAGTCGGGGTCGACGGGCAGGAAGGCGCCGCCCGCCTTGGCGACGGCGAGCTGGGCCACCACGGTCGCCGCCGAGCGGGGCAGCGCCAGGGCCACCACGCGCTCCGGTCCGACGCCGTCCCGGAGGAGCCGGTGGGCCAGCCGGTTGGCGGCCCGGTCCACCTCCGCGTAGGTCAGCTCCCGGTCGCCGTCCAGCAGTGCCGGCGCGTCCGGGGTCCGGGCCGCCTGCCGTTCGAACAGGGCGGGCAGAGTGGCCTCGGGCACCGGGCGGAAGGTGCCGCGGCCCTGGTCCAGCAGGGTCTTCAGCTCGTCGTCGGAGGTCAGCGGCAGGGCGCCGAGCGGGCGGTCCGGGTCCTCGGCAACGGCGTGCAGCAGGACGCCGAGCTGGCCGGCCATCCGGGCGGCCGTCGCCGGGTCGAAGAGATCGGTGTTGTAGGTGAGCAGCCCGTGCAGCTCCCCGGAGCCGCTCTCGGCGAACTCCAGGGTGAGGTCGAACGCGGCCTGTTCCGACTCCGGTTCGACGTCGGTGACGTCCAGGCCGGGCAGGTCGAGACCGGCGGCCGGGGTGTTCTGGAGGACGACCATGACCTGGAAGAGCGGGCTGCGGCTGGTGTCGCGGACGGGCTGCACCTCGTCCACGACCCGCTCGAACGGCACGTCCTGGTGGGCGAACGCGTCGAGGACCGTCTGCCGTACGGCGGTGAGGAACCCGGTGAACGGCTGGTCGGCCTCGGCCCGGGAGCGCAGCACCAGGGTGTTCACGAAGAACCCGACGAGGGACTGGATCTCGGGCCGGTCGCGGCCGGAGGTGACGGTGCCGACGGCGATGTCCTCGGCGCCGGAGAGCCGGGCGAGGTAGGTCTGGGCGGCGGCGACGAGCGTGGTGAACAGGGTGGTCCCGTGGTCCCGGGCGAGCCGGTTCAGCCGCCGGACGGTCCGGGCGGGCACCACCAGCCGGGCGGTCGCGCCGGCGCTGGTGCGCACCGGCGGCCGGGGCCGGTCGGTGGGCAGCTCCAGCGGTGCGGTGTCGGCCAGTTGCTCCTTCCAGTAGGCCAGGTGCTCGTCGGTGGTGGTGTCGCCGGCGGTGCGCTGCCAGTGCGCGTAGTCGGCGTACTGCACCGGAAGCGGTGGCAACGCATCGTTCGCGGCGCCGAGTCCGGCGCGGTAGAAGTGGGCGAGGTCGCCGAGCAGGACCGAGGTGGACCAGCCGTCGGTGACGATGTGGTGCAGGGCGAGGGTGAGGACGTGGTCGTGCTCGGCGAGCCGGACCAGTCCGGTGCGCAGCAGCGGGCCCGTCCGCAGGTCGAAGGGGCGGGCACGCTCCTCGGCGAGCAGGCGGCGCAGCGCCGGCTCGCGCTCGGCCTGCGCGCGTGAGGACAGGTCGCGCACGGGCAGCGGCACGTCCCGCGGCGGGTGGACGAGCTGGACGCCGTGCCCGTCCACGCTGTCGAAGGTGGTGCGCAGCGACTCGTGGCGGGCCACCACGGCGGCGAGGGCCGCACGGAGCGCGCCGGTGTCCAGGGGGCCGCGCAGCCGGAGGGCGAGAGCGGTGACGTACTCGGCGCCGCCGGGTTCGAACTCGTGGAGGAACCATAGGCGTTGCTGGGCGTGGGACATCGGCGCGGTCTCGCCGCGGTCGGCCGGGACGATCGCCGCCCGGCCGGTGCCCTGCCGGTCGCCGAGCAGGCGGGCCAGCGCGGCGGGCGTGGGGTGCGTGAACACCGCACGCGGCGTGAGGTCGGCGTCGAAGGTCTCGGCGAGTCGGGAGGCGAGCCGGATACTGAGGATCGAGTCGCCGCCGAGCTGGAAGAAGTCGTCCTCCACACCGGGCGGTTCGCTGCCCAGCACCTCGCCGAAGACGGCTGTCGTGCGGCGTTCGGCCTCGGTGCGGGGCTCGACCCGCGGGCGCCGGTCAGGAGCCTTGGGTGCGGGCAGGGCCGCCCGGTCGACCTTGCCGTTGCGGCTGAGCGGGAGCGCGGCGAGCGGGACGAAGGCGGTGGGGACGAGGTAGTCGGGCAGGGTGCGGGCGGCGAAGGCCCGCAGCTCCGCCTCGTCCGCCGCGGCCGGTCCGACGACGTAGGCCACGAGCCGCTTGGCTCCCGGCCGGTCCTCGCGGGCCAGTACGGCCACGTCCGCGATGTCCGGGTGGGTGGCGAGCACGGCCTCGACCTCGCCGGGTTCCACCCGGAAGCCGCGGATCTTCACCTGGTCGTCGGCGCGGCCGAGGAACTCGACGGTGCCGTCCGGCCGCCGCCGGGCCAAGTCCCCGGTGCGGTACATCCGGGCGCCGGGCGGGCCGGAGGGGTCGGCGAGGAAGCGGGCCGCGGTGTCCCCCGGGCGGCCCAGGTAGCCGCGGGCGACGCCCTCGCCGGCCAGGTACAACTCGCCCGCGCAGCCCGGCGGTACGGGCCGCAGCCGGGCGTCGAGGACGTGCGCGCGCATGTCGTCCAGCGGACGGCCGATGGGGACGGTGCCGGGCACGGCCGCCGGGTCGGTGAGGGCGCAGGAGGTCGCGAAGGTCGTGGTCTCGGTGGGCCCGTAGCCGTCCACGACGGTGAGGCCGGGGCAGGCGGCCAGCACCCGGCGCACGGCCTGGGCGGGGACGACGTCACCGCCGGTCCAGACCTGCCGAAGGCCCCGGAAGCAGTCGGGCGCGTCCTGTGCGAGCAGCCGGAACAGACCGGCGGTCAGCCACAGTGCCGTCAGCCCGCCGTCGGCGGCCAGCCGGCGCACCAGCGCCGCGTCCACGCTGTCGCCGGGTGCCACGACCACGCAGCCGCCGGTGAGGAGCGGCGCCCACACCTCGAAGGTGGCGGCGTCGAAGGCCACCGGCGAGTGCAGCAGCACCCGGGCGCACACCCCGTCGGCGAACCGGCTGTCGGTGGCCAGGGCCGCCACGTCCCGGTGCCGTACCGCCACCGCCTTGGGCAGGCCGGTGGAACCGGAGGTGAACATCACATAGGCGAGCCGGTCGGGGTCGGCGGCCGGTGTCCACCCTGTCCGGGAGCCGGTGCCGGGGCGGGCGGCGGTCACCTCGGCGGCGGTGAGCCGGACGGTCGCGCCCGCCTGGGCGAGCAGGGCGCGGCGGCGTTCCTCGGGGGCCCGGGTGTCGACGGGGACGTAGGCGCCGCCCGCCATGAGGACCGCGAGCTGGGCGACGACGAGTTCGGCGGAGCGGTCCATCAGCAGCGCCACCCGGTCCTCGGCCGCCAGCCCGCCGGCCGCCAGGTGGGCGGCCAGCGAGCCGGCCCAGTCGGAGAGTTGGCCGTACGTCAGTTCGCGGTCGCCGTCGCGGACCGCGAACGCGTCCGGGGTGCGCCGCGCCTGTTCGGCGAACAGGTCCACCGGGCTCGCCGGGGTGGCCCGGCGGGCGGTGGTGTGCCAGGCGGCCAGCAGGTCCCGGTCGGCCGGGGTGAGCAGGTCCAGGTCGGCCAGCTCGATGTCGAACCCGTCGGCGAGGGCGGTGAGCAGGGCGGCCAGCCGTTGCGCCGCGCGCTCGGCGGTGGCGGGGTCGAACAGGGCGGGGTCGTAGGCCAGGTCGAGGCCGAGCCGTTCGGTCAGGTGGGCGCGCAGGCACCAGGGGAAGGTGGTGGCGTCGTCGGCGCGCACCTCCGCCACCCGGACGCCGGTGCGGGCCGTGGCCGACTCGTCCACCGGGTAGTTCTCGAACACCACCATGCTGTCGAACAGTGCTTCCCCGGACGGGACGTCACTGACGGCCTGGATGCGCGGCAGGGCGAGGAAGTCGTGGCGGCGGGCGTCGCTCTGCCGGTCCTGGAGCCCGCGCAGCCACGGCAGGACCGGCCCGTCGGGCACCCGGACCCGGGTCGGCACGGTGTTGATGAACATGCCGATCATGCCCTCGACACCGGGGAGTTCGGCCGGGCGGCCGGAGACGGTGGTGCCGAACACCACGTCGTCCCGGCCGCTGTACCGGGCGAGCAGCAGCGCCCAGGCGCCCTCCACCACGGTGTTGACGGTGAGCCCCGCGCGGGCGGCGCTCCCCCGCAGCCGCCGCGAGACCCCGGCGTCCAGCTCGTGGTGGACGGCGGCGGCGGACCGGGCGCGATGGGCCTCGGCGGGTGTGCGGTCGTACGGCAGCGGGGTGCGGGCGGTGAACCCGGCCAGGGCCTCCGTCCAGTACCGTTCGGCCGCCGTCTCGTCCTGCGCGCGCAGCCAGTGCAGGAAGTCCGCGAACGGCCGCCGTACCGGGGGTGCCGGGTCCGGGCCGCCGGTGAGCGCGGCGTACCGCTCGCACACCTCGGTGAGCAGCTGCCCGGTGCTCCAGCCGTCGAGGACGATGTGGTGGGTGGACCACAGCAGCAGCACCTCTTCACCGGGCAGGGCGGCCAGGGTGAGGCGGGTCAGCGGTGCCGTGGTGAGGTCCATGCCCGCCGCGCGGTCCTCGGCGAGCAGCCGCTCGGTGGCCTCCGCGCGCCGCTCGGGTGTCAGGGTCCGCCAGTCGAGGTGGGTGACGGGCAGTCCGGCGCGGTGGTGGACGACCTGTACCGGGTGGGGCAGGCCGCGCCAGTGGACGCTGGTGCGCAGGGCCGGGGTGCGGTCGGCGACCTGCTGCCACGCGGCGGCGAAGGCGCGCGGGTCGGCGACGCCGGACAGCCGTACGGCCGTGCGGTCGAAGTAGGCGTGCTCGGTGTCCACGAGGCCGTGGAAGAGCATCCCGGACTGGAGCGGGGTGAGCGGCAGGACGTCCTCCACGTGCCGGCCGGTGCCGACGAGCCGGTCCAGCTGTTCCTGGCCGAGGCCGGCGAGGGGGAAGTCGGACGGGGTGCGGCCGCCCGCTTCGGGGCGGGCACAGTGCGCCGCGATGTCCCGCAGGGCCGCGAGCGTCTCCTCGGCGAGCCGGCGGACGGTGGCCTCGTCGTAGACCGCCGCCGGGTAGGTCCAGCCCAGTTCGAGCCGGCCGTGCTGGACCACTCCGGTGATGTCGAGGAGGTAGGGGCGGGGTTCGTCCGGGTCGGTGTCCCGGCCGGCCGGGGGCAGGGAGCCGCGGAGCAGACCGTCGGCGCCGGTGCCGCCCGCGTCCCACTGGCCGTGGTAGTTGAAGCCGACCCGCGGAGCGGGGGTGCCGGCGAGCGGGCTGCCGGGCACGAGGTGGCGCAGGGCGCCGTGGCTCAGGCCGTGCAGGGGTATCGCGCGCAGCTGCTCCTTGACCGAGCGGAGGGTGTCGTGCCAGCCGGCGTCGGGGTCGGTGCGCAGGGCGAGCGGGTACTCGGCGGTGAACCAGCCCACGGTCCGGGACAGGTCCACGTCCTCGAAGAGGTCCTCCCGGCCGTGTCCCTCCACGCCCAGCAGTACCGTGTCGCGCCCGCACCAGCGGGCCAGGGTGCGGCCGAGGGCGCTGAGCAGGACGTCGTTGACCTGGGTGCGGTAGATCTCGGGGACCTTGCGCAGCAGGGCGTCGGTCGTCTCCGGGTCCAGGGTGACCGTGAGGGTGGCGGCGGTGCCGTGGGTGTTCGGGCCGGGCCGTCCGGCGGGCAGCCCGGCCGGGGCCGCGCCGGTGCGCGTCCAGTACGGCAGGTCGGCGTCGAGGGCCCCGGAGCGGGTGTGCCGGTCGAGCCGGGCGGCCCACCCGGCGTAGGAGGTGCCCGTGGCGGGCAGTTCGACGGGCCGGCCGGCCGCGGCCGCCCGGTGAGCGGTCTCCAGGTCCGCCAGGAGGATGCGCCAGGAGACGCCGTCGATCACCAAGTGGTGTGCCGAGACGACGAGTTGGCCCGGCTGCCGGGGGCCTCGGTCGACGAACAGGACGCGGACCACCCGGCCCGTGGTGGGGTCGAGGGCGGTCTGCGCCTCGTCCGTGAGCCGCTGGACCTCGGCCTCCAGCGCCGTGTCGTCCAGCCCGGCCAGGTCGTGGCGGGTGAAGACGCCGTCCGGGGCCTCGGGCAGGACCTCCTGGCGCCAGCCGTCGGCGGTGCGGCCGAAGCGGGTGCGCAGGGCCGCGTGGTGGCGTACGAGGGCGTCGACGGCGTTCCGGAGCGCCGGCTCGTCCGTGGCCGGTGCGAGTGCGAGGCGCTGCGTCATGGTGAACCGGAGCGTCTGCCCGGGCTCGCGGCCGTCCAGGTACCAGTGCTGGATCGGCGTGAGCGGCGCCTCGCCCGTCTCCTCGGCGGTGACCGGGCGCGGGGCCGACTGCGTCGCCCGCAGCGCGAGTTCGGCGACCGTCTGGTGGCGGAAGACGTCCTTGGTGGTGAGGGCGAGTCCGGTCTGGCGGGCGCGGGAGACGATCTGGATGCTCAGGATCGAGTCGCCGCCGAGCGCGAAGAAGTTGTCGCGTGCGCCGACGCGTTCGACGCCGAGCACCTCGGCCCAGATCGCGGCCAGGCATTCTTCCGTGCCGGGCCGTGGGGCGACGTAGGGGGAGGTGCTGTCGGGCTGTGCGGGCGGGGCGGGCAGGGCGCGCCGGTCGGTCTTGCCGCTGGTGGTGCGAGGGATGCGGGCCAGCGGGACGAACGCGGCGGGCACCATGTGGTCGGGCAGGGTGCGGCGCAGCGCGAGCCGCAGCTCGTCGGCGGACGGGGCGCGCCCGGCGGCCGGCACCACGTAGCCGACGAGCATGACCCGGCCGGCGTGTTCGCGGGCGGTCACCGCGGCGTCGGCGACGTCCGGGTGGTCCAGGAGCGCGGCCTCCACCTCGCCGGGCTCGATGCGGAACCCGCGGATCTTGACCTGCTCGTCCACCCGGCCCAGGAACTCCAGCAGTCCGTCCCGGTCCCAGCGGGCCCGGTCCCCGGTGCGGTACATCCGCTCTCCCGGTGCCCCGAACGGGTCGGCGAGGAAGCGGGCGGCGGTGAGGCCGGGCCGGTTGAGATAGCCGCGGGCGACCTGCGCCCCGGCCAGGTACAGCTCGCCGGGCACGCCGGGCGGCACCGGTCGCAGGGCGCCGTCGAGCACGTAGGCGCTCAGGTTGCCGCCGGGGCGGCCGATGACCGGGCGGTCGGGCCGGTCGGCGCAGCGGCCGTAGACGGCGTCGACGGTGCACTCGGTGGGCCCGTACATGTTGTAGACCGCCACACCCAACTCGCGCTCCGCGCTGACGAGTTCGCGCCAGCCGGCCGGGCTGACGGCCTCACCGCCGACGAGCAGCAGGCGCGGGTGACGGCGGCCCGGGGCGAGCAGGCCGGCGGCGGTCAGTTCGCGCAGGAAGGACGGGGTGACGTTCACCAGGTCGAGGCGGTCTTCGGAGACCTGGGCGCAGAACGCCTGCGGATCCAGGCGTACGTCCTCGTCGACGAGGTGGACCTCGTGGCCGAGGGCGAGGAGCAGCGGTCCTTCCCAGGAGGTGTCGAAGGAGAAGGAGGCGCTGAGTGCGGCCCGCAGCCGCCGTCCGCCGGTGGTGTGCGGGGCGAGCAGGCCCGCCCGGTGGTCGTGGCACAGGTTGACCAGCTGCCGGTGTTCGACGGCGACGCCCTTGGGGCGGCCGGTGGAGCCGGACGTGTAGACGATGTAGGCGGTGTGCCGCGGCAGCAGGGGCGCGTTCCGGTCGGCGTCGGTCGGGTCGTGGCCGGGCAGCCGGTCCCAGGGTACCGCGTCGAGGCCGGTCAGGAACGTGTGCGGCCGGGCGTCGGCGAGAAGGAAGTCCGCTCGCTCCACGGGGAGTTCGGGGTCGAGGCAGAGCAGGGTGGCACCCGCCTTGAGGACCGCGAGCAGCGCCACCACCAGGTCGGAGGTGCGCGGCAGCCGTACGGCGACCACCTGTTCGGGGCCGGCGCCGAGGGCGATGAGGTGGTGGGCGAGCCGGTTGGCCCGTTCGTTCAGCGCGGCGAAGCCCAGGGTGGTGTCGCGGGCGACCAGGGCGGTGTGGTGCGGCGTGCGGGCGGCCTGGGCCTGGAACAGGGCGGGGAAGGTGGTGTCCGGTTCGGGCAGCCGGGTGCCCTGCCCGTGGCGGAGCACCTGCCGCCGTTCCCCGTCGGTCATCAGCGGCAGCCGCCCCACGGCCTGCCCGGGATCCTCGGCGGCGGCCTCCAGGAGGAGCCGCAGCCGGGCCGCCAGGCGTTCGGCGGTGCCGGCGTCGAAGAGCCCGGTGTTGTACTCCAGGTAGCCGGTGAGGCCGTCGTCGCCCGCCACGAAGTCGAAGGCGAGGTCGAAGGTGGCGTTGTGGACCGGCGGGGTCATCGGCTCCACCGCCAGGCCGGGCAGCCGGGGCGGCTCGGCGCCGAGGTTGTGCAGGGCGACCATGACCTGGAAGAGCGGGGTGCGGCTGGTGTCCCGCTCGGGCTGGAGGGCGTCCACCACGCGCTCGAAGGGCACTTCCTGGTGGGCGAACGCCTCCAGGACCGTGGTGCGCACCTCGGCCAGCAGCTCTCGGAAGGGCAGGTCGGGGCGGACCCGGGCGCGCAGCACCAGTGTGTTGACGAACATGCCGACGACGTCGTGCAGTTCGGGCCGTTCGCGGCCGGCGGTGACGGTGCCGACGGTGACGTCCTCCTGGCCGGCCCAGCGGGCCAGCAGGATCTGGCAGGCCGTCACCAGGGTCATGTACAGGGTGGCGTCGGCTTCCTGACCGCGCTCGCGGAGCCGCTCGGTCAGCGCGGTGGGCAGGGTGAAGGTCACCAGGGCGCCGTCGCGGGTGCGTACGGCGGGCCGCAGCCGGTCGGTGGGCAGTTCGAGCGGGGTCACGCCGTCCAGGGCCGCACGCCAGTAGGCCAGGTCGGCCTCGGCGCGGTCGGCGCGGGTGCGCTGCCAGGCGGCGTAGTCGGTGTAGCGGACGGGCAGGACGGGCAGGTCGGGGCGGCGGTTCTCCAGGGCCGCCGTGTACAGCTCGCCGAGGTCCCGGGCGAGCACGCCGATGGACCAGCCGTCGGTGACGATGTGGTGCACGGCCAGCACGAGGACGTGTTCGTCGGCGGCGAGCCGGGCCAGGCGGGCGCGCAACAGGGGCCCGCCGGTCAGGTCGAAGGGGGTGGCGGCCTCCCGGTCCAGGAGCGCGTCCAGGGCGGCGGTGTCGGGGAGGTCGGTCAGCGGGAGGGGCACGGGGCGGGGCGGGTGGACGATCTGCCGTGCCTGGCCGTCGTGTTCGGCGAACGTGGTGCGCAGCGCCTCGTGCCGGGCGACCAGGCCGTCCAGGGCGGTGCGCAGGGCGGCGGTGTCGAGCGGTCCGCGCAGCCGCAGCACGGACAGGGTCGTGTACTCGGTGCTGCCCGGCTCGAACCGGTCGAGGAACCACAGGCGTTGCTGGGCGTACGACAGGGGCGCCGGGGCGCCCGGAGCGGCGGCCGGGATGACGTCGGCGGCGCTGCCGTCCCGGGGCTCGCCGAGTGCGGTCGCGAGGTCGGACAGCGTGGAGTGGGTGAACAGCAGCCGGGGTGAGACGTCCGTGCCGAAGGCGGCGCGCAGCCGGGAGGTGACACGGACGGCGAGGATGGAGTCGCCGCCGAGGGCGAAGAAGTCGTCGTCGGCGCCGACCTCGTCGGTGTCCAGGACGTCCGTCCACGCGGCGGCGACCAGCCGCTGAGCGGGGGTGCGCAGCGGGGTCCGCGTGCCGTCGGCGGCGAAGCCGTCGGGGCCGGGCGCGGGCAGGGCGCGCCGGTCGAGCTTGCCGTTGGCGGTGAGCGGCAGCCCGGCCATCGGCACATAGGCGGCCGGCACCATGTGCGCGGGCAGCACCTTCTCCAGATGGGCGCGGAGTTCGACGGCGGGCGGGGGCGGTGCGGCGCGGTCGCCGGTGCCGGTGCCGACGACGTGGGCGACCAGCCGGCGCGTTCCTGCGGTGTCCTCGTACACGCCGACGGTGGCCGCGCCCACGCCCGGGTGGGCGTGCAGGGCGGCCTCGATCTCGCCGGGCTCGATGCGGTAGCCGCGGATCTTCACCTGCTGGTCGGCGCGGCCCAGGTACTCCAGGGTGCCGTCGGCCCGCCAGCGGGCCCGGTCCCCGGTGCGGTACATACGGGTGCCGGGCCGCCCGAACGGGTCGGCGAGGAAGCGGGTCGCGGTGAGCCCGGGCCGGCGCAGATAGCCGCGTGCCAGGCCCTCGCCGGCGACGAACAGCTCACCGACGGCGCCGGGCGGTACCGGCTGGAGAGTGCCGTCGAGGACGTAGAGCCGCAGGTCGGGGATGCCGGTGCCGATGGGGCTCGCGGTGCCGGGGCGGGCCGCCCGGCGGTCCAGCGGAGCGTAGGTGACGTGCACGGTGGTCTCGGTGATGCCGTACATGTTCACCAGGCGGGGCGCGGTGTCCGGGTGACGGGCGTACCAGTCGGCGAGCCGGGTCACGTCGAGCGCCTCACCGCCGAAGATCACCGTACGCAGCGCCAACCGGGCGCTCACTTCGGCGAGTTCGGCGTCGGCGCGGATCAGCGGGTAGAACGCGGAGGGGGTCTGGTTGAGGACGGTGACCCGTTCGTCGGCGAGCAGGCGCAGGAAGTCCTCCGGGGAGCGGGCGGTGTCCTCGGGGACGATCACCAGGCGGCCGCCGTGCAGCAGCGGGCCCCACAGCTCCCAGACCGAGAAGTCGAAGGCGTAGGAGTGGAACAGCGTCCACACGTCGTCGGGGCCGAAGCCGAACCACTGCCGGGTGCGGGTGAACAGCCGGACCACGGCCGCGTGCGGGACGACGACGCCCTTGGGCCGGCCGGTGGAGCCGGAGGTGTAGATGGCGTAGGCGGAACTCTCGGGCAGCGCGCGGCGGGCCGGGCCGGCGGCCGGGCGCCGGGCCAGGTCGGCGCGGACGTCCGGGTCGTCGAGCAGCAGTCGGGGTACGGCGACCTCGGCCGTGGTCCGCCGGGTGGTCACCAGCGCCACGGGCCGGGCGTCGGCGAGCAGTTGCCGGAGGCGTTCCGCGGGCAGCCTGGGGTCGATGGGCAGGTAGGCGGCGCCGGTCTTGAGGACGGCGAGGACGGCCACGACCAGGTCGGTGGAGCGGGGCAGGGCGAGGGCGACGAACGTCTCGGGTCCGGCGCCGAGTTCGGCGAGCCGGTGCGCGAGCTGCCCGGACCGCGCGTCCAGGGTGGCGTAGTCGAGCCGGTCGTCGCCGCAAGCGACGGCCTCGGCGTCGGGGGTGCGGGCGGCCTGGGCGGCGAAGAGGCCGTCCAGGGTGTCGGCGGGCCGGCCCTCGGCGATGCCGTTCCACTCGGTCAGCATCCGCCGCCGTTCCTCGGCGGTCGTCGAGGCGAGGGCGCGCACCGGCCGGTCCGGGTCGTCGGCCAGCTCGGTGAGGAGCAGACAGAGCCGGTCGGCGAGGCTCCGTACGGTCGTGGCGTCGAACAGCTCCGGGTCGTAGGCGAGGTCGAAGCCGAACCGCTCGCCCTGGTAGGCCCGCAGGACGAGGGGGTAGTTGGTGGCGTCCCGGGAGGAGACGTCGGCCAGGCGTATCCCGGTCGCGGCTGAACGTGCCTGGTCGAAGGGGTAGTTCTCGAAGGCCACCATGCTGTCGAACAGCGGGCTGCCGGAGGGCACGTCGCTCAGCGCGGTCAGCTCGGCGAGGGACACCGCGGCGAACCGCCGTGCCTCGGCCTGCGCTTGCTGGAGCCGTCCGAGCCAGGCGACGGCGGTCTCGGCGCCGTCGACGTGGACGCGGGTGGGCAGGGTGTTGATGAACATGCCCACCATCGACTCGACCCCGGGCAGGTCGTCGGGGCGGCCGGAGACGGTGGTGCCGAACAGCACGTCCCGCTCGCCGCTGTACCGGGACAGCAGCAGTGCCCAGGCGCCCTGCACCACGGTGCCGAGGGTGAGCCCGGCGGTCCGCGCGGTGCGGGCCAGCCGCGCGGAGACCTCGTCGGACAGCCCGGCCGTGTGGACGCCCGCGGAGCGGGTCTCGTGTCCCGGGCGCCGGGCGCGGTCGACGGGCAGCGGGGTGGGGGTGGCGAAGTGGGCGAGGACGGCCTGCCAGTGCGCGCGTGCCGCCTCGCCGTCCTGGCCGGCCAGCCAGCGCACGTAGTCGCCGAACGGCCGGCGCGCCGGGGGCCGGGGCGCGGCGCCGGTGGTGAGCGCCGCGTACTCCTCGAAGACCTCGCCGAGCACCTGGGCCAGGCTCCAGCCGTCCAGGATCAGATGGTGGGAGGTCCACAGCAGGTGCAGCCGGGCGTCGGGCAGCCGGACGAGGGTGAGCCGCATCAGGGGCGCCGTGCCGAGCTCCAGACCGCGGGCGAGGTCGTCGGCGCGCAGCCGGGCCAGCCGCTCGGCCCGCTCGCCGGCCTCCAGCTCACGCCAGTCCAGCCGGCTCACCGGCACGGTGACGTGGCGGTGCACGACCTGGAGCGGCAACGGCACGCCCTCCCAGACCACCGAGGTGCGCAGGGCGGGGGTGCGGTCGGTCACCCGCTGCCAGGCCAGGGCGAGGGCGTCGGGGTCGTTCACCCCCTCCAGGAGCAGGGCGGCCTGGTCCACGTACACGTCGTCCGGTCCGCCGACCAGCCGGTGGAAGAGCATCCCCTCCTGGAGCGGGGTGAGGGGCAGCAGGTCCTCCACGTCCCGGCCGTCACCCACCAGGTGGTCCACGCCGGCCTGGTCCAGGCCGGCCAGCGGGAAGTCGGAGGGGGTACGGCCGCCCGCGCCGGGGCGGGCACAGTGCTCGGCGATGGCGGTGAGCGCCCGCACCATGTTCTCGGCCAGCTCCCGGACCGTGCCCGCCCGGTGCACCTGGTCGCTCCAGTGCCAGGTGATCTCCAGCTCGCCGTCGGACACCACGGCGGACACGTCCAGCAGGTGGTCCAGCGGCTCGGCGGGGTCCATGTCCCGGCCGGGCACGTCGGCGACGGGTGCGAAATCGCCTCCACCGGGCGCCTCCCACTGGCCGTGGTAGGTGAAGCACACCTGGGGCAGCGGGAGTTCACCGAGGGCCCTCGCGGCGGGCCGGTGCGCGCCGAGGTGGCCCAGCGCCTGGTAGCTCAGGCCGCGGCGGGGCACGGCGTGCAGCCGTTCCTTGACGGCCTTGAGGGTGGTCCCCCAGTCGGCGGGGTCCTTAGCCGGGGTCAGTGTGACCGGGTACTGGGTGGTGAACCAGCCGACCGTGCGCGACAGATCGGCGCCCTCGGCCAGGTCCTCCTCCCGGCCGTGGCCCTCCAGGGCGACGGTCACCCGGTCCTCGCCCGCCCAGTCCGCCAGCACCCGGCCCAGCGCGCTCAGCAGCACGTCGTTGACCTGGGTGCGGTACACCGCCGGGACCCGCCGGAGCAGCGCCTCGGTGGTGGTGCGGTCCACCCGGGTGCGGACGGTGCGCACGGACCCCGCGAGCGGGGTGCCGGGGAGGTCGACGGGCAGCGGGGTGCGCGGCAGCGCGGCCTCCTCCGCCCAGTACGGCAGGTCGTCGTCCAGGTCTCCGGCCCGGACCCGCCGGGCCAGGTCGCGTGCCCAGTCGGCGAACGCCGTGTGCTCGGGCTCCGGCCGGGGTTCCTCGCCGGCCGCCGCCTGCCGGTAGGCCCGTTCCAGGCCGGCGAGCAGCACCCGCCAGGAGACGCTGTCGACCGCCAGGTGGTGGGCGGTCAGGAACAGTCGGGGGCGCTCACCGCCGGTCAGCAGGGCCGCGCGCAGCAGGGCTCCGGTGGCCGGGTCCAGGGCCGCGCGGGCGGCCTCGGCGGCCTCGGCGGGCGAGGCCGCGGGGCCGTACCGGGTCAGCAGGCCGGTGGCCGGGCCGGTGCCGGGGTGCTGCTGCCAGGTGTCCCCGGTGCGGGTGAAGCGGGTGCGCAGGGCCGGGTGCCGGGCCGCCACGGCCTCCAGTGCCCGGTCCAGTGCCCGCTCGTCGAGGTCGTACGGCAGGTCGAGCAGCATCGACATGCTGAAGTGCCGCAGCGGGCCGTGGGTGGCGAAGAACCACTCCTGGACCGGGGTGAGCGGGGCGGGCCCGTCCTCGTGCGGGCGCCGGGGCGCGGGCACGGCGGCGGGGCGGTGGGACGCGGCGGCGGCCAGGTCGGCTACCGTCTGGTGCCGGAAGACGTCCTGGGAGCCGATCCGGAGGCCCGCGGCGCGGGCCCGGGAGACGGCCTGGATGCTCAGGATCGAGTCGCCGCCCAGCTCGAAGAAGTTGTCCGTGACGCCCACCCGGGCCACCCCGAGCACCTCCGCCCAGATCCCGGCCAGGGTCTCCTCGTCGGAGGTGCGCGGGGCCACGAACTCCCTTTGCTCCTCGGTGATTTCGGGAGCGGGCAGGGCGCGGCGGTCCAGCTTGCCGCTGGTGGTCAGCGGCAGCGCGTCCAGCGGGGTGAAGGAGGAGGGCACCAGGGGGTCGGGCAGGACGCGGCGCAGGGCCGCCCGCAGGTCGGCGGGGGCGGGCCGGGGCGCGCCGGGCGCCGGGACGACGTAGCCGGCGAGACGGGTGTGGCCGTGCGGGTCGGGCACGGGGACCACCGCGGCGGCGGCGATGCCGGGCAGCGCGAGCAGGGCGGCCTCGATCTCGCCGGGTTCGATGCGGTGTCCGCGCACCTTGACCTGGTCGTCGGCGCGGCCGAGGTAGTCGACGCGGCCGTCGGCGGTCCAGCGGGCCAGGTCGCCGGTGCGGTACATGCGGGTGCCGGGCGGCCCGTAGGGGTCGGCGAGGAAGCGGGCGGCGGTCAGGCCGGGGCGGCCGGTGTAGCCGCGGGCCAGCTGGGCGCCCGCGAGGTACAGCTCGCCGCCGACACCGGGCGGCACCGGCTGGAGCCGGTCGTCCAGCACATACGCCCGTACCCCGGGCAGGGGGCGGCCCACCAGCGGGCGGTCGCCGCCGTCGATACGGCAGGACAGCGCGTCGACCGTGCACTCGGTGGGGCCGTAGAAGTTGTGCGCGGTCACCTCCGGGTGGGCGGCCAGCTCCCGCCACAGGGCGGAGCCGACCGGCTCGCCGCCGAGCATGAGGACCCGGGGGCGGTGCCGGGGGTCGGTGAGCAGTCCGGCGGGCAGCAGCTGCCGCAGATAGGAGGGGGTGACGTCGAGGAAGTCGACGCGGTGCTCGACCACGTACTCGACCAGGGCGGCCGGGTCCATCCGGGTGACCTCGTCGACCAGGTGCAGCGGGTGGCCGTCGGCCATCAGCAGCACGCCTTCGAGGGAGGTGTCGAAGGAGAAGGACGCGGTGAGCGCCACCCGCAGCGGGCCGCCGCCCGCCTCGGCGACGAAGCCGGCCCGGTGGGCGGCCAGCAGGTGTGCCGCCGAGCGGTGGGACACGGCGACGCCCTTGGGGCGGCCGGTGGAGCCGGAGGTGTGGATGACGTACGCGGTGTGCTCCGGGTGCAGCGGGGCGCGCCGGTCGGCGTCGTTGGGGTCGGTGTCCGGGGCTGTCGCGGGTACGGCGCGCAGGGCGGCCTCGTCCAGGACCAGGGCCGGACGGGCATCGTCCAGCAGAAAGCGGACCCGCTCCTCGGGCAGGGCCGGGTCCAGCGGCAGATAGCCGGCGCCGGACTTCCAGACGGCGAGGATCCCGACGATCATGTCGGCGGTGCGCGGCAGCCGCAGCGCGACCAGTTGTTCGGGGCCGGCGCCGCGGGCGATGAGGTGGTGGGCGAGCCGGTTGGCGCGGGCGTTGAGCGTCGCGTAGTCCAGCCGTTCGCCGCCCGCGACGAGAGCGAGGGCGTCGGGGGTGCGGGCCGCGCGGCGCTCGAAGACGTCCGGGACGGTGTCGTCCACGGGTCGGTGCGCGGTGGCGTTCCAGTCGTGGACGACACGCCGTACCTCCCCCTCGGACAGCAGGGGCAGGCTGCCCAGCGGGCGGTCCGGGGCGTCGGCGGCGCCCGCCAGCAGCCGCAGCAGCTGTCCGGCCAGCCGCTCGGCCGTGGCCGCGTCGAACAGGTCGGTGCGGTACTCCAGCAGCCCGGTCAGCCCGGCACCGTCCGGCACGAACTCGATGCTCAGGTCGAAGGTGGCCGCCTGCCGGGGCACGGTGACCGGGGTGGTGGCGAGCCCGCGCGGGGCGGTCGCCGCGGGTGGGTCGGGATGCAGCAGGACCATCACGTCGAACAGCGGGTTGCGGCCCGGCTCGCGGGGTGCACCCACCGCCTCCACGATCCGCTCGAACGGCGTGTCGCCGTGCGCGAAGGCGTCGTTGACCGTATCGGCCGCCTTCGCCAGCAGGTCGCGGAAGGATCCTGAGGCGTCCACCGTGGTGCGGAGCACGACGGTGTTCACGAAGAAGCCGACGGTCCGTTCGAGGTCGGTGCGGGACCGGCCGGGGGTCAGGGAGCCGACGGTGATGTCGTCCTGGCCGGACCAGCGGGCCAGCAGGGCCTGGGCGGCGGCGACCAGGGCCGTGTGGAGGGTGCTGTGCTGTTCTCTCGCAAGGTCGCGCAGCCGTGTGGCGAGGCGGGCGGGCACGGTGAAGGTGTGGACGGCGCCTTCGCCCGCCTCCTCGCCGCGCCGCGGCCGGTCCAGGGGCAGCCCGGGCGCGACCGCGCCGGCCAACCGCTCCTTCCAGTGGGCGAGCTGGCGTTCGAGGCGGGGCCCGGAGAGCTGGTCGCGCTGCCACACCGCGAAGTCCGGGTACTGCGTGGCCACCGGAGGCAGGCCCGGTGGGTTGCCCTGGGTGAAGGCGTCGTAGGCGGTGCACAGCTCGTCCAGGACCAGGCCCATCGACCAGCCGTCCGTGACGATGTGATGGGCCGTCAGCAGCAGGACGTGCGAGGTGACGGACTCGCGCAGCAGCAGGGCGCGCAGCAGGGGGCCGTGTTCCAGGTCGAAGGGGCGGGCGTACTCCGCCGCCAGGTCGGCGTCCAGGTCGCCGGTGTCCCGGACCGGCAGCGGCACCGGGTCCGCCGGGTGCACGCGCTGCACCGGCCGGCCGTCGGTCTCCTCGAAGGTGGTGCGCAGGGCCTCGTGCCGGGCCACGACGGCGGCCAGCGCGGCGCGCAGCGCCTCGTGGTCCGGCGTGCCGGTGAGCCGGACGGCGACCGCGCTGTTGTAGCGGGGGTCGCCGGGCCGGAGCCGGTCCAGGAACCACAGGCGCTGCTGTGCGAAGGACAGCGGCAGCGGGCGGTCCCGGCCGGCGCGCGGGATGCCCTGCCGGGCGGCCGGGACGGCACCGGCGGCCCGGCCGGCCAGTCGCCGGCGCAGCGCCTCCCGCATCTCCTCGGGCAGCGCCTCGGCACGCTCCCGCCTGGAGGGCCGCGCGGAGCCGGAGGGGTTCGAGGGGGTCGAAGACGTCATGGTCGTCGGATCCTCACCGTTCGTGGTCGTGGCCGCCGGACGCGGCGTCTTCGTGGTCGTGACCGCTGTACGCGGAGTCGTGGTCGTCTGGAGCGCGGTACGCGGAGTCCTGGGCGTGGGGACCGCCGGGCGCGGCGTGTTCGTCGTCGGCGTCGCCGTACGCGGCGTCCTCGAGTTCGCTCAGCACCTGGTCCTCCACCAGTTCGGCCAGGGCGGCGACGGTGCGGGAGACGAGGACGTCGCGGGGGGTGAGCGTGACGCCGAACGCGTCGTTGGCGCGGGAGGCGATGAGCAGGGCGCGCATGGAGTCGCCGCCGAGCAGGAAGTAGTCGTCCTCGGCGCCCACGGCCGCCTGGAGGGTCTCCTCCCAGATGGCCGCCAGCGCCTCCTCGGTGGGGGTGCGGGGGGCCACGTACTCGGGTCGTGCCGGCTCCTCGGCCGGTGCCGGGGCGGGCAGGGCGGCCCGGTCGGTCTTGCCGTTCTCGGTGAGCGGGAAGCGGTCCAGCACCACGAACGCCGACGGCACCATGGGGCCGGGCAGGGAGCGGGCGGCCAGCGCCCGCAGCTCGGCGGCGGTGGGCGGTTCGGTGCCGGGCGCCGCGAGCAGGTGGGCGACCAGCCGCGGCAGGCCCGGTTCGTCCTCCCGTACGGTCACCACGGCGTCCAGCACGCCCGGATGGCGCACGAGGGTCGCCTCGACCTCGCCCGCCTCGATGCGGTGGCCGCGCAACTTGAGCTGGTGGTCGGTGCGGCCCAGGTGGTGCAGTTCGCCCCCGGCGTCGCGGCGCACCAGGTCGCCGGTGCGGTACATCCGGCTGCCGGGCGGCCCGAACGGGTCGGCGACGAACCGGGCCGCGGTCAGCCCGGGCCGGCCGAGGTAGCCGCGGGCCAGCGCCGGTCCGGTGAGCCACAGTTCACCGGCGACGCCGTCGGGGACCGGCCGCAGCCGGGCGTCCAGGACGTAGGCGCCGGTGGCGGGCAGCGGGCGGCCGATGGGCGGTGCGGCGCCGTCCGCCGTCAGCGGCGCGGACCAGGTGGCGACGACGGTGGCCTCGGTGGGGCCGTAGGAGTTGACCATGCGGTGGTGCGGGGCCCAGCGGGCGACGAGTTCGGCACCGCACGCGTCGGCGCCGACGATGAGCGTCTTGAGGTCCGGCAACGTGCCGGGGGTGTCCGGCGGCAGCGTGGCCAGCGCGGCCGGCGGCAGCAGGGTGTGCGTGATGTGCTCGGCCCGCAGGACGTCGGCCAGTTCGGCGCCGAGCAGCGGTCCGGTCCGGGGTACGACCAGCCGGGCACCGTGCGGCAGGGACATGCACAGCTCCAGCACGGAGGCGTCGAAGCTGGGCGTGGCGAAGGCCAGCACCCGGTCACCGGCGGCCACCTGGTAGTGGGCGGCCTCGGCGGCGGAGAACGCGGCGAGCCCGCGGTGGGTGACGACGACGCCCTTGGGGATGCCGGTGGAACCGGAGGTGTAGATGACGTAGGCCGGGTCGTCCAGGTCGAGCGGGCGGGTCCGGTCGGCGTCGGTGGGCCGGTGTCCGGGGACGCCGTCGGGCGGGGCGGCGAGCAGGCCGGCGATCTCCTTGGCGTCGAGGGTGAGGGCGGGGGCCGCGTCGCGCAGCATCAGGGCGATCCGCTCCTCGGGGTAGACGGGGTCGACGGGCAGGAACGCGGCCCCCGCCTTCGCCACCGCCAGCTGTGCCAGCACCATGTCCGCCGAGCGGGACAGCAGCAGCGCCACGAGGGTGCCGGGCCCCGCGCCGCGGGCGATGAGCCGGTGCGCCAGCCGGTTGGCCCGGTCCTCGGCCTCCGCGAAGGTCAGCCGCGTACCGGACGCGTCCAGCGCGGGGGCGGCCGGCCACCGGTCGACGGCGGCCTCGACGAGGGCGGGCAGGGTGGCGGCGGGCACCGGGGCGAGCGCGGGGCGGGCCGGGCCGTGCAGCAGCCGCTGCCGCTCCGCGGGCGGCAGCACGTCGAGGTCGTCCAGGCGGACGGTGCCGTCCGAGGCGGCCAGGGCGTTCAGGGTGTGCAGCAGCTGTCCGGCCAGGGAGGCGGCGGTGGCCGCGTCGAAGTACCGCGGGTCGTGGCCGAGTTCGACGGCCAGCCGGTCACCGGGCGAGACGACCACGGTGAGGGGGTAGTTGGTGGCCTCCCGGGCGTCCAGGTCCCGCACGGCGAGCCCGTTCGCGCCCGCGGTCGCGTCACCGACCGGGTAGTTCTCGAAGACCACCAGACTGTCGAACAGCGCGGTTCCCGAAGGCAGTTCGCTGAGGGCGTGCAGCGCGTTGAGGGGCAGGTGGTCGTGGCGGCGGTCCTCGGCCCGGGCCTCCTGCAGCGCGCGCAGCCAGGTGGCGCAGCGGGCCGTGCCGTCGACGCCGGTCCGGGCGGGCAGGGTGGTGATGAACAGGCCGGTGATGGTGTCGGCGCCGGGCAGATCGGCGGGCCGTCCGGAGACGGTGGTGCCGAAGCACACCTCCTGCTCCCCGCTCCACCGCGCCAGCAGCAGCGCCCAGGCGCCCTGCACCAGGGTGTTGAGGGTGAGGCGGTGCCGGCGGGCGAACTCCTGGAGCCGGTGTGTCTCCTCGGCGCCGAGCCGCTGGGAGAGCCAGGTGCCGGAACGGGCCGTGGTTCCGGGGGCGGGCCTGCGGTCGTAGGGCAGCGGGGTCGGGGTGTTCAGGCCGGCCAGTGCGGCGCGCCAGTGCTCCTCTGCGGGGCCGGTGTCGCGGGCGGCCAGCCAGGCGGCGTAGTCCGCGAACGGCCTGCGCTCGGGCAGCCGGGGCGGCTCGCCGCGGGTGAGGGCGGCGTGCGCGGCCATGACGTCGGACAGGACGTGGAAGACGCTCCAGCCGTCCAGCAGGACGTGGTGGAAGGTCCACACCACGCGGACGGCGTCCGGTCCGAGCCGTACCAGCGCGAGCCGCAGCAGCGGGGCCCGGTCCAGGTCGATGCCCCGGTCGCGCTCGTCGGCGAGCAGCCGTTCCAGCTCGGCGGCGTGCCGGTCGGCCGGCATCCCGCTCCAGTCGTGCTCGGTGACCGGCAGGGTCACCTCCCGGTGGACCACCTGCAGCGGCACGGGTACGCCGTGCAGGGCGACGGACGTGCGCAGCACCGGGGTGCGGCCGACCACGTGCCGCCAGGCGGCGGCCAGCGTCCGCGGATCGTGGGCGCCGTCCGCCACGAAGGTGATCTGCTCGACGTACAGGCCGTGTTCGGCCTCGTCCAGGCCGTGCATCACCATGCCGGTCTGGGTGGGCGTGAGCGGATACACGTCCGTCACGTCCGCTCCGCTGCCGACGAGCCGGTCGACGGCCGCCTGGTCCAGCGGCGCGAGCGGGAAGTCGGAGGGGGTACGGCCGCCGGCACCGGGTGCGGCGCAGTGCCGCACGATCGCGCGGAGTTCGTCGGTCAGCTCGGCGGCCAGCCGGTCGACGGTCTCCCGCCGGTGCACCTCGCGGGAGTACGACCAGGTGAACTCCAGCCTGCCGCCGGCCACTCGGCCGAGGACGTCGAGGAGGTGCGGCCGGTTCGCCGCGCGGTCCATGCCGCCGGCGAGGCCGCCGTGGGGCGCGTGCAGCAGTCCGCCCGGCGCGGTGGCCCACTCCTGCCGGCCCAGGTAGTTGAAGCTGATCTGCGGCAGGCCGGGCAGGTCGCGTCCGGCCGTGGGGTGCAGGTGGCGCAGCGCGCCGTAACCGAGCCCGCCGTGCGGTACGGCCCGCAGGTTCTCCTTGACGGCCTTCAGCACGGTGCCTGTGTCCGCGTCCCGGGGCACGTCCAGGGCGACCGGATACACGGCGGTGAACCAGCCGACGGTGCGGGCCAGGTCAACGTCCTCGAACAGTTCCTCGCGGCCGTGGCCCTCCAGGGTCACGGCCACCCGGTCCCGGCCGGTCCAGCGGGCCAGGACCCGGCCGAGCGCGCACAGCAGGACGTCGTTGACGCGCGTGCGGTACACCTCCGGCACGTCCTGGAGCAGGCGGCGGGTCTCCTCGGCGTCGAGTCCGGTGCTCAGGCTCTCCTCGTCGGCGACCGTGTTCGCGCCGCCGGGGTGGTCGGCGGGCAGCGCGGTGCCGGCGTCGAGGTCCCGCCAGTGGGTGAGTTCGGCGTCGAAGCCGCCCGCCTCGGTGTGCGCGGCGAGCCGCCGGGCCCAGGCCCGGAACGAGGTGCTCTTGGGCGCGAGGGCGGGCCGCTCGCCGTCCCGCAGGGCGCGGTAGGCGGTGTCCAGGTCCTCCAGGATCAGCCGCCAGGACACGGCGTCCACGACCAGATGGTGGGCGGCGAGCAGCAGGACGGGCCGGCCGCCGTCGCCGGGCCGGCACAGGGCGGCCCGCAGCAGCGGCCCGGCGGCCAGGTCGAACCCGGCGGCGAGGGCGCCGGCCACCTCCCGTGGAGCCGCCCGGTGATGCACCTCCAGGTGCGGGTCGGCGGCGCCGGGTGCGGTGCCGTACTGCCGCCACCGCCCGTCACCGGCCCGTTCGAAGCGCAGCCGGAGCGCGTCGTGGTGCTCCAGTACGGCGGCCAGGGCGGCCCGCAGCAGCGTTTCGTCGGGGTCCGTGGCCAGGTCGAAGGCGACCGTCTGGCTGAAGTGGGCGGGGTCGCCGGTGAGGGTGTCGAGCAGCCAGTGCTGGACCGGAGTGAGCGGGGTGTCGCCGGTCACCGGGCCCTGCTCGGCGGCGACGGCCGGGCCCGGCAACCGCTCGGCGGCGGCGGCCAGTTCGGCGAGGGTCTGGTGGGTGAACAGGTGCCGGGGGTTCAGTGCGAGACCGGCCCGGCGGGCGGCCGAGACGATCTGGATGCCGAGGACGGAGTCGCCGCCGAGCGTGAAGTAGTTGTCGTCGGCGCCGACTTCGGGCACGCCCAGTACCTCGCACCAGATGGCCGCGAGGGTCTGCTCCGCCTCGGTGCGCGGTGGCCGGCCCGCCTCTCCGGCGGCCGGGGCGGCCCACTCCGGCGCGGGCAGCGCCCGCCGGTCGAGCTTGCCGGTGGCGCCGAGCGGCAGCCGCTCCAACGGGACGACGACGGCGGGGACCAGGTGGTCGGGCAGGCTGCGGGCGAGGAAGGCGCGCAGTTCGGCGGGGTCCGGGAGGCCGGTCGGGCGGGGGACCGGGTCGGCGGAATCCCGCACGCCACCCGGGCGAGACACCACGTCACCGGCAGATTCCGGTACCCCGCCCGGGCGGGGTACCGCATAGCCGATCAAGCGGCGGTGGCCGGCCCGCTCGACCACGCGGGCCGCTGCCGCCGCCACGGCAGGGTGGCGGGCCAGTGCGGCCTCCACCTCGCCGAGTTCGATGCGGAAGCCGCGCACCTTCACCTGGTCGTCGCCGCGCCCTAGGTAGACGAGGTCGCCGTCGGCCGTCCAGCGGACCAGGTCGCCGGTGCGGTACATGCGGCTGCCGGGCGGGCCGAACGGGTCGGGCAGGAAGCGGGCCGCGGTCAGTCCGGGCCGGTGCAGATAGCCGCGGGCGACGCCGGTTCCGGCGAGGAACAGCTCGCCGGGCGCGCCGACGGGCACCGGGCGCATCCGCTCGTCCAGGACGTAGGCGCGGGCACCGCCGAGCGGGCGGCCGATCGGCGGGTCGCGGTCGGGGTCGGCCGGATCGCAAGTGAAGGCGGTGGCGTAGACGGTGGCCTCGGTGGGGCCGTAGATGTTGCGCACCTGGCATCCGGGGACGGCCGCGCGGACCTGGCGCACGGTCCGGGCGGGCAGCCCCTCCCCCGCGAGGACGACGGTGTCCGCGGTGATCCGCACGGCGTCCTCGGCGAGCAGCCGGTCCAGGGCCGAGGGCACCGCGCTGAGCAGTCCGGCCCGCCAGGGTCCGGGGCGTTCGGCGAGGGCCAGCAGGTCGCGGACGAGCTCCACGCAACCGCCGGACAGCAGCGGGGAGAAGATCTCGAAGACCGACACGTCGAAGTTGAGCGAGGTGGAGGCCACCACGTGGGCCAGTCCCCGGCCGGTGAACTCGGCCGCCGCCCAGTCGGTCAGGGCCAGTACGGAGGCGTGGCTGACGACCACGCCCTTCGGGCGGCCGGTGGAGCCTGAGGTGTGGATGACGTAGGCCGGGTGGCCGGGCAGGAGGGGGCCGGACCGTTCGGCGTCGCCGACGGGGGTGTCCGGCACCGCGAGGCTGGGCTCCTCGTCCAGCACGATCCGGGTGCAGGGGCCCTCGGGCAGCCGGCCGGCGGTCTCCGTGGCCGTGATCACGGCGTCGGGCCGTACGTCCGCGAAGAGGAACGCGACGCGTTCGGCCGGGTACTGGGGGTCGACCGGCAGATAGCCGGCGCCGCTCTTCAGCACCGCGAGGAGCGCCACGATCAGGTCGGCGGTGCGGGGCAGGCAGAGGGCGACGAAGCGCTCGGGTCCGGCGCCGGCGGCGATGAGCAGCCGGGCCAGCCGGCTGGAGCGGGCGTCGAGTTCGCGGTAGGTGAGGCACGTGTCACCGCAGCGGACGGCGGGGGCGTCCGGGGTGCGTTCGGCCTGCCGCCGGAACGCCTCGGGCAGGGTGTCGTGCGGTGGCCCGGCCACCCGTCCGCCGAACCGGTCCACCAGCGTCCGCGCCTCGGCCGGGTCCAGCAGCGGCAGGTCGGCCAGCCGGCGGTCCGGGTCGGTGGCGATGCCCGTCAGCAGGGTGCGCAGGCTCTCGCCGAGCCCTTCCACCGTCGTGGCGTCGAAGGCGGCCGGGTCGTAGTCGAGGTTCACCGCGAGGGTGTCCCCGGGGGCGACGACCACGCTGAGCGGGTAGTTGGTCGGCTCCAGGTCCCGCTCCTGCTCCATGGCGAGGCCGTGCCGGGCCGGTGACCCCTCGTCGAAGGGGTAGTTCTCGAAGACCACGATGGAGTCGAACAGGCTTGTTCCGCCCGGTACTTCGCTCCAGGACTGCACCTGGGCCAGCGAGACGAAGTCGTGGCGCCGGGCCTCCGACTGGGCGGCCTGGAGCTCGCGCAGCCAGTCCGGCAGCGGGCGCCGGCCGTCGACGCGGACCCGGGTGGGCAGGGTGTTGATGAACAGGCCCACCATCGAGGTGATGCCCGGCAGTTCGGCGGGCCGCCCGGAGACGGTCGTGCCGAACACCACGTCACCGCCGCCGCCGTAGCGGGACAGCAGCAGCGCCCACGCGCCCTGGAGGACCGTGTTGAGGGTCAGCCCGGCCCGCTGGGCGGTCTCCCGCAGCCGTGCCGAGACGTCCGGGCCGAGCGTCATCCGTACCGACCCGGAGGAGGAGGCGCGGTGGGCGTCGGCGGCCCGGCGGTCGCGGGGCAGTTCGGTGGGGGCCTGGAAGCCGGCGAGTGTGGCGCGCCAGTACCGCTCGGCGCGGTCCGTGTCCCGTCCGGCCAGCCAGCGCAGGTAGTCGGCGAAGGGCCTGCGTTCGGGGACCTGCGGGCGGCGCCCGGAGGTGAGGGCGGCGTACCGCTCGCACACCTCGTCGAAGACCTGGGCGGCGCTCCAGCCGTCGAGCAGGACGTGGTGGAACGTCCACACCAGCCGGACCCGGTCCGGTGCGAGCCGGATCAGCGTCAGCCGCATCAGGGGCGCGGTGCCGAGGTCGATGCCCGCCTCCCGGTCCTCGGCCAGCAGCCGGTCCAGATCGTGCACTTGGCCGCCGGACCAGTCGTGGTGGGTGACCGGCACGGTGGCCCGGTGGCGTACGACCTGGAGCGGTTCCGGGGTCTCCTGCCACACCAGGCGGGTGCGCAGCACCGGGTTGGCGTCCGCGGTGTGCTGCCATGCCTCGGCGAGCGCGTGCGGGTCGGTGACGCCGTTCAGCACCAGCTGCACCTGGTTGACGTAGGTGCGGCCGTCGGGGTCGAGCAGGCTGTGGAAGAGCATGCCCGACTGCATGGGCGTCAGCGGGTACACGTCCGCGACGTCCCGGCCGTCCCCGGCGATCCGGTCCACGGCGGCCTGGTCCAGGCGGGCCAGCGGGAAGTCCGACGGGGTGCGGCCGCCCGCCTCCGGGTGGGCGCAGTGCGCGACGATGTCGGTCAGGGCGCGCAGCATCCCCTCGGCGAGCGCGGTGACGGTCTCCTCGCGGTGCCGTCCGGGGGTGTAGTGCCAGGTGATCTCCAGCCGGTCGTCCTCGATCCGGGCCACGACGTCCAGCAGGTGCGGCCGTTCGCCCTCGGGTGCCTCCGCGCCGCCCAGACCGCCGGGCACCGCCCCGATGAGGGCGCCGCCGCCGGCGGACCAGTCGAAGCGGCCCAGGTAGTTGAAGGTGATGCCGGGCGCGGGCGTGCCGGTGAGCCGGGCGTCGCGGGCGAGATGGCGCAGGACGCCGTAGCCGAGGCCCCGGTCGGGTACGGCCCGCAGCTGTTCCTTCACCGCTTTGAGCGCGGTGCCCCAGTCCCCGGCCGGGACGGTCAGGGCGAGCGGGAAGAGCGAGGTGAACCAGCCGACCGTGCGGGACAGGTCGACGTCCTCGAAGAGCTGGTCCTCGCGGCCGTGTCCCTCCAGGCCGACGGCGACGGTGCGGCGTCCGGTCCAGTCGGCGAGGACCCGGCCCAGCGCGGTGAGCAGGACGTCGTCGACGCGGGTGCGGTAGACGCCGGGGACGCGGCGCAGCAGGTCGTCGGTGCGGTCGCGGTCCAGCCGGACGGTCACCTCGCGGACGTCGGCCATGGTGGCGGGGCCGGTGCCGGTGCCGTCAACGGGTAGCGGTTCGGCGCAGTGCCGGGCGGCCCGCTCCCAGTGGGCGAGGTGGGCGCTGAAGCGGTCGTGGTCGCGCAGCCGGCGGGCCCACTCCCCCGCGGAGGTGGTGCGGGCGGGAAGTCGTACGGGCTGTCCGGACGCGGCCTGCCGGTAGGCGGTCTCCAGGTCCTCCAGCAGGATCCGCCAGGAGACGCCGTCGACCACCAGGTGGTGGACGACCAGCAGCAGCCGGGCGGGCCGGGTGCCGTCGGCGGTGAACAGGCGGGCGGCGAGGAGCGGGCCCGTGTCCAGGCGGAGTCCGGCGTGGGCCGCCGCCGTGACGCGGTCCTCGGCCCCCGGGTCGTGGACCTGGAGCAGTTCGGGGACCGGGCCGTCGGCGGCGGGCACGTCCTGGCGCCAGGTGCCGTCACCGTCGAGGACGAACCGGGCGCGCAGGGCGTCGTGGTGGGTCCACAGGGCGGTGAGGGCGCGGCGCAGGGCGTCCTGGTCGACGGCGCCGGCCGCCTCGATGACGACGGACTGGTCGAAGAATCCGGCGTGTGCCGGCCGCGGGTCCAGGAACCAGTGCTGGATCGGCGTGAGGTCGACCGGCCCGCTGACCGGTCCGGTGCCGGCGACGGCGGCCGCGGCACCGCCGCCGGCGACGGCCAGCTCGGCGACCGTGGGGTGCCGGAAGAGGTCGCGGGGGGTGAGGGTGAGTCCGGCGGCGCGGGCGCGCGAGACCACCTGGATGCTGAGGATGGAGTCGCCGCCCAGCATGAAGAAGTTGTCGTCCACACCGACCCGTGCCACGCCGAGCAGCTCGGCCCAGATCCCGGCGAGGATCCGCTCGGTCTCGGTGCGGGGGGCACGGTGGGTCTGCTCGCCGCCCGCCGACCAGTCGGGGGCGGGCAGCCGGCGCCGGTCGACCTTGCCGTTGGCCGTCAGCGGCAGCTCGGGCACGGTGACGAACGCGGCGGGCAGCATGTAGTCGGGCAGTCCGGCCGCCAGGTGGGCGCGCAGTTCGGCGGCGGCCGGCACCGCGGCGCCGCCGGCCGGTACGAGGTGGGCGGCCAGCCGCTTGCGTCCGGCGTCCTCGTAGAGGGAGACGACGGCTTCGGCGACGGCGGGGTGGGCGGTGAGCCGGGCCTCGATCTCGGCGGGTTCGACTCGGAAGCCGCGGATCTTGATCTGGTCGTCCGCGCGGCCGACGAAGTGCAGCTCGCCGTCGGCGTTCCAGCGCACGATGTCGCCGGTGCGGTACATCCGCGTGCCGGGCGGGCCGAAAGGGTCGGCGAGATAGCGGGCGGCACTCGCCCCGGGCCGTCCCGCGTAGCCCCGGGCCAGGCCCGCGCCGGCGATGTACAACTCGCCGGGCACGCCCGGGGGCTGGGGCTGGAGGGCGCCGTCCAGGACGTACACGCGGGTGTTGTCCAGTGGGCGGCCGATGGGCAGGACGGCGGGCAGCGGGTCGCCGGAGCGGAAGACCCGGCGGGTGGCGAAGGTGGTGGTCTCGGTGGGGCCGTAGCCGTCCACGACGGTCAGGCCGGGGCAGGCGTCCAGAACCCGGCGTACGACCGCGCCCGGCACGGCCTCGCCGCCCGTCCACACCTCGCGGGCGCCGCGCAGGCAGCCGGGGTCCTCCTGGGCGAGCAGGCGGAACAGACCGGCGGTCAGCCACAGGCAGCTCACCCGCTGCTCGGTGACCGCGCGCCGGACCTGGGCGGTGTCCAGGTCGGCGGGCGGGGCGAGCACGGCCGTGCCGCCGCGCAGCAGCGGCACCCACACCTCGTAGGTGGCGGCGTCGAAGGCGTGCGGCGAGTGCACGAGGACCCGGTCGTGTCCGGTGAAAGCCCGGTCCAGGGCGAGCGCGACGACGTCCCGCTGGCGCACCGCGACCCCCTTGGGGGTGCCGGTGGAGCCCGAAGTGAACATCAGGTACTGGACGTTGTCGGGGTGGACGGTCGCGGCGGGCGCGGGGCCGTCGGCTCCGGTGGTGTCGTCGACGCGCAGGACGCCGTCGCCGGGCAGCACCTCGCGGGCCGTCTCGGCCCACCCGGCGTCGGTGAGGAGCAGGCCGGCTCCGGCCTCGGTCAGCATCCGGCGCAGCCGCCCGGCCGGCGCTCTGCCGTCCAGCGGCACGTACACCCCGCCGGTTCGGACGAGGGCCAGCTGGGTGACGATCAGCTGCACGGAACGGTCCATCAGCACGCCGACCGCGCGTTCCGGCCGCACGCCGAGCCCGGCCAGCCGGGTCGCCAACCGTGCGGCGAGGGCGTCGAGTTCGCGGTACGTGACGTGCTCGTCCCCGGCCTCCAGGGCCACGGCGTCGGGGGTCCGGCGCGCCTGCGCGGCGAAGAGGTCCGCGACGGTGGTGTCGGGCAGGTCGGTGGTGGTGTCGTTCCAGGCGCGCAGCACCTGCTCGCGGCGGTCGGGGGCGAGCAGCGGGAGCCGGGCTGGCGGGCGCCGGGATCCGGTGGGCATGCCGGTGAGCAGCACGGTCAGGTACTCGGCCAGCCGCTCGGCGGTGCCGGTGTCGAACAGCTCGGGGTCGTAGCCCATTCGCAGGGCGAGCTCGGTGCCGGGATAAGCGGTCAGGCTCAGCGGGTAGTTGGTTGTCTCGATACCCTCCAGTCCGCTCAGGCGCAGTCCGTGGGCGGCGGCGAGGTCGTCGTCCACCGGATAGTTCTCGAAGACGACGATGCTGTCGAACAGGCCCACCCGCTCGGGGAGTTCGGTGAACGTCCGCATCCGGGTGAGCGGCAGGTGGTCGAAGCGCCGGTCCTCGCTCTGGTCTTGCTGGAGGGCGCGCAGCCAGTCGAGCAGGGTGCCGTGGGCCGGGACGGTGACCCGGGTGGGCAGGGTGGTGATGAACAGGCCGGTCATGGCCTCGGCGCCGGGCAGCTCGGGCGGGCGTCCGGACACGGTGGTGCCGAACACCACCTCGTCGCGGCCCGCCTGCCCGCCCAGCAGCAGCGCCCAGGCGCCCTGCACCAGCGTGTTCAGGGTCAGGCCGGACGTGCGTGCCAGCTCTTCCAGCGCCCTTGTGACGGCCGCGGGCAGCGTGACCCGGACGGCGTGCGTGGACTCGGCGCGGTGGGCTTCGCGCGGCTCCCGGTCGTAGGGCAGCGGTGTGGCCTCGGTCAGGCCGGACAGGCGGCCCCGCCAGTGCCGTTCGGCCGGGGCCTGGTCGCGCTGCCGCAGCCAGGCCACATAGTCGCGGTGGGGCGGGCGGTGCGGGAGGGCGTCCGGGCCGCGGCCGGTGTGCTGGGCGAAGACGTCCGAGAGCACCTGGAACAGGCTCCAGCCGTCCAGCAGCAGATGGTGGAAGGACCACACCACGCGTACCGCGGTGTCGGAGACGCGGGCGAGGAGCAGCCGCTGGAGCGGGGCCCGTCCGAGGTCGATGCCGTCCGCGCGGTCGCGGGCCAGCACGTCGTCCAGCCGGGCGCGGCGCTCCTCGTCGGTCAGCGCGCGCCAGTCCAGGTGGGTGACCGGTACGGCCGCGTGGCGCTGCACCACCAGCAGCGGCTCGGGGACGTCCTGCCAGACGACCCGGCCGCGCAGCACCTCGCTGCGGTCGGTGACGTGCTGCCAGGCAGCGGCGAGGGCCTCGGGGTCGGGCACGCCGTCCAGGACGAACGTCAGCTGCTGGACGTAGACGCCGCGGTCGTCCTGGGAGAGGCCGTGGAAGAGCATGCCCGCCTGGGTGGGCGTGAGCGGCAGTACGTCGGCCACCGCCGCCGGGTCCGCGCCGACGATCCGGTCGACGGCGGCCTGGTCGAGCGGGGCCAGCGGGAAGTCGGAGGGGGTGCGCCCGGCGGCTCCGGGCCGGGTGGCGTGCCTGGCCAGGTCCGCGAGCGCGCCGGCGTAGCGCCGGGCCAGGTCCGCGACCGTGTCCCGCCGGTGCAGCAGCTCCGAGTAGAACCAGGTGAACTCCAGGCGGTCGCCGGTGAGTTGGCCGACCACCTCCAGCACGTGCGGGCGCTCGGCCGCCGGGTCGGCGTCCAGCTCCAGCGGCCGTACGGTGCCCCGGTACAGGCCGTCGGGGTCCTCGGGCAGCCCCATCCGGCCCAGGTAGTTGAAGCTGACCTGCGCGTCCGCGGTCCGCGGTGCCGCAGCGGGACCGGCCGTCCGGCGCAGCGCGTCATGGCCGATGCCGTGCCTGGGTACGGCGCGCAGCTGCTCCTTGACCCGCTTCAGTACGGCGTCCCAGCCGGCGTCCTCGGGCACGGCGAGGGTGAGGGGGTACCTGGTGGTGAACCAGCCGACCGTGCGGCTGATGTCCAGCTCGGGGAAGAGTTCCTCGCGGCCGTGTCCCTCGACGTCGACCAGCACCCGGTCCCGTCCGCTCCAGGCGCACAGCGCCCGGCCGAGGGCGCCGAGCAGGACGTCGTTGGCCTGGGTGCGGTAGGTGTCGGGCAGGGTGCGCAGCAGGGCCGAGGTGTCCTCGGGGCTCAGCCGGACCGTGACGGCGCGCTGCGCGGCGTAGGTGTTGCGTCCGCCCGGCAGGTCGGCGGGGAGGGCGGGTTCGGTGCCGGGGACCGCCTGGGCCCAGTACTCCCGCTCGTCGTCGAAGCCGCCGTCCGCCGTGTGGGCGTCCAGCCGGCTCGCCCACTGCCGCAGCGGCGAGGACTTCGCGGGCAGTGCGGCGGCGCCGTCGGCACCGGCGCGGCGAACGCGGTAGGCGCGGTCCAGGTCCTCCAGCAGCACGCGCCAGGACACCCCGTCGACCACCAGGTGGTGGACGGCGAGGTGCAGGACGCTCGGCCGGCCGGGGCCGCGGTCGTGCAGCACGGCCCGCAGCAGGGGTCCCCGGGCGAGGTCGAAGGGGCCGAAGTGCAGGGTGTCCCGGTCCGGTCCTGTGTGGCGGGCGAGGCGGATGCGGGGTGCCCGGTCCGCGATGAGCCAGCGGACTCCGGCGGCCGTGCCGTCGCCGGTGAAGCGGGAGCGCAGGGCGTCGTGGTGGGCGGCCAGGTCGTTCAGCGCGTCCTCCAGCGCCGCCGGGTCCAGGTCGTCGGGGACCTGGACGGACAGCGCCTGGGCGTAGTGGCCGGCGCGCTCGGCGGCGGTGGCGAACAGCCAGTGCTGGATGGGGGTCAGGGGGGCGGTGCCGGAGGCCGGCTCGGGTGCGGGGGCGGTCTCGGGCGGGCTCACGGCGGCGTCCGCGCAGCGGGCGAGGGCGGCGACCGTCTGGTGCCGGTAGACGTCCCGGGAGGTCAGCGGCAGGCCCTCCTGCCGGGCGCGGGCCACCACCTGGATGCTGAGGATCGAGTCGCCGCCGAGTTCGAAGAAGTTGTCGTCGACGCCGATGCGTTCCGTGCGCAGGACCTCGGCCCAGATCGCGGCGAGCGCGCGTTCGGTGGGCGTGCGGGGTGCGACGTGCCGTACCGCGCGCACGGCGGGGCCCGGGTCGGGAAGCCGGCCGCGGTCGAGCTTGCCGTTCGGGTTGAGCGGCAGACCGTCCAGCACGACGACGGTCGACGGCACCATGTAGTCGGGCAGGGTGCGGCCCAGTTCCCGGCGTACGGCCTCGGCTTCCACCCGCTCCCCGGCGGCCGGGACCACGTAGCCGACCAGGCGCCGGTGGCCGTCGTCCTCGGTGATGGCGGTGGCCGCCGCCTCGGCCACGCCGGCGCAGCCGCGCAACGCCTCCTCCACCTCGCCGAGTTCGATACGGAAGCCGCGCACCTTGACCTGCTGGTCGATCCGGCCCACGTACTCCAGCAGGCCGTCGGCGCGGCGGCGCACCAGGTCGCCGGTGCGGTACATCCGCTCCCCCGGCGCGCCGTACGGGTCGGCGACGAACCGGGCGGCGGTGAGTCCGGGCCGATTCAGATAGCCGCGGGCCAGGCCGCCGCCTCCGAGGTACAACTCGCCGGTGACGCCGACGGGTTGGGGGCGCAGGGCGCGGTCCAGGACGTAGGTCCGGGTGTGCGCCACCGGTGCGCCGATGGGCGGGGCCTGCTCCGGCAGCCGGTCGCCGGCGAACCAGGCGGTGGCGTACACGGTGGCCTCGGTGGGGCCGTAGATGTTGGCGATGCGGCAGCCGGGCATGGCGGCGCGCAGGTCGTGCAGCGTCTGCGCGGGCAGGGCCTCACCGGCCAGCACGACGGTGTCCGCGGTCACCGGTGCCGTACCGCCCGCGATCAGCCGGGAGACGACGGACGGGACGCCGCTGAGCAGCCCGGCTCGCCGTGGTCCCGTGCCGTCGGCGAGGGCCGGCAGGTCGGCGACCACCTCGACGGTGCCGCCGGCCAGGAGGGGGCAGAGCAGTTCGAAGACCGAGACGTCGAAGTTGAGGGAGGTGGCGGCGATGACGTGGGCGAGCCCGGTGGCGCCGAACCGCTCCCCCGCCCACGCGGCCAGCGCGGCCACCGTGCGGTGGGTGACCACGACCCCCTTGGGGCGGCCGGTGGATCCCGAGGTGTAGATGACGTAGGCGGGATGGTCCGGCAGCAGCGGCCGGAGCCGGTCGGTGTCGGTCAGGTCCGTGTCGGGGCCGGCCGGGTCGGCGCAGTCCTCCAGGAGCAGCGGGTCGCAATCCGGGGGCAGGGCGGAGGCGGTCTCCCGGGTGGCGACGACGAGGGCGGGCCGGGCGTCGGCGAGCATGAGGCGGACACGCTCGCCCGGGTAGGCGGGGTCGACGGGGAGATAGCCCGCGCCGGACTTGAGCACCGCCCACAGCACGGGCACGAGGTCGGCGGAGCGCGGCAGGCACAGCGCGACCAGGGTCTCCGGGCCGGCGCCGCGCGCGACGAGCTGCCGGGCCAGCCGGTTGGCGCGCCGGTCGACCTCGGCGTAGTCCAGCCGGACCGGCCCGCAGACGACGGCGGTACGGTCGGGGGTCCGGGCCACCTGGGCGCGCAGCAGCCCGGGCAGGGTGCCGTGTCCGGTGTCCCGGGCCGGGCACGCGGGCGGGTTCCCGTGATCCACCAGTGCGCGCTGTTCGTCGGCCGAGAGCATGGGCAGTTCGGCCAGGGCGCGGCCCGGGCCGTCCGCCATGGCCGCCAGCAGGCGGTGCAGATGCCCGGTCAGGCGGGCCACGGTCGCGGCCTCGAACAGGTCCGTGTTGAACTCGGCGGTCAGCCGGCAGCCGCCCTCCGCGTCCGGTGTGAACTCCAGGACCAGGTCGAAGCGGGCGGCCGGGCGGGGCAGCGGGTGCTCCGCGCAGCGCAGGCCGCCGAAGAGCGGCGGCACGTCGAGCGCGGACTGCTGTACGACGAGTGCCTGCACCAGCGGGGTGCGGCTCGGGTCGCGGGGCGGGGCCAGCTCCTCCACCACCCGGTCGAACGGCACCCCGTCGTGGGCGAAGGCGTCCAGCACCGTCGTCCGCATGCGCTCCACGAACCGGTCCACGGTCGCCCGCTCGTCCACCTCGGTCCGCAGCACCACGGTGTTGGCGAAGAAGCCCGGCACGTCCTCCAGGTCCCGTCGGCCGCGCCCGTTGGTGACCGTGCCGAAGGCGACGTCCCGCTGCCCCGAGTAGCGGGAGAAGAGCAGCGCGGAGGCGCCCGCGAACAGGGTGAACAGGGTGGTGCCGCGGCCCGCGGCCAGCTGCCGCAGCCGGGCGACCAACTCCGCGGGGAGCGTGTGCCGGTGGGCGGCTCCGGCGGTGGTGCGCACGGCGGGACGCGGCCGGTCCGTGGGCAGCTCCAGGTGCTGAAGGCCGGTCAGATGCCGTTTCCAGTAGGCAAGGTCGGCGGTGTCCGCGTCACCGGCGCGCTGCCGCCGCTCCCAGACTGCGAAGTCCGGGTACTGCACGGCGGGTTGCGTAAGGCCGTCGGGCTCGCCGGTCGTCTCCGCGTGGTAGAGGGCGGCGAGTTCGCGGGTGAGGATGCCCACCGACCAGCCGTCGGTGACGATGTGGTGCTGGGCCAGGAGCAGCAGGTGGTCCTCGGCGGCGAGCCGGACCAGCAGCGCCCGGGTGAGCGGGCCGGCCGCCAGGTCGTAGGGGCGGCTCAGCTCCTCGGTGAGCAGCGCCTCGGCGGCCTCGGCGCGGCGCGCGTCGGGTACGTCGGTGAGATCGGCCGTGCGCAGCGGCAGGTCCGGGTCCGCCGCGACACGCTGCACGCCCTGGCCGTCGGCCGTGGCGAACGTGGTGCGCAGGGAGGCGTGCCGGGCCGCGAGGCGGTGCAGGGAGCGGCTCAGCGCCTCCGGGTCCAGGGCGCCGCGCAGCCGCAGGGAGACACCGGTGTTGTACTCGGTGCCGCCCGCGGTGAGATCGTCCAGGTACCAGAGCCGCCGCTGGGCGCTGGACAGCACAAGCGCGTCCGTGCGGGGAGCGGGCGGGATCGGCTCGGGGGGCGCGGCGGCCGACGGGTCGCCGAGCAGCGGGGCCAGGGCGGCGATCGTGCGCGTCGTGAACACGTCCCGCACGCTCAGCCGTACGCCCAGCTCGTCCCGGATCCGGGACAGGGCACGAGCGGCGAGGATCGATTCACCGCCCAGGTCGAAGAAGTCGTCCGTCACACCGACCGCATCGACGCCCAGGACATCCGCCCAGATCGCCGCGAGCGCCCGCTCCTCCGCCGACCGCGGTGCCACCTGCCCGGCCGTGACCGTGCGCTCGGGTGCGGGCAGGGCCCGCCGGTCGATCTTGTGCTGCGGGGTGAGCGGCATCCGGTCCAGGACGACGACGGCGGACGGCACCATGTGAGCGGGCAGCAGGGCGGCTACGGCGGTGCGCAGCGCGGCCGGGTCCAGGGGTGGGGGCGGGGCCTGAGTGTGTCGCACAGTGCCGGCGGGGGTGACCTCGGCGGCGCGGGCCGGAGCGTCGGTGGCGGGGGTCTGTCCGGACGGGGTGACATAGGCGACGAGGCGCTGGTGGCCCGGTTCGTCCTCGCGCACCACGACCACCGCCTCGCCGACCGCACCGGCCCGACGCAGGGCCGCCTCGATCTCGCCCGGTTCGATGCGGAAGCCGCGGATCTTTACCTGCCGGTCCAGCCGGCCCAGGAACTCCAGTTCCCCGCCGGCGGTCCAGCGCGCCCGGTCCCCGGTGCGGTACAGGCGGGCGCCGGGCGAGCCGAAGGGGTCGGCGACGAAGCGGGCGGCGGTCAGGCCCGGGCGCCCCAGGTAGCCGCGGGCCACCGCGTCCCCGCCCACGAACAACTCGCCGTCCGCACCGGGCGGTACGGGGCGCATCGCGGCGTCGAGGACGTACACCCGGGTGTGCGGCAGGGCGCCGCCGATCGTGGGGGCGCCCCGGCCGGCGGTGAGCGGCCCGGTCCAGGTGGCGACGATGGTGGTCTCGGTGGGGCCATAGGAGTTGATCATGCGGCGGCCGGGTGCCCAGCGGTCGACCAGCCCGGCCGGGCAGGCCTCGGCGCCCACGATCAGCGTGCGCAGGTGGCGCGCGGTGCCCTCCGCGGGATCGGGCAGGGTGGCCAGCGCGGCGGGCGGGATGAGGGCGTGGGTGATGCGGTGCTCGTCCAGGACAGCGGCGAGTTCGTCGCCCAGCCAGGGGCCGTCCGGCGGTACGACGAGGGTGGCACCGGACAGGACGGAGACGCACAGCTCCAGGACGGAGGCGTCGAAGCTCGGCGAGGAGAACTGGAGGACCCGGTCGCCGGGCCCCACGGCGTACCGTTCGGCCGCGGCTCTGGTGAAACCGCCGATGCCGCGGTGGGTGACGGTGACGCCCTTGGGGGTGCCGGTGGAGCCGGAGGTGTAGATGACGTAAGCCGTGTGGTCGGCGTCGACTTCGGCCGCGGGTCGCGCGCCGTCGCCCGAGTCCAGCAGTTCGCCGAGCCGGCGCGGATCGTCCAGGGTGACGGTGGGCGCGGCGTCGGCGAGCATCAGCGCACGGCGCTCGGCGGGGTAGGCGGGGTCCACGGGCAGGAAGGCGGCGCCCGCTCGGGCCGCGGCCAGCTCCGCCGCGATCAGCTCCATGGAGCGTGGCAGGACCAGGGCGACCACCCGGTCGGGCCCGGCTCCCTGTTGTGACAGGTGCGCGGCCAGCCGGTCGGCGCGGGCGGCCAGTTCGCGATAGCTCCAGGTCCGCCGGCCGTCGGTGAGGGCCGGTGCGTCCGGGGTGCGGGCCACCCAGGCGGTGAACAGCTCGCCGAGCGTCGGGTACGCCGGGGCCCCGGCGCTCTCCGGCGCGCCGGCGGCGGGGCCGGCGTGCGGCAGGGAGGACGCCGGTGCGGGCTTGTCGTGCAGGTCCGTCATGGGTGAAGTCCTTTGGAGAGCGGGACGATGCGACGCGGACGAACTGCGGCTTCACCGCGGGGGCGGTACGCCGGATCGGGGTGGCACACCGGGTGTGCGCGGGGGTGCGGCGGTACCGGCGGCCGAGGGCGGCGACCCGACGCGACGCCGGGCGACCACCGCTGACACCTGGCCGACGACAACCACCAGGCCGACGACCGGCCCGGCCGGGGCGGATGCCACGCGACCCGGCGCCGGTGGCGCGGCACGCGGTGGGAGGCCGGGCGGTACGGCGACGGTGTACGCCAGGACGGCGACCGGAGCGGGGCAAGGGCTGGAGCGGGGCAAGGGCTGGAGCGGGGCAAGGGACCGAGCCGGACCGGGGCCTGAGCCGTCCCGGAACCCACCCGGCACCGGCACCCCAGCCGGACCGACACCCGAACCCGGGCCCGCACCCGAACCCGAACCCGGACGGGTCCACACCCGCACCCGAGACCGCCGGCAACCGCTGTTCAGCCGTCGTCGGTGCGGCGGGCCACGCGTCCGGAGATCTGTATGCGGTCGACCGTGCCGGTGGCCGGATCGCGGTGGAAGCGGCCCCCGGGTTCGGGTCGCCCGGTGGCCGGGTCGAGCAGGTCGCACGACAGGTCGGTGTAGCAGAGCAGCGGGATGGGCGGGTCACCGTCGACGGACAGGGTCGGCGCGCCGTCCGGGCCGGGCGTGACGTGGTACGTCGTGGTGCCGTTGCGGTAGGTGCCCACGCAGTCGGGCGGGGCGGCGACCGGACGGCCCCGGTCGGCGGCCTGTGCGCCGGCGGGTATGCGTACGCCGGTGAGCAGGGCGAGTTCGTCGGCGAGTGAGTGCCAGAGCGCGGTGGCGCCGCCGGCGTTGCCCGTGACGGCGACCACCACCCCGCTCTCCGGGTCGGCCCGCAGATGGCAGGACGTGCCCTGGGCGTTGCCGTCGTGGCCGTACCACACGCGGCCGTCCCGCTGGTACAGGGCGAGTCCGGGGCCCCAGCCGTCGGCCAGCGCGCCCGGGCGGGCGGCGGGCTCGGCGCGGCGCATCTCCTTGGCGACGGCGGGCGGCAGCAGGTCGGAGCGGCCGATCAGCGCGTTGCCGAACGCGGTCAGGTCCAGCGCGCTCGCGAGCAGCGCGCCGGCGGGCGCCTCCAGGGGGGCGAGATTCTGCCGGGCCGGACGGGCCTGGCCGGTCGCGGTGTTGACGGCGTGTCCGGCGGCCACGGGGCGGGTCGGCGCGGTGTCGCCGACGAACGCGGGTATCACGCCGAGGGGATGGAGGAGCAGCACCCGGACCGCCTCCGGCCACGGCATTCCGGTGACCGCCTCCACCAGCCGGCCGGCAGCGACGTAGCCGGCGTTGGAATAGGAGAAGTCGGTGCCCGGTGCGAACAGCGCGTCGCGGGCGGTGCAGACGGCCGTGAGATACCGGGTGGCGGTGGTCGCGGCGGCGGTGTCCGAGTCCGGCCCGGTGGGCAACCCGCCGGTGTGGCTGAGCAGGTGACGAATGGTCACCTCGGGTAAGCCGCTCAGTTCCGGGAGGTGTTCGGCGGCGGGCTCGTCCAAATCTATGTCGCCGTCGTCGGCCAGGAGCATGACGAGCGCGGCGGTGTAGGGCTTCGTGAGCGATCCCAGCGGGACCGCCGTGTCGTCGGTGAAGGGGACGCCGGTCGTGACGTCGGCGGTACCGGTGTGTACGGCGATGACCTCCGTGCCGGTGTCCACGACGAGTTGGGTGCCGGGCACCCGGTGGGTCCGGGCAAGGGCGTCGAGACGGTCCTGCATGTCCCGGCGCACCGGGGACGGTGTTCGGCAGGCGGCCGGAGCGGCGGGGATGGTGTAGGGCATGAGAAGGGGACTCCCGTTGGTGGGTCTCATGTGCGGGTGTGCCGGTCCGGCCCGTGGAACGAGCGGCGTGCGGGGCCGGCCGGGGGCGCGTCGCGCGCGGGCCTACGGTTTGCGGACCTCGACGGGCAGATGCCGTACGCCGATGATCACGGCCGGGTTCTGGTAGGCGATGTCCTCGTAGGAGGGGATCGCCAGGCTGCGGAATCGTTCATGCAGCATGCGCAGGGCGATTCGGGCCTCCAGCCGGGCCAGTGGTGCGCCGAAACAGAAGTGAATGCCGTGCCCGAAGGTCAGATGGGGATTGGGCTGCCGGGTCACGTCGAAGAGGTCGGGCGTGTCGAAGCGGGCGGGATCCCGGTTGGCGGCGCCGAGATGCACCATCAGCAGAGTGTCCGCCGGAATGTCGTGACCGCCGAGGACCACCGGCCGGGTGACCCTGCGGCCCAGCTCCGGGAAGGGCGGCAGCCAGCGCAGCACCTCCTCGACGGCGACCGGGATGCGCGCGGGGTCGGCGCGCAGCGCGGCGTCCGTGCCGGGGTGCCGGTCGAAGGTGACGACGGCGTTGCCCAGCAGCGCGGTCGTGGTGATGTGACCGGCCACCAGCAGCAGAGCCACGAAACCGACCATCTCCTGGTCGGCGAGGCGGACGCCGTCCACCTCGGCGGCGATGAGTCTGCTGGTCAGGTCGTCGCCGGGAGCGGCGCGGCGGGCGCGGATGTGCTCCAGCATGTAGCCGTTCATCTCGCGCACGGTGGGGGCGATGGCCTCCAGCGCCCGTTCCAGGTCGGCCATGTCGGGTGCCTCGCCGAGCTGGTCGCCGCCGAACAGGACGCTCGCCCACTCCTGGAAGAGCCGGTGCTCCTCGGCCGGGATGCCGAGCAGTTCGGCGATGACGATGATCGGCAGCGGGTAGGCCAGCGCGTCGACCAGGTCGAACCGGTCGCGGTCGGCGACAGCGTCCAGCAGCCGGGCGCACACGGCCTCGATACGGGGCTCCAGACCCTGGACGACACGCGGGGTGAACGCCTGGCTCACCAGGGTGCGGAGCTTGCGGTGTTCCGGCGGGTCCATGCCGACGAAGTTGCCCTGCCGGAAGGTCTCGAAGTCGGACTGGGTGGGGGCGAGGGCGGAGAGGTCCGAGGAGTACGTCGCCGGATCGGCGAGCACGGTCGCGACGGTCTCGTGGCCCAGCACCTGCCAGCTGCGCTGATCCTCGTCGTACCGCACCGGCCCGGCCTCGCGTAAGCCCCGCCAGCGGTCGGGTAAGTCCTCCAACAGGATCCGGGCGCCCGTCGGTTGCTTGCTGATCACCTTGTCTCCTTGCTAGCGCGTGCGGGCACGGAGGAGCCACGCGGACAGGGGGATGTCGCGGACCGGCGACGGCCGGGGCACGGCTGCGCCACCGCTGCCGGGACGTCCGGGCGGCAGGAGCGCGTGACCCGTGGTGCTTCCTCGTGCGGGGCCGGACGGTCAGCTGCCGCCGGTGTGGTGCCGGGGTGAACCGAAGGCTCTGAACACGTGCAGAGACCTCGGCACGTGCGGTGCTCTCGACGCGTGCAGTGTTCTCGACGCGCGTGGCGCCCTCAACAGATGCGATGCAGGACCCGCCGGCCGTACGGCCGGCCACGGCCCCGCAGCGAACACTGTCGTGCGGTGCACCAACCCGACATAACCCATCCCCTCGGCGATTCCTCCCGCGCGGCGGTCGCGCGGGACCCTCCCGGTTTCGTGAACGAACCGCGGGGCCCTCAGCCCCGCCCGCTCGAATCGAGGTGTGAGAATACGCAGTCGCAGCGCATGCCGCCCCACGATTGGCATGATGCGCACCCCGCGACACCTTCGTTTCGATGGAACTCGGCCACAGTCTTCACGGTGAGTCACGCGTAAGCAACCCCCTGAGGTTGAACGCAGAGTGCTCTGGCGGTGCATTTGCGTCACCATCCGGCAACTTCAGCCAGTCCCTCACGCGCCCAAGGCCGCGGCCGGATCGTCGCACCCGCGTGTGCCCCGGCGCCCCGCGCGCAAACCGAGCGCGCGGGAAAAACTTCCCGCTGGGCGGTGACCTGGCACGCCGTCGGCCCGTGGAACGCGCCGGGCCGGTGCTGCGCCACGCCGTTCGCCGAATGGCCGGACCCGCCCCTGATCTGGGGGGACGATTCGGCCAGCGGGCGCTGCGCGGGCCGCCGCCCGGGACAGCGCCGGAATGCGCCATGGCCGACCTCGGCCCGCCACCGGCGTGTCCCGGCCGCCCCGCGGTCCTCCCCCCGGCACTCGACCGGTACAGGACCGGAGGAGGGGGGTCCGCGGCCCGGACGTACGGAATCGGCCAACCCGGCGCGATGGGGGCGCACACGAAAACCCCGTACACCACCCGTGCTTCTCCTGTACCGGCCCGCTCCCCCCTCCATGCCTCTTCCACACGGCCGGGCACCGGACGGACCGGGGCACCGGGGCCGGAACGCGACGAACCCGGTGGACCGGGAAAGCACCGACCCGCTGGGCCGGGAAAGCCGGTGCATGGAGACGGCGGGGCGGGGTATGCGAAGCCAACCCCCACGCGGGGGCGCGAACCGAGCCTCGTCCGTGCTCGCCGTGCGCCGGGCGCCGCCGCGAGGGAGTCTTGTGCCCGGGATGCGACGCACGGCCGTAGGAGGAGGTGGTCGGCGTGTCCGACGGGCCAGGGCCGGGACCGGCACCGGCGGCCGACGGGGCGCCGGCCACCCTGCCGGTGCTGTCGCTCGCGCTGGCCTCGATGCTGGAAGACGTGCACGCGCACTCGGGCGCGGTATATCTGCTCAGGCCCGACGAGCCGGTCCTGGAGATGGCGGTGCACGCGGGCATGCCCCGGGCGTTCGCGGCGCCGTGGGAGCGGGTCGGGCTGAGCGCGCCGATCCCGGTCGCGGACGCGGTGCGCGAGCGGCGGCTGGTATGGGTGGGCGGCGAGGAGGAGATGGCCCGCCGCTATCCGCGTATCGCGGTGGTGCTGCCGTACCCGTTCGCGCTGGCCGCGGTGCCCGTGGTGACGGAGCGCACGGTGTACGGCGCGGTGTTCGTGACCTGGCCGGGCGCACATCCGCCGGAGCTGTCGGACCGGGAGCGGGAGCATCTGACGGCGGCCTGCGGCCGGCTGGCGCTGCGGCTGGAGCGGGCGGCGCGGGAGAACCGGCCGCTCGGCCGTGAACCGGACGTGGTCGCGACGCCGATATCGGGAGTGGCCGACACGCTGGGCTCGGTCGAGGCGGCGCGGATGGTGTCCCGGCTGCCGTACGGGCTGGTGTCGCTGGATGTCCACGGCCGGATCGGCTTCGTGAACGCGGCCGCCGCGGAACTGCTCGGCAGGCCGGCCGGGGAACTGCTCGGCACGCCGCCCTGGGTGTCGGTGCCGTGGCTGAACGACCCGATGTACGAGGACCGTTACCGGGCGGCGCTGATCAGCCAGCAGACGACGTCGTTCGTGGCGATGCGCCCGCCCGGCGAGTGGCTGTCGTTCCGGCTGTATCCGAGCACGACCGGGCTGAGCGTGCGGATCAGCCGGGCCCGGGCGGTGGCGGAGATGACGCGAGGCGCCCCGCGCTCGGGTCCGGGCCCGTCCCGGCTGGTGACGATCTCCCAGGTGCTGAGCCTGGCGGGCGCGCTGACCGAAGCGGCGGGGGTGCAGGACGTGGTGCAGCTGGTGTGGGACGAGGTGGCGCCGGCCGTCGGCAGCCAGGCCATGGTGATCCTCCGGGCGCAGGCCGGGCGGCTGCACGTGCTGGGGCACCGCGGATATGCGGACCGGAACGTCGTGGAGCGGTTCAACGGGCTGCCGCTGTCCGAGCGCACCCCTGGCACGCAGGCGCTGAACACGGGGGTGCCGGCGTTCTTCGCGTCGCGCGAGGAACTGGAGCGGCTGTATCCGAGCCGGCACGAGACTCCGGACGGCTTCGCGGCCTGGGCGTACCTGCCGCTCATCGCGTCCGGGCGGCCGGTCGGCAGCTGTGTGCTGGCCTACGCCGAGCGGCATGTCTTCCCCGCCGACGAGCGGGCGGTGCTCACCTCGCTCGGCGGGCTGATCGCACAGGCCCTGGAGCGGGCCCTGCTCTACGACGCCAAGCACCGGCTGGCGCACGGCCTCCAACAGGCGCTGCTGCCGCACTCACTGCCGACGCTGCCCGGCATCGAGGCGGCGGCCCGCTATCTGCCGGCCACCCAGGGCATGGAGATCGGCGGCGACTTCTACGACCTGGTGCCGACCCGTCCGCTGGCGGCGGCGGTGATCGGGGACGTCCAGGGGCACAACGTGACCGCGGCGGGGCTGATGGGGCAGATCCGCACGGCGGTCAGGGCGTACACGACGGTGGGGCAGGCGCCGCACGAGGTGATGAGCAGCACCAACCGCCTGCTGATCGACCTCGCCGCCGACCTGTTCGCGAGCTGTCTGTATCTCCGGCTGGACCCGGCGCGCGGGCAGGCCGTCATGGCGCGGGCCGGACATCCGCCGCCGCTGCTGAGACGGCCGGACGGGCGGGTGCGGGTGCTTGACCTGGCCGGCGGTCCGCTTCTCGGGATCGACGCCTCGGCCGTGTATCCGACGACCGAGGTGTCCCTGGCGCCCGGCTCGGTGCTCGTCCTGTACACCGACGGCCTGGTGGAGTCGCCCGGCGTCGACATCGAGGACGCGCTGGCCGACCTCGGCGGACTGCTCACGGACATCGGCGACCAGCCGCTGGAGACTCTGGCGGACCGGGTGGTCCAGCACAGCGCGGCGGCACGGGAACGGATGGACGACGTGGCGGTACTGCTTCTGCGGGCCCGCGCCGACGCCTGACGCCAACGGCCGCCCTGGGGCAGCCCGTTGCCCGTCCCTCCCCCGCTGTCCGGCCAATCGCCCACAGTCGCCCTCCGGCCCGCCGGCCCACCCCGTCCGGCCCACCGCCGTCCGGCCCACCACCGCTGTCCGGGCCCCCACGACCGCGGTCCGGCCCTCCCGCCGGAGGGCCGGACCGATCCCCGGCGGCCGGACCGAGGGGGAGGCCGCCGGGGAGTACGTGGTGCCGGTCGCTCAGTGGCTGCCGGTCAGGGACGACGATCCGTTCTCCGCCGCACCGGCGCCGGACTGGTCACCGGCCGAGCCGGACGGGTCGGACGGGTCGGCCCCACCGCCGATCTGGTCGCCGCCGGCACCGGCCTCGTCACCGGCACCGGCTTGGTCACCGGCACCCGCCTGATCCCCGGCACCGGCCTCGTCACCGGCACCCGCCTGATCCCCGGCACCGGCTTGGTCACCGGCACCCGCCTGATCCCCGGCACCGGCCTCGTCACCGGCACCCGCCTGATCCCCGGCACCGGCTTGGTCACCCGCGCCGGCCTCGTCACCGGCACCCGCCTGGCCGCCCGCTCCGTTGCCCGCGTCGCCGAGGGTGGCGCCGGTGGCCTGGAGGGCGGCGGTGACCGGCTGGAAGAAGGTCTCGCCGCCGCTGGTGCAGTCGCCGCTGCCGCCGGAGGTCAGACCGAGGGCGCTGCCGTCCTGGGTGAACAGGGAGCCGCCGCTGTCGCCGGGCTCGGCACAGACGTTGGTCTGAATGAGGCCGTTGACGGTGTCGACGCCGTTCGGGTCGGTCTCGCTCTGGAAGTTGACGGTGGCGTCGAGGCCGGTGACCTGACCGTCGTGCAGACCGGTCGTGGACCCCATCCGGAACACGGTCTCGCCGACGGTGGCATCGGCCGCCTGCTTGATCTGCACGGTCTGGCCGTTGCCCGCGTTGACCTCGCTCGGCGCCTGCGTGCCGGCGTCGTTGTACTTGACCAGCGCGAAGTCGCTGCCCGGGAAGGTCGCCTGGTCGACGGTGGCGATGGGCTGCCCGTTCTGCGAGTCGGACCAGTCCTTGGCGGCGACCCCGCAGTGACCGGCCGTCAGGAAGGCGGGACTGCCGTCGGAGGCGGTGACGTTGAAGCCGAGGGAGCAGCGGACGTTTCCGCCCTGCGCCTGGGAGAAGATGGCGTCGCCGCCCGAGACGAAGGGCTTGAAGGTGCCGGAGGACTTCTTCAGGGTCGCCATGCCGGAGCCGAGGCTCCGCACGGTCGACTCGAGCCGGTCCCACTTGGCGCCGGTGACGGTGCTGTCGGCGGTGACGAGGACCTTGTCGGTGCGCGGGTCGACGGCCCAGGAGGTGCCGGGGATGGTCGCCTTGGTCTTCAGCGTCCGCGCGGCGGCCTTGAGTTCGCCGATGCTGTTCTCGACCTGGCGGACGGCCGCGCCGGCCTTCTTCGCCTGGACGATGAGATTGTTGTCGCCGCTGACCACGTTGACGACGAGCTGCTGCTTGCCGCTGTCGTAGTAGGAGCCGGCGAAGGCGTCACCGAGGATCTTCTGGAGCTGTGCGGCGAGGTCCGAGGCGTCGCCGGCCTTCAGTGTCTTCGCGCCCGCCGCGCCGCCCGCGGCCGTCTGGTTCTGGTCCTGGGAGGCGTTGGCGTGGGGCAGCAGGAGGGCCGCCGCTCCGAGCGCCGCGACACCGCCCACCGCTATCGCGGCCTTTCGCTTCGGCATTCGCTTGTGACTCAAACTTCTCGACCTCCTGGGGACGGGGGTCTGCCGCTTACGGGCAGTTCGGATCGGGCTGCGTATCGGGGCGCCTGGATGGCCGTAGGTACGCACCGGCCGCGCGGTGTGTTCAATTCCGTTTCCCGCCGGCGGTTCCTGCGCGGCGAATCGGCCATGCTCCGCGTGTCACGGCGGGCGGCCGGGAACAATCCCCCATATGACGATGACCACCGCCGAAGCCGACAAGATCCTCTCCGCCAACTTCGCCCCCTGGGTGCTCGATCTCGGGCTGACGGTCGAGGCGGTGGGCGAGGACCGGGCCGTGCTGCGTCTGCCCTGGTCGGACCGGTTGGCCCGGGAGGGCGGCGGGTTGTCGGGCCAGGCGCTGATGGCGGCCGCCGACACGGCCACGGTGATCGCGGTGTCGGCCGCGCGGGGCGCCTTCGTGCCGATGACGACGGTGCAGCAGTCGACGTCGTTCCAGCGGGCGGTGACCGGCGCGGATGTCCTGATCGAAGCGGTCCTGACCAAGCTGGGCCGCCGGATGGCGTTCGCGGATGTCACGTTGAGGGATGCCGTCTCGGGCGCGCTCGCCGCCCGGGCGAGCACGGTCTACGCGATCCTGGGCTGACACGCTCAGCTATCGGTCGGTAACGCTCAGCTCCGAACACTAACCGGAATCCTCCCTTCAGGGAATCTGCACATCGATCACGCAGGCGCCGCACCGGCACCAGCGGATCTGCACATCCACGCGCCCCCGACGACGCCTTTGGCGAGGAGTGCCGGATTCGCGTACCGGAGGGCAAGGGGCCCTGCGCGACGATGCCGTGCGGCATGTGAAGGAGTCGCCGACAAGGCGTGCACGAGCCTGCACGGATACGCCCCTTCGGGAGCCAAGTGCCCAGGTGAGAGCCCTGATTGATTGGAAGAGCGCCCCGCGTGCGTGCTTTGATCCATCGCACCGCGTCGGTCCGGCGGGCCCCCGGATACGGGTGCCCGGCGCCCGCGGTCGCGGCCGTCCGTCTGTCCCCAGAGGGGGCCGCTCTCCCCCTTGTGAAATATCCATATGAAGGGAAGTTCCACCATGAACTCCACCCCCCAGGTTGAGACCGTCGAGATCTCGGACGCCGAGCTGGACAACGTCTCCGGCGGTCTGTCCTCCAACACCCTCAACAGCACCCTCGGCACCGTGAACGAGATCGCCCCGGGCGTGAACGGTCTGGTCAACACGGTTGTCGGCACCGTCGAGGGCGTCTCCGGCCTGCACACCGCCCCGATCAACGGCCTGGTCGCCGGTCTCTGATCGCACCTCGGTGTCACCGAAGTCCCGGAGCCGTCCCTCGGCTCCGGGGCTCTCGGATGCCCTGAAACAGTTGCGTCTCTCCCACAGGTGAGGGAAGTTCCGTGCAGTTCCGCCAACAGGCCCTCGCCAAGCTCCAGTCACCGGAGGAGCTGGACCTTCCGGTGCGGCTCGCCCGCCCGCAGGGCTGGCTCGCCCTCGGCGTCACCGTCGTCGTCATGGCCGCCGCCTCCGTATGGGCGGTGACCGGCTCGGTCGCCTCCACCGTCGGCGCGCCGGCCATCCTCACCCACGGCCAGGGCAGTTATCTGCTCCAGAGCCCTGTGTCCGGGCAGGTCACGGCCGTTCTCGCCCGGCAGGGCGAACGGCTGCCGGCCGACGCGCCCGTCCTGAAGGTCCGTACGGCCAACGGCGACGCGGTGGTCCGGAGCGTCGCCGCGGGCCGGGTCACCACGCTCGCCGCCACCATCGGGCAGATCATCCGGACCGGCACCACGGTCGCCGCGGTCGAGAAGGTCGCCCACGCCTCCGACCCGCTGTACGCGACCGTGTACGTGCCCGCCGAGAACGCGGCCGCCATCCCGGCGCACGCCTCGGTCGACCTGACCGTCTCCTCCGTACCGACACAGCAGTACGGCGTGCTGCGCGGCGAGGTGGCGTCGGTGGACCGCACCGCGCAGTCCGCCCAGTCGATCTCCGCGTTCCTCGGCGACAGCCAGCTCGGCGAGCAGTTCACCCGCAAGGGCCGCCCGGTGGCCGTCCTGGTGAAACTCGACACGTCGCCGTCCACGAAGAGCGGTTACCGGTGGTCCACCGCCGGCGGACCGCCGTTCCGGCTCGACTCCATGACCCTCGCCACCGGTTCCGTCCGGCTCGCCGACCAGCGTCCCGTCGATTGGCTGCTCCCGTGACCACCGCCCAGCAATCCCGCGGCCGCAGACGCGCGGCTCCCGCCAGGCGGCCCGCCCCCAAGTCCCGTACCGGAACCGTCCGTACGCCCACCGTCCTGCAGATGGAGGCCGTCGAGTGCGGCGCCGCCTCCCTCGCCATGGTCCTCGGCCACTACGGCCGGCACGTCCCGCTGGAGGAGCTGCGCATCGCCTGCGGTGTCTCCCGCGACGGCTCGCGCGCCTCCAACCTGCTGAAGGCGGCGCGGGGTTACGGCCTGACGGCCAAGGGCATGCAGATGGACCTGGCCGCCCTCGCCGAGGTGCGGGCACCGGCCATCCTCTTCTGGGAGTTCAACCACTACGTCGTCTACGACGGCATGGGCCGCCGCTTCGGCCGGCGCGGGGTGTACATCAACGACCCCGCCAAGGGCCGCCGTTTCGTGCCCATGGACGAGTTCGACGGCAGCTTCACCGGCGTGGTGCTGGTGCTGGAGCCGGGCGAGGACTTCACCCGGGGCGGGCGCCGGCCGGGTGTGCTCGGCGCGATGCCGGCCCGGCTGCGCGGCACCGCGGGCACCCTCCCGGCAGCGGTGCTGGCCAGCCTGTTGCTGGTCGCGGTCGGCGCGGCCGTCCCCGCGCTCAGCCGCACGTACATCGACATGTTCCTCATCGGCGGACAGACCTCGCTGCTGGGCGTGCTGTTCACCTCGATGGCCGCCTGTGTGCTGCTCACGCTGGTGCTGACCTGGCTCCAGCAGACCAACCTGCTGCACGGCCGGATCATCTCCTCCACCCTCTCCAGCGCCCGCTTCCTGCGCCATCTGCTGCGGCTGCCGGTGACGTTCTTCGCCCAGCGCTCCCCCGCCGACCTGGTGCAGCGTCTGCAGTCCAACGACCAGGTCGCCGAGACCCTGGCCCGCGACCTCGCGGCGGCCGGTGTCGACGCCGTCGTGGTCGTGCTGTACGCGGTCCTGCTCTACACCTACGACCCCCAGCTGACGTTCGTCGGCATCGGCGTGGCCCTGCTCAACGTGGTGGCCATGCGGCTGGTCGTACGGCTGCGCGCGACCCGTACGGCGAAGCTGCGCGCGGACACCGCGCGGCTCACCAACACCTCGTACACCGGCCTCCAGCTGATCGAGACGATGAAGGCGACCGGCGGCGAGGACGGCTACTTCCGCAAGTGGGCCGGGCAGCACGCCACCACCCTGGAGGAGCAGCAGCGGCTCGGTGTGCCGAGCGCCTGGCTCGGCGTGGTGGCGCCGACACTCGCCACCTTCAACAGCGCGCTGATCCTGTGGATCGGCGGGCTCCGCGCGGTCGAGGGGCACATCTCGGTCGGTCTGCTGGTCGCCTTCCAGGCGCTGGTCACCCGCTTCACCGCCCCGCTCACCCGGCTCAACGGCGTGGCGGGCCGCATCCAGGACTTCGCGGCCGACGTGGCCCGGCTGAAGGACGTGGAGAACTTCCAGGCCGACCCGCTCTACGCCCGCCCCGACGGAGGCGACTCCACCCGGCGGCTGCACGGGCACGTCGAGCTGGAGAACATCACCTTCGGCTACAGCCCGCTCGACAAGCCCCTGCTGACCGGCTTCGACCTGACCGTGGGACCGGGGCAGCAGGTGGCCCTGGTCGGCGGCTCGGGCAGCGGCAAGTCCACGGTCTCCCGGCTGATCTCCGGGCTCTACACGCCGTGGGACGGCGTGATCCGGATCGACGGTCGGCGGCTGGAGGACATCCCGCGCGGCGCCCTCGCCGCGTCCGTCTCCTTCGTCGACCAGGACGTGTTCCTCTTCGAGGGCTCGGTCCGCGACAACGTGGCGCTGTGGGACCCGTCGATCCCCGACGATGCGGTGGTCGAGGCGCTGAAGGACGCGGCCCTGTACGACGTGGTGATGCGCCGGCCCGGCGGCATCCACAGCAAGGTCGAGCAGGACGGCCGCAACTTCTCCGGCGGCCAGCGCCAGCGTCTGGAGATCGCCCGGGCGCTGGTGCGGCGGCCGAGCATCCTCGTGCTGGACGAGGTGACCAGCGCGCTGGACGCGGAGACCGAGCTGGTCGTGATGGACAACCTGCGCCGGCGCGGCTGCGCCTGTGTGGTGATCGCGCACCGGCTGAGCACGGTCCGCGACAGCGACGAGATCGTCGTCCTCCAGCACGGCACGGTGGTGGAGCGCGGACGGCACGAGGAGCTGGTGGCGCGCGGCGGCTCGTACGCGGCACTGGTCAGGGAGCGGTGAGATGACGACTGTTCAGGAGGGATACGACGGCGACCTCGTCCTCGGCGCGCTCGGTTCGCTGGGCACGCGGCTGGACTTCGCCGGCCAGAACCGTCTGGACCTGGAGGGCCCGCAGGTGCTGTGGCTGGTCGCGGCCGGCGCGCTGGACCTGTTCGCGGTGGACGCCGTCCAGCAGGGGCACTGGCACCACCTCGGCCGGCTGGAGGCGGGCACGCTGCTGCTCGGACCGGTCAGCGGCCCCCAGCACACCCTGGTGGCCCGCCCGGTCCGGGACTGCGTGGTGCACCGCGTCAACCTGCGCGAGCTGTACCAGCCCGCCCACACCCAGACCTGGTCGTACGACGAGTACGGCAACCCGCAGTACGTACCGCCGACGACGAGCCCGCTGGAGTACGCCCTCGCGCTGGGCGTCGGCCGCGGCCTGTCCGTGCTCTTCCAGGCCCCGATGGCCGAGGACCGGACGGGTACGCCCGCCGACGACGACGTGTTCTGGATGCAGGTGCCGCCGGGCAGCGTCCAGTACGGCTCGCTGTACGGCGCGGAGGCGGCCGCCGATCTGCTGATGGACCCCGCGCTGTGGCAGAGCATGGTCGATCAGCAGTACCGGCTGCTGACCGCGCTGGACCGGTGGATCGAGCAGTTGGAGCGCACCCACGAGACGCGTACGGCCGCCGGCATCAAGGCCGGTGAGGCGGTCCGCGCCCAGGCCGACCGGACGCTGCTCGCCTCCATCGGGAAGCGCTCGGCCCGCCGCACGACGGCCGCCGACGCCGACGCCACCCACGCGGCCTGCCGGCTCGTCGCCGAGGCGGCCGGGATCAAGCTGGCCGAGCCCGCGCAGAGCGGCACGGAGAGCGACCGGCTGGACCCGGTGGAGCGGGTGGCGCTGGCCTCCCGGGTGCGTACCCGGGCCGTACGGCTGAGCGGCCGCTGGTGGCGGGAGAACGTCGGCCCGCTGGTCGGCCGGCGGGCCCTGTCCCAGGCGCCGGTCGCGCTGCTGTGGCGGCGCGGCGGCTATGTGGCCGTGCACCCGGGCACCGGCCGGGAGACCCCGGTCGAGAAGGCGAACGCGGAGGAGTTCGAGCCGCGCGCGGTGATGTTCTACCGGCCGCTGCCCGACAAGCGGCTCGGCCCGCTCGCGCTGCTGCGCTTCAGCCTCCGCGGTACCCGCGGGGACCTGCTGAGCCTGCTCCTCGCCGGGCTGGTGACGGTCGCCATCGGCGCGCTGGTGCCGATCGCGACGGGCAAGGTGCTCGGCGAGTACGTGCCCCGGGCGCAGGAGGGCCTGATCGTCCAGGTGTGCCTGGCCGTGATGGTGAGCGGGGTGGTCGCGGCGGCGTTCACCCTGCTGGAGAACCTGTCCATCCTGCGTCTGGAGGGCCGGATCGAGGCGGCGCTCCAGCCCGCCGTCTGGGACCGGCTGCTGCGCCTGCCCACCCGCTTCTTCACCCAGCGCTCGACCGGTGAACTGGCCAGCGCGGCCATGGGCATCAGCGCGATCCGCCGGATGCTGGCCGGCGTCGGCCCGGTGGTCGCCCAGTCGGTGACCGTCGGCGCGATGAACCTGGGTCTGCTGCTGTGGTACAGCGTGCCGATGGCGATGGCGGCGATCGGGATGCTCGTCGTCATCGCGGCGGTGTTCGGGGCGCTCGGCCTGTGGCAGGTGCGCTGGCAGCGGCGGCTGGTGGTGCTCGGCAACAAGCTGAACAACCAGGCGTTCCAGACCCTGCGCGGGCTGCCCAAGCTGCGGGTGGCGGCGGCCGAGAACTACGCGTACGCGGCCTGGGCGCGCGAGTTCGCGCGCAGCCGGGGACTCCAGCAGAAGGCGGGCCGGATCAAGAACCTCACCACGGTGCTCGGCGCGGTCTACCTGCCGGTGTGCACGCTGCTGATGTTCATGCTGCTGGCGGGCCCGGCCAAGGGGGCGATGTCGGCGGCGGACTTCCTCGCCTTCAACACGTCGGTGACCATGGTGCTGACCTCAGTGACCCAGCTGACCGGCGCGTTCGTGTCGGCGGTGGCGGCCCTGCCGCTGTTCGAGGAGATCAAGCCGGTACTGGAGGCCACGCCCGAGGTGCGGACGGCGAGCACCCGCCCGGGCCCGCTGTCGGGCGCACTGGAGGCCCGCCGGCTCTCCTTCCGGTACGCCGACGACGGCCCGCTCGTCCTGGACGACGTGACCTTCGCGGTACGGCCGGGCGAGTTCGTGGCGATCGTCGGCCCGAGCGGCTGCGGCAAGTCCACGCTGCTGCGCCTGCTCATCGGCTTCGACAAGCCGGTCTCCGGCAGCGTCCTGTACGACGGCCAGGACCTCGCGGCGCTCGACCAGTCCGCGGTGCGCCGGCAGTGCGGGGTGGTCCTCCAGCACGCGCAGCCGTTCACCGGCTCGATCCTGGACGTCATCTGCGGCACCGAGCCGTACACGCCGGAGGAGGCGATGGCGGCGGCGGAGCTGGCGGGGCTCGCGGAGGACATCAAGCGGATGCCGATGGGGCTGCACACGATCGTCGCGGCGGGCGGCGCGGTCTCCGGCGGCCAACGGCAGCGCCTGATGATCGCCCAGGCTCTCATCCGGCGCCCGCGCATCCTCTTCTTCGACGAGGCGACCAGCGCCCTGGACAACGACACCCAGCGCATCGTCATCGACAGCACCCGCAAGCTGAACGCGACCCGGATCGTCATCGCCCACCGGCTGTCGACCGTCCTGGACGCCGACCGGGTGATCGTGATGGAGGACGGCAAGGTCGTCCAGCAGGGCGCACCGGCCGAACTCCTCGCGGACACCGGGGGCCGGCTGCACGAGCTGGTGCGCCGTCAGCTGGCCTAGGCCCGCTCCGCCTCGTCGGCCGGCTGGTCCGGCTGGTCGTGGTGGTGGGACGGCATCCAGTGGTGCTCGGTGAACCAGCGGCCGAACAGGGCACCGCCGTAGATGACGAAGCCCACGCCGATGAGCCAGGACTCCACGACGAGCACGGTGCCGACGGCGCCGTAGCTCAGGGCGTTGGTGACGATGAGCGGGGTGAAGACGAGGTAGGAGAAGGCGCGCAGACCGGCCAGGCCGATGACGGTGGCCACCGCGCCGGGCAGCAGCGAGCGCCAGTGGACCTGCCCACCGAGCAGGAAGCGCTGCCCCCACCAGAAGAACAGCACACCGCTCACCGTCGACAGCACGATCCGCTGCGTCCCGTGCACCGCCGACTTGGTCGTCACCTCCTGGTAGAGGTACGCCGTCAGCACCACCAGCCAGGTCGCCTGCCGCCACACCCGGTGCCAGGGGCCGGAGGCCAGGCCCCAGATCCGTTCGTAGGCGTTCTGTACGCTGCCACCGAAGGACACGCCGAACACGGCGAGCAGGATGCCGCTCCAGACGCTGGTCGTGCCGATGACCTTGCGCGGGGGGCTGACGACGTCGGTGAGCACGCGGGCGGACCGGCCGGACAGGCCCATGCCGTCGGTGAGCCAGGAGGCGAAGCCGCCGCGCACCAGCGGGTCGGCCGCGGCGACCACGATCAGCAGCGGCGCCAGCGTCACCAGGGCCAGGGTGGCGAACCCCATGGCCCGGTGCATCAGCTCCAGCTCCCGGCCGTGCGCGAACAGGGCTCCGATGCGCAGCCACTCCCACGCGCGATGCAGGCCGCGCCGCAACCACCTCACGGCTCCCTCCCGTGCTCGCCGCCCACACGCTCTTGCGCGCGCTGTTTTCGGTGCCGACGCATCCAGCCTGGCACGCACCGGGCGACTCGCAGCCGGAACGCGGGCACCGGGACGGTGTCATGGTGCGCACGAGTGACCGTTCGGTCCGGCGACACGGCGGACGGGTCCGCCGTTTGCGTGCCGTGTCACCGGAGAATCGGAACCCGTGCGTACCACCGACCACGACACGCCGGGCGGCCGGCGTCGACCGCTGATCGTGAGCGCGAGCATGGGAGCCGGTCACGACACCGTGGCCGCCGAACTCGCGCGGCGGGCCGCGGCCCAGGGGCACGAGGCCCGGGTGGTCGACGTGCTGCGGCTGCTGCCGTACGGCCTGGGCACGGGACTGCGCCGCGGCTACGAGACGTCGGTGCGGCACCTGCCCTGGGTGTACGCCGGGGTCTACGGCACGTTCCTGCGCCAGGGCCCCGGCCCGCGGCCCAGCGGGGTGCCGCTGGCCCGGCTGGCCGGGGACCGGCTGACCGACCTGGTGGACCGGACGGGTGCCGACGCGGTGGTGTCGGTGTTCCATCTGGCCGCACAGCTCACCGGCCATCTGCGGGCCGAGGGCAGGCTGCGGGTGCCGAGCGCGGTGTTCCTGCTCGACTTCGCGGTGCACCGGCAGTGGCTGCATCCGGGCAACGACCTCCACCTGTGCCTGACGGACGCGGCGGCGGCGGAGGTGCGCCGGGTGGCGCCCGGGCCGGTGGTCACGACCGGCCCGGTGGTCGCGCCCGCCTTCCGCGCGCCGGCTCCCGGAGCGGCCCGGTGGCGGGAGCGGTTCGCCGGGCGGGCGCCCGGCCGGCCGCCGGTGCTGTTGTCGGCCGGCGCCTGGGGTGCGGCCTCCCGGCCGGCCGCCACCGCCCGGCTGCTGGCGGCGGCCGGTTATCTCCCGGTGGTGCTGTGCGGCCGTAACGAGCGGCTGCTCGCGCGCATGTCCCGGGAGCCCGCGGCGGTCGCCCTGGGCTGGGTGGACGACATGCCCGGGCTGCTGGCCGCCTGCCACGTCCTGGTGGACAACGCCGCCGGGCAGACCGCCGTCCAGGCCCTCGCCGCGGGCCTGCCCGTGGTCGGCCACCGCCCGCTGCCCGGCCACGGCGCGGACGGCGTCCGGCGGATGGCGGAAGCCGGTCTGTCGGAGCTCACCACGGACGGCCCCGGACTGCTGACGGCACTCGCCGGCCTCCGCGAGGGCGGCCGGGAGCGCGCGGACCGCGTCGCCCGCGGCCGTGCCCTGTTCCGCCGCGACGCGATGGAGTGCGTGACGGCACTGTGAGCGGGACGGCAGGCGGCGGCCCCCGCCGGAGGTGCGAGGGGCACGCCCTGCGTCACTCCGCGGCGGCCCCGGACGGTACGGCGGTCCGCGCCGGAGCCGGTGCCGGGTCGTGGTCGCGCAGCGGGCCGACCGCGAGGCCCGCCGCGCGGCAGTCCCGGACGATGTCCGGGAGCGCGCCCAGTGCCGCGTGCCAGCAGCCGGGGGCCGAGTGCCGGTCGGAGTCGTGCAGCAGGACGGTGCCGCCGCCGCGCAGGTCCGCGGCGACCCGTGCCCGAACGGAGGCCGGCGTGGCGTCGGCCGTCCAGTCCCTGCCCCACGCCGACCACAGCACCGTCCGCAGCCCGGCCCGCCGGGCGGCCCGCCAGCGGCTCGTGGTGAGGATGCCGTACGGCGGCCGGTACCACCGCGGGCGGTGCCCGGTGAGGTCCTGTACCGCGCGGACGGTGCGGGCGACCTCCTCGGCGTCGCGGGCGAACGCGGGCCGCCAGGGCCGGTCATGGGTCCAGCCGTGCACGCCCAGCTCGTGCCCGCGCCGTACCGTCTCGCGGGCCACGGCGGGGTGGCGCACCACGTGCTCGCCGAGCACGAAGAAGGTGGCCCGCACCCCGAGCCCGTCCAGCGCGTCGAGGAAGCGCGGGGTCGACACCGGGTCCGGTCCGTCGTCGAAGCTGAGCGCGACGTGCCGGCGGTGGCCGGTGCCGGCGAGCCCCGGGAAGAGCGGCAGCCGCACGCCCGGGAGCCAGGTGGCCGCCGGGCCGATGTGGACCGCGGCGACGCCGGCCGGCAGCAGGACGGCGGCCGTCCGCCAGGAGCGGCCGGACACGGGGGACATCGGTGACCTACCTCCTCGGGGTGCGCGGCAGGGCGGCGGAGCCGGGGCGCGCCGCCGGGTCGTCGGCGTCCCACTCCCCGCCGACGGACGGAGCGCGGGCCAGGCCGATGCTGCCCGCGCCGATCAGGGCGACGCCGATCACCTCCGGCAGCACGCTCAGGCCGAGATGGATCCGTTCGGCGAACAGCACCCAGCCGAGAGCGACGCTGGCGAGCGCGTCGCCGAGGGTGAGGGCGGGCTGGGAGGCCGTCAGCGATCCGGCGGCGAGCGCGCCCTGGAGCAGCAGGAAGGCGACGAGTCCGGCGGCCCCCGTGGCGTACGGCGACCAGTGCGCGAACATCGCCCCGGGCCCGTGTCCGAGCCGCCCCACGGCCTCCTTGAGCAGCGCCGCGGTGGTGGCGAAGGACACCGCGGAGGCGAGCCCGAGCAGCGCGGCCCGGGACGCGCCCCGCGTGGGACGTGCGACCGCCACGAGCAGGACGACGACGCCGAGCGCCGCGCCGCCGCCCAGCAGCCAGGCCGCCGGCGGCGCGGTGTGCCGGCCGGGTGACGGCGCGGCCGCCAGCAGGAACAGCGCCAGCCCGCCGGCGAGGGCGAGGAACGCCAGCCAGGTCCGGCCGTCCGGGCGGCGCCGGAAGACGATACTGCCCACGGCCAGCGTGAACAGCAGCTCGGCGGTGAGCAGGGGCTGGACCAGGGACAGGCTGCCCACGGCCAGCGCCCCGGCCTGGAGCAGGCTGGACAGCGCCAGCAGACCGGCCCCCGCCAGCCAGGAGCGGCGCCGCAGCAGCCGGGCGAGCCGGCGCACGTCGGCTCCCGCCCCGCCGCCCTGGTCCGGCTCCTGCACGGCCGCCCGGCGCTGCAGCACCGAGGCGGCCGCGTTGGACAGGGCCGCGAGCAGGGCGAGCACCACCGTGACGGCGGTCATGACGGTTCACCCGAAGCGGGCGGCGAGCCGCCGGTAGAGTCCGGGCGCGGCGCCGCGCACCCGGGCGGGCAGGCGCAGCCACCCGGGGACGTACACCTCGTCCCTGTCGTGCAGGACGGCGGCCCAGACCGCGTCCGCCACGCGCTCGGCGGGCACGGGCCGCGGCCAGGACCGGGTGTAGGGGGTGCCTCGCCGGTCGAAGAAGGGGGTGTCGACCACGCCGGGGATGACATGGCTGACGCCCACTCCGGTGCCGCGCAGTTCGTAGCGCAGCGAGTCGGCGAAGGTGCCGAGGGCGGCCTTCGCCGCGGAGTAGACGGCTTCCCCGCGCACGCCCACGCTGCCGGCGAAGGACCCGACGAGCACGAGGCGTCCCGATCCGGCCGCGACCATGTGGGGCAGCAGGGTGCGCACCAGGTGCAGGGTGGCGAGCAGGTCGACGCCGACGACCTCGTCGATGCGCGCGGCGGGCATGCCGGTGAAGTCCCCGGCCCAGCCCACTCCGGCGCCGGCCACCAGCAGGTCCAGCCGGCCGAGGCGGTCCAGGGCGAGATCGGTGAGCCGGCGGTCGGCGCCCGGCCGGGTCAGGTCCGCGGGCAGCGCCACCGCACCGGCAGTGGCGGCCACCTGCTCCAGTCGGGTGACATCGCGGCCGCTCAGCGCCAGCCGCCAGCCGCCCTCGGCGGCCAGTCGGCGGGCCACGGCCGCACCGATGCCCGAGGAGGCGCCCGTCACCAGGGCGGCGCCGACCCGGCCGGCCCGCTCGCGGCCGGCCGGCGGCGCGAGGGCCGCCTCCTCGGCCGAGCCCGGCACCGGCCGGGTGCCGTTCGACGGTCCTGCGGGGGACGGGGCATGGGACATGGTGACGACCTCACTGCGACGGCGTGCACGGGCGCGCGAACTCGGGGGCCGAACCCTCGGGGTGTATCCAGGGCGCCACACACTGAAACACCGCGCACGGCGGAGCGCCCACGGGCAGGACGCGGGGCCCCGGTCCGCCCTGCCCCTGCCGGTGCTCCCCAGCGCGCGGGGCGGTGTTCCGCGACCGGTGCGCACTCGCCGCAGCACCGCGTTCCTCGTACGCCCCGACGGTCGTCCGGCCGCACGGGTGATCCCGGCCGGCCCCGGCGCCCTGGCCGCAGCCCTGGCCCACGTCTTCGCCCGCCGACCGACGCACCCGGCGGGTGGGCCGCCGCCGCTAAAAGAAACGTTGCCGTTTCGCTCACGGTGTTCTACGCTCGATGTGTACGAAACAGTTTCGTTTATGCGCGCGCCAGCGCCATGCAGCAGGTGGGCGGCTCGATCGGCACGGCCCTGCTGAACACCCTGGCGGCGAGCGCCGGCACCGACTACCTCGCCGGCCGGGACGCCACCAGCAAGCCGGTGCGGGCGCAGGCCACGATCGAGAGCTACACCACCGCCTTCTGGTGGTCGGCGGTGCTCTTCGGCGCGGGTGCCGTGCTCGCCTTCGTGTTCTACCGGCGCGGCGTGCCGGCGCAGGACGCGGGTGCCACCCCCGTCGTCCACATGTGACCGGAGCCGCCGTCCGGGCCCGAGGGGCCGCCAGTCAGCAGGGAGACGGCGGCCCCTCGCCCGTTGCGGCGGGACACCGCGGGACGCTTGGGACGGCTCCGCCGGGTAACTCGCAGTGGAGATCACCGTGACGACGGAAGGAGCCGCCATGCCTGGTGGGAAGGACCGCGAGGACCGGCCGGAGACGGCCCTGGAGGAGGTGCTCCGGGAGGTCGAGGAGGCCGAGAAGCGCGACGAGGACCGGGACGCCTCGGGCGAGGCCGGTGACGCCATCACCCCGAACACCGGGGCGCAGGAGCAGGCGAAGGGCGACTGAGGTCGGCCGGGTGGCGCGCCCCGGGGGTGCTCCGCCGGCACTGGTGGGCGCCGCTCGGTGATCGCCCGGGCCGGCGCCTCCGGGTGGGAGGAGTCCGGTGAGTTCTTCACCGGGCAACCGATCACCCGTGCTTTCGTGCGGGCCGGGTACCCGAGCCCCATGAACCACCAGCTGCGAGGACCTCAGCCGCCCCCGCCGCGCGGCCCGCTCTCCGCCGCGGTCACCGCGTATCTGCACGGTACCGGCCCCCTCCCCCGCCCCGCGGACGCGGGGGCCGCGGACCCGTACGGCGACGACCTCCAACTCGCCCTCTACCTGTGCTACGAGCTGCACTACCGCGGCTTCGCCGGTGTCCCGCCCGAGACCGAGTGGGATCCGGAGCTGCTGCGCGTCCGGGCGGCGCTGGAGCACCGCTTCCTCGGCGCGCTGCGCGCCGACACCCCGGTCCACGACAGCCTGGACGACGCGCTCGCCGCCCTCCTGGTCGAGCCGGCCGAGGGCACGGGGGTCTCCCACTTCCTGTCCGCGGAGGGCGAGTTGTGGCAGGTGCGGGAATACGCGGCAGTGCGCTCGCTGTACCACCTGAAGGAGGCCGACCCGCACGCCTGGGTGCTGCCGCGGCTGTGGGGCCGGGCGAAGGCGGCGATGGCGGCGGTGGAGTACGACGAGTTCGGCGGCGGCCGGGCCGACCGGGTCCACGCGCGCCTGTTCGCCGACCTGATGACCGACCTGGGCCTGGAGACCACGTACGGCCGCTATGTGGCCGCGGCCCCCGCCGAGATGCTGGCCGTGGTCAATCTGATGTCCCTGTTCGGCCTGCACCGGGAGCTGCGCGGTGCGCTCGTGGGCCACTTCGCCGAGGTGGAGATCACTTCCTCCCCCGCCTCCCGCCGGCTGGCCGAGGCCATGCGCCGCACCGGTGCCGGGCCGGCGGCCGCGTTCTTCTACGACGAGCACGTGGAGGCGGACGCGGTGCACGAGCAGGTCGTCCGCCACGAGGTGATCGGCGGACTGCTCGACGAGGAGCCGGAGTTGGCACCGGACATCGCCTTCGGGATCGACGTGACCGAGTACCTGGAGGGCCGGCTGGGCCGGCGGCTGCTCGCCGACTGGGGCGCGGGACGCTCGTCCCTGCTGACACCCCTGGCACGACAGATGTCCCATACATCCTGACTACCGGGGTACCCGCGCAGTGTGATCACTCTGGTACTTCCGGGCGTGTACGCCCCACAGGACGACACGGAGCTGCTGGCCGAGGCCCTCCGCGACGAGGCCCCGGGGCCCGGCGCGCGTGTGCTGGACGTCGGCACCGGCAGCGGCGCGCTGGCCCTGGAGGCCGCCCTGCGAGGAGCCGAGGTGACCGCGGTGGACGTGTCCCGGCGGGCGGTGTGGACGGCCCGCCTGAACGCGTGGCTGAGCCGGCTGCCGGTGCGCATCCGGCACGGCAACCTCTTCGCACCGGTGCGGGGCCGGACGTACGACCTCATCCTGGCGAACCCGCCCTACGTACCGGCGCCCGACGCCTCCCGTGCGCCGCGCGGCCGGTCCCGCGCCTGGGACGCCGGGGACGACGGGCGGCTGCTGCTGGACCGGATCTGCCGGGATGCGCCGGCGCTGCTGCGCCCGGGAGGGATCCTGCTGATCGTGCACTCGGCGCTCAGCGGCCCCGACCGCACCCTGGAGCTGCTGCGGGCGGCGGGCCTGAAGGCCGCGACGGTCCGACGCCGCTGGATCGCCCTCGGCCCGGTGCTGCGTTCCCGGGAGGACTGGCTGCGCCGGCGCGGGCTGCTCGCGCCGGCCGACGACAGGGAAGAGCTGGTGGTGATCCGTGCCGAACGACCGCGCTGACACCGGACCGAACGACCCCGCGGAATCCGGGCCGGAGAACGCCGTGGACCGCGCGCCCGACTCCGCTGCCCGCCGGGCCCGCCGGATCACCGTGCAACGGCGCGGGCCCCTCCTGGTGGAAGGGCCCGTGGAGATCGAACTCGAGGACGGAACAACGGTCTTCTCGGACCGGTTCCGTGTCGCTCTGTGTACCTGCCGACGCAGTCGCCGCTACCCGTGGTGCGACACCAGTCACCGACGCCGGGTCTGAGCAACGGTTGAAACAGATTGTTTTTCGCCGCTCCCCGGGACGGCCCCCCACGGACCGGCCCGGGGAGCGGCTGTGTGCCCGGAGCCTGCGGGCGGCCCCACTCCGCCCGCCTGCCCCGGCGCGAGATCGCAGGTTCCCCGCCCCAGGGGCCGCACTCCCCAGTTGCGAGCCTGATCCGGTGTCCACGGGGACCCACGATCCCGGTCTAGAAGGCGAAGAGGGCGCCGCCGACGGCATCCCTCACGCAGGTGTTGCCGAAAGTGCGCTCGTAGGAGACGCGCTTGCCCTGATAGACGCCCTGGACCGTCACGACGACGGGGTCGTACTGCTTGGTGCACATCATGTCGCCGGCGGGCTTCAAGGCGTCCAGGTCGCCCCCTACGCCGCGCAGTTCGGCGCAGGCCTGGGCGGCGGCCGGGTGGGTGCCGGAGGCCGTGGGGGCGCAGTTCAGGGTGACGGCGCGCTCCGGAGTGGCCGTGGCCGCGTCGTTGCCGTGGCCGGTGGTGAGCACCAGCGCCGAGGGGGCGTAGAGCGACGACGGGGCGGCGCCCGGTGCAGCGACGGCAGCCCCGGTCAGGGGTCCGCAAACGGCTGCGGCCGTGAGGCCGAGGGCCGCTGCCCAGCGCGCGGTGTTCCGCATTGTGTGCATCCTTCCGCTCGAACAGACGAGTTACCGGCTCCAGCCCGGTCGGGCACCGGAGCGGCGAGCGCCACTCTGCCGAGTCCACCGCCGAAACTCACATCGAACCCATAGGTTTCAGTAACCTTTCGTGTTGAATCAGTGGCGTGAAGTCACGGAAATCGAACGCTGTGACCCCGGAACTGAGGCGTTTCCCCTCCCCCGAAGCGGCCAGATGGCCGAAAATCAGCTGTTCGTTAATCGTCCTGAAACATTCCGACTCTGCGCGCGTCAAGCCCCTTCATGACTCCCTGTGTTCATGAAGTGATCACCGGGAGCAGGTGCCTCCGCCACCCGGGGCGGACCATCCGGTTCCGCCCGGCCGGCGCGTGCTGACGCGTTCCGGGCGGTGCCCTACGGGTCACCGATCGCTATGGTCGGGCGGGTACGGGATCGGCGTGGGGCGGGAGGGACAGATGGTGCGGCACTGGGCGGATCTCCAGTACGAGATCTACCTGAACGGGATGACGGGGACCGTGCCCCGGCTGCCGACCGATCTGACCCGGCTGGAGGAGCTGGCCGAACACCGGCTCGGCCCGGGCCCGGTGGGCTATGTGGCGGGCAGCGCGGGCGACGGCAGCACGGCCCGGGCCAACCGGGCGGCCCTCGCCCGGCGCCGCATCGTGCCGCGCATGCTGCGCGACGTGCACGAGCGGGATCTCACGACCGAGGTGCTCGGGCGGACCCTGCCGGCGCCGCTGGCGCTCGCTCCGGTGGGCACGATGTCGATCATGCATCCGGACGCCGAGCCGGCCGTCGCCCGGGCGGCGGCCGCGCAGGGCGTGCCGTACGTCCTGTCGTCGGCGGCGAGCACGCCGATGGAACAGGTCGCGGAGGCGACGGGGGACGCCGAGCGGTGGTTCCAGCTGTACTGGGGCAAGGACCGCGAGGTGACCCGGAGTTTCCTCGCCCGGGCGAAGGCGGCCGGGTTCTCGGTGCTGGTCGTCACGCTGGACACCCCGCTGCTGGCATGGCGGCCCCGCGACCTGGACCAGGCATATCTGCCGTTCCTGCACGGCGTGGGCACCGCCAACTACTTCACCGACCCCGCGTTCCAGGCATGCCTCGCCAAGCCGGTGCACGAGGATCCGAAGGCGGCGGTGCTGCACTTCCTCGGCCTGTTCGGGGACGCCGGCCACACCTGGCCGGACCTGGCCTTCCTGCGCGAGCACTGGGACGGGCCGATCGTCCTCAAGGGCATCCTGCACCCGGACGACGCCCGCCTCGCCGCGGACGCCGGGGTGGACGGCGTGGTGGTCTCCAACCATGGCGGCCGGCAGGTGGCCGGCTCGGTCGCGGCGGCCGACGCCCTGCCCCGGATCGCGCAGGCGGCCGGCGACCGGCTGACGGTGCTGTTCGACAGCGGGGTGCGCACCGGCGACGACGTGTTCAAGGCCCTCGCCCTCGGCGCGCGGGCGGTCCTGCTGGGCCGGCCGTACGTCTACGGACTCGGCCTGGACGGCCAGGCGGGCGTGGAACACGTCATCCGCTGTCTGCTGGCGGAGTTCGACCTCACCCTCGCCCTGTCGGGCCACACCGGCCCGGCCACGGTGTCGCCGGCGGACCTGGTGGAGGATCCCAGCTGACCGCGCCCGCGGGCGCGAGGTCCGGGCTGCGCCGCGCCGCTAGATACGCCGCGCCGCCGGCCGGGACGCCGGGTCGTCCGTACCGGCGATCGACAGCGAACCCGGGCCGGCCGTCGGCGTGTCGGTCGTCCAGCGCTGGCCGGCCGAGCCGTCCCGGACCTTGACGACGAGCTCGGCGCCGGGCCCGTCGCCGGCCGCGAGGGCGAGGGTCCGGTCCCAGCGGGGCAGCAACTCGCCCTGCGGGGTGAGGTCGTAGCGCACGTCGTCACCCCGGCGCGCTCCGGCCTCGGCGCAGCTGCCGAGGAGCACCACGCCGGCGTCGGCGTGCGAGTCCAGGCACAGGGCCGGGCCGGCCGCGCTGCGCAGCAGCCCGTCGGTGCCGTACGTCCACTGCTGTGTGGCCGCGCCGGAGCACCCGGCGAGGACGGCGCTCGCCCCGGTTTCCGGCGTGCCCTCGATGTCCAGGCACAGGCCGGCGGCGGCGTTGCGCAGCCGGCCGGGCCGACCGGCTGCGGGCAGACCGGCGGTGCCGGGCGCGGTGGCGGACGCGGACGGGGAGGAGGCACCGGGGACGGCGCTGATGGTGGCGACCGGGGCGGTGCCCTCGTCGCCGTCCGGCCAGGCACTCACGGCGAGGACGGTGGCGAGCAGCCCGGCCGAGGCCACGCCGACGCCGATGAGCAGCGTCCGGGAGGACCGGGCCGGCCCGGATGCGCGGCGTGCCGGCGCCCCCGAGAGCAGCCGCCCGGCTCCGCCCGTGCCGGCGCGGCGCCGGCCGCCGGACACGGTCATGCGGGCCAGGAGCCCCGGCCCGCCACCGCCGCGCCGGCGCCCGCCGGAACGCCGGGAGCCGCCCCGGCTGCGGGCGGGACCCGGGTGGCGGCCGGGGCGCGAGTCGAGGTAGCGGCGGCCTCCCCAGCCGAGCACGGCCTCGGCGAGCAGCACGCCCAAGGCGGCCTCGGCCTGGCCGAGTTGATCGGCCGCGTGCCGGCAGTAGGCGCAGCCGGCCAGATGCTCCTGGACGTCGGGCAGCAGCGCCCCGCCCCGGCGGATCGGCACGTCGAGGAGGCGGTTGTAGTAACGGCATTCCTTGCCGGGCGCGAGTTCCCGGTGGGCGCGCACCAGGCCCTCACGGAATTTCTCGCGGGTCTGTTCGAGCGCGGCCGTCGCGCTCTCGGTGTCCATGCCGAGCAGCCCAGCGGGGACCTCCGGTGGCTCGGCCTCGACCTCGGTATGCCACAACAGGGCCTGTTCCAGCCGGGAAAGGCTGTGGAACGCACGGTCGGTGAGGGTGCGGTTCTCCGGTATCAGAGCCGGCGCGGCGCGCATGCCGCGGCCGCCGGCGGGTTTTCCGAGGCCGGGCAGCACGGCGGTGACGCGGTCCGTGCCGGACCAGTTCACGACCGTGTCCCGGACGGTCACCAGCAGCCGTGGCCGCAGCGCGTCGGCGGGTTCGCCGAGCGCCAGCCGGCCGAGGACCTGGTGGAAGGCGGTGGCGGTGACCATGTGGGAGAGCGGCCCGGAGGCGGCCAGGCAGATGACGGCGTAGTCCTGGGCCGGCTGCCAGTGCCGGGCCATCAGGAGGGCGGCGGACCGGGATGCCTCCGCGTCGGAGCCGGCCCGCAGCGGACCGGCGAGCGACTCGTCGGATTCCCCTGGATCGGCGCCGGGCGGCGGATACGAAGGACGCGGGGGGTGGGGGGTGTGCACTGAGCGAATTCCTTTGGCGCGTGGTGCGTTGGTGCCTGTCTGTCGCTCTCGCGTGCGCGAGGGAGCGGAATTGCACCGCGCCCCGAACCCTTGCACAACTTCCACACGAGCAACAAGGCGCACGTAAGACATCGAGGGTGTTGAAAGAAAGTCAGAAATAGGGCGTCGGCGAGGGCTTGTCGCAAGGAGGCCGAATTCTTCCTGCGCCCCGTGTGAAACGTGCGCACGCACCGGCCGGACGCGCACGCTCCCGCGGCGTGCGGCCCGGTGGTGGACTGGGAACCGGACCTCCTCGAAAGGCCCCCCTCGGCCGGCGGCCCCGGCGGCTTCCCCCGCCGGCCGGGGCGGGGGCACCTGCCCGGGGCCGGGCCCGGCGGGTCAGATCTGCCAGGAGCGGAGCCGGTCGGCGGCGCCGTACACGTCGGTGTTGCCGGAGATCAGATCGCGGGCCAGGTCGACGAGGGCGCCGTAGGGCGGGTCGATGCCGACGCCGCTGACGAACATGTAGGCCACGGCGGTCGCGCAGGCGAAGCGGGCGTTGGCCGCGGGCAGCGGCTTGAGCACGGCGAGGGTGTGCAGCAGCGCGGCGGCCCGCCAGGCCGCGTCGGAGTCCACGCCGAGCCGGGGCGGGTCCACCCGGTGCCGGGCGACGGCGGCGACCAGCGCGGAGAAGTCGTCCACGGCGGGCTGGTCGGGCAGTACTTCCTCATGGCGCTGGAGCAGCCAGGGGACGTCGATATGGATGACGGAGGGCATCGCTCAGGCGGCCTCGCCCTTGGCGGGACGCTCGTCGTCGGGGAAGGCCGCGGCGAACTCCTCGGCGTGGCCGGCGAAGAAGCGGCGGAAGGCCTCGGCGCCCTCCTGCAGGGCCCGGTGGCGGGCGATGTCGGCGGCGGCGGCCTCGCGCACGAGGGCCTTCATCGACGTACCGCGCTCCTTGGCGATCTGCCGCAGGTCCTCTAGTTCCCGTTCGCTGAACTCCACGTTGAGAGCTGGCATGCCCCACACGGTACCGCGCGGGTACTCACGCGTAAATAACCACAGGTCAGTGCAGGTCACCTGCGGTACCGGAGGGGGACGAGGGCGGTGTCCGATTCCCGCCGGTGGCGCGGCGCGCGGCGCCGGAGACTCGACAGCACGGAACAAGCCGAAGGAGGACCGATGGTGACACGCACCGTCCACACCGTCCACGCGAGCCCGTTGGGCGACCTGCTGCTGACCGCGGCCGTGTCCCCGGCCGGCCGTCCCGCCCTCACCTCGCTCTCCCTGCCCGGGCAGCGCGGCGCGCCCGCGGTCCACGCGGACGACCGCGACGACCGGCCGTTCACCGCCGCGCACCGGTGGCTGGACGCGTACTTCGCGGGCCGCCCGGACCGCCGCGACCTGCCGCTGTCCCCCGCCGGCAGCCCGTTCCAGCAGGCCGTGTGGCAGGCCCTGGACGACATCCAGTACGGCACGACGACCACCTACGGCGAGCTGGCCGCCCGGCTCGGCGTGCCCCGGTCGGAGATCCGTGCGGTGGGCCGGGCCCTCGGCGCGAACCCGCTGCTTCTGCTCCGCCCGTGCCACCGGGTGATCGGCGCGGACGGCGGCCTGCGCGGGTACGCGGGAGGAGTCGAGCACAAGCTGTGGCTGCTCACCCACGAGGGTGCGCTCCAGCCGACGCTGCTGTGACGGTGTTCATCACCCGCGAGCGCCCCGTCCGCACCCGCCGTGGCTGGTCGGCCGGGGCGGTGCGGCACGGGGTGAGCACCGTGCGGTCGGGGCGACGGCGGACGCTGGGCCTGGTCTTCCACGACGCCGCCTGATCAGACAACCGGTCCGTGACGGACCGATTGTGACGGCCTGCCGGACAGGATCGTCCAGGTCCGAACGCCTTGCCACTGCCTTCGGCCACCCATCGGCCGGATGGACTCCCGACCGGCCACGGGGCGGCGTTCGGCGGCTCGGCCGAGTGGCCATCGGTTGCATCACGGGAGGGCGCGAAGCACTACGCTGGAACACGAGTGGTGCCACCTGTTCACTGTGAGTGTGCGCTTGGGAGCGGCGAGGATGAGCCGGGCTTATCCGTTCGACGACGCGGCGACGGCCCGGGCTGTCGTCGGCGCGGACGGAACGCTGGTGGAGTGGAACGAGGGCGCGCGGCGCCTGCTCGGCCACCCGGCCGACGCCGTCCTGGGCCGCCCCGCCGCCGACCTGCTGGCCGGCGCCACCACCCCGCCCGTGCCGACGGGCCCGCGCTGGGCGGGGACGGTCGGACTGCGCCACCGGGACGGCCGTACCGTCACCGTGTGGCTGCTGGCCCACCGCCGCCCGCCGCACGACGAGGACCCCGGCGACTGGCTGGTGGTCACCCCGCTCACCGGCACGGAGCCGCCCGCCGTGCACGACCCGCTCACGGAGGCCGGCCTGATCCAGTCGCCGTGCCCGGTCGCCGTCTACGACGACCGGCTGCGGCTGCGCCGGATGAACGAGGCGATGGCCGCCGTCCTCGGGCTGCCGGAGGAGCGGGTACGGGGGCTCCGGCTCGCGGAGATCGGCGGCCGGCCGCAGGGCGAGGAGCTGGAGCAGAGCATGCTCCGGGTGCTGACCTCGGGCCGGCCGCGGGACATACAGACCTTCCTGCGCGCCGGCGGCGAGGGCCGGTCGTACGCCTGGCTCGCCCGCATGGCGCCGGTCCGGGACGGGTCCGGCCGGGTGCGGGGCGTGTGCCTGGCCACGCACGACGTCACCGACAACCACCGGGCCCGCCAGCGGCTCCAGCTGGTCAACGAGGCGAGCGTGCGCATCGGGACCACCCTCGACGTCACCCGCACCGCGCAGGAGCTGGCGGACGTCTGCGTGCCCGCGCTCGCCGACTTCGTCACCATCGACCTGCTGGACCCGGAGGAGTACGGCGGCGAGCCGCCGGCCCGCATCACCGCGCCGGTGCAGCTGCGCCGCACCGCCCACCAGTCGGTGCTCAGGGGCGTACCGGAGGCGGTGATCAAGCCCGGGCAGGCGGAGGAGTATCCGGACTTCTCCCCGCAGGCCGATGCGCTGACCACCGGCCGCGCCGTCATCACCTCGGTGGCCGCCGGCGCCATGGACCAGTGGCTGCGCCGGCACGGCAAGCACGGCGACATGGTGCGCGCGTTCGGCCTCCACTCCGCGATGTCGGTGCCGATCCAGGCGCGCGGGCTGACCCTGGGGGTCGCGGTGCTGACCCGGCACCGGCGCCCGGACGCGTTCACCGCGGACGACGTGCTGCTCGCCGAGGAGATCACCGCGCGGGCCGCCGTCTGCATCGACAACGCCCTCCGCTACTCGCGCGAGCGGGAGACCGCACTCGCGCTCCAGCGCAGCCTGCTGCCCCGCTCGCTGCCGCACACGGCCGCGCTGAAGGCGTCCTCCCGCTATCTGCCGGCCGCGCGCGCCGGTGTGGGCGGGGACTGGTTCGACGTGATCCCGCTGTCCGGGATGCGGGTGGCGATGGTCGTCGGGGACGTCGTCGGACACGGCATCCAGGCCTCGGCCACCATGGGCCGGCTGCGCACCGCCGTCCGCACCCTCGCCGACATCGACCTGGCCCCGGACGAGCTGCTCACGCACCTGGACGACCTGGTGCTGCGGCTGTCGGAGGAGTCCGGCGGCGACGGCAGCCCCGGCGAGGTCGGCGCGACCTGCCTGTACGCCGTCTACGACCCGGTGTCCCGCCGCTGCACGCTGGCCCGCGCCGGGCATCCGCCGCCGGTGCTGCTGCGGCCGGGCGGCCGGCCGCACCTGCTGGACCTGCCCGCCGGTCCCCCGCTGGGCCTCGGCGGGCTGCCGTTCGAGTCCGCCGAGATCGATCTGCCCGAGGGCACCGTCCTCGCCCTGTACACGGACGGACTGGTGCGCTCCCGGAACCGGGACGGGGACGCCGGCCGTGAGCTGCTGTACCAGGCGCTCGGCCGGGACACGGACTGCCTGGACGCGACCTGCGACCGCATCCTGCACGCCCTGCTGCCGTCCGGGAGCGCCGCCGACGACGTGGCGCTGCTCCTCGCCCGCACCCAGGGCCTGCCCGCCTCGCAGGTGGCGACCTGGGACATCCCCCCCGACCCGGCGCTGGTCGCGCCGATCCGCAAGCAGGTCGTGGAGCAGCTGGACACCTGGGAACTGAGCGAGGCCACGTTCGCGGCGGAGCTGGTGGTCAGCGAGCTGGTCACCAATGCCATCAGGTACGGCGCGCACCCGATCCGGCTCCGGCTGATCCACGACGCGGACACGCTGACCTGCGAGGTCTCCGACACCAACCACACCGCCCCGCATCTGCGCCGGGCCAAGAGCTTCGACGAGGGCGGCCGGGGTCTGCTGCTGGTCGCTCAGCTCACCCAGCGCTGGGGCACCCGGCACACTCCGGAGGGCAAGACGATCTGGGCGGAACTGCCGCTGTTCGAGGAGGACGTGTAGCGCTCAGGTGGCCGTCAGCCAGGGCCGTACCTGTCTGCGGGCCTCGTGCAGCCGGGACTTGAAGGTGCCGAGCGGGATACCGGCGCGCTCGGCGGCCTCGGCGTAGTCCAGCTGGCAGATGTCCCGGTAGACCAGCGGCGCGACCAGGTGCGGATGCTCCCGCTCCAGGCGGTCCAGGGCCTCCAGCAGGTCCACCCGGGAGCCGGCGATGACGCTGGTGGTGCGCGGGTCGACGGCGTGCGCGGGCTCGATGGCCGCGGGCTGCTCGGCGGCCCGCCGCTTCAGCTCCCGGTACTTCTGCCGGCAGCAGTTGGCGACGACGGTGTACAGCCAGGTGCCGAACCGGCTGCGGCCCTGGAAGCCGGTGATGTGCCGGGCCACCTGGAGCAGCACGTCCTGGGCGGCCTCCTCGGCGTCTTCCCGGCAGGGCAGGAAGCGCGCGCAGCGGCGCACGACCTCGGGCCGGATCCCGGTCAACAGCCGGTCCAGGGCCCCGCTGTCGCCGGCGGCGGCACGCCGGGCCAGGTCGTCCATCGGCGCCTGTTCCTGCACGAAAAGGCTCCCCTCCACGTCGATCTCAGGCCAGGCATGATAGTCGTATGCACTCCCTGGAGCGGATCGGCCGCTACCGCCTCGCACGGCCGCTGGGCAGCGGCGCCTTCGCCACGGTGTGGCTCGCTCACGACCCCGAGCTCCAGGCGCCGGTGGCGGTGAAGGTCCTCGCGGAGAACTGGTCCCACCGGCTCGACATCAGGGAGCGCTTCCTGTCGGAGGCGCGGCTGCTGCGCCGGGCCGGTTCCAGCCGGGTGGTGCAGGTCTACGACATCGGCGAACTCCCGGACGGCAGGCCGTACTTCGTGATGGAGTACGCCGCCGGCGGGACCCTCGCCGATCTGCTGGCCGGCGGGCCGCTGCCGGTGCGGGACGCGCTGGCGCTGACCGCCGAGGCCGCGCGCAGCGCCGCCGCGCTGCACGAGGCGGGCATCGTGCACCGTGACATCAAGCCGACCAACGTGCTGCTGCACACCGCCCCGGACGGCACCCGGCGGGTGCTGCTGGCCGACCTGGGGCTGGCCAAGAGCCTCGCGCAGGCCTCGGTGCTGACGCTGGCGGCGGGTTCGGCGGGCTACCAGCCGCCGGAGCAGGCCGAGCCCGGCGAGGGCATCGACGAGCGCGCGGACGTCTACAGCCTGGGCGCGGTCGGCTACGAGCTGCTCACCGGGACCGTGCCGGGGCCGCCGGGCAAGGTCGTATCGCCCCGGCGGCTGCGGCCGCAGCTCGGCGAGGACGTCGAGCGGGCGCTGCTGCGCGCGCTGGAACCGGAGCGGGCCCGACGCTGGCCGGGCGCCCCGGCGTTCGCGCAGGAGCTGGACCGGCTGGCCGCGGGCTCGGCGGTGCGGCCCGCGCGGCGGCTGGACAGGGTGCGCAACCGGCTCAACACGGTGACGCTGGCCCTCGCCGCGGTGCTCGCCGCCACCGCGGCCTCGGTCACGGCGACCGTGGTGCTCCACCACGAGGACACGGCCGACGGCGAGGTGCGGGTCGCGGACGCCACCGGGCGGGTGACCCTGCGGGTGCCCGCCGGCTGGGGCCGCGAGCTGCGCCCCGCCGGCTGGAACCCGCACGCCCTCGGGTTGACGGCGGGGCACGAGCCGGGTCTCGTGGTGGCCGACGACGTCTCCCGCTGGTCCGACCTGAAGTCCGCCGTGGACGGTGTGTTCGTCGGCGTCAGCGCGCACGGCGACGTCACCGCGAAGGTGAAGGCGCTCGCCCACGCCGGCTGCCGCTACGCGGGGGCCCGTACCTTCACGGACGCCGACTGGCACGGGCTGGTCCGGGCCTGGAGCGGCTGCCCGGACGGCGGCTCGGTCACCGAGTCCGCGCTGGTCCCGGCGGGCGGCGCCGCGCAGCCGCAGGTGTATGTGCAGGTGCGCCAGCGGGGTGACGGGGACGCGACCGACCGCGTGCTCCGTTCGCTGCGCGTGACCTGAAAGGGCCTGCCGGGGTCCGGAAGGGCCTGCCGAGGGTCAAGGCGGGGAAAAGAACCCCGCATGTCCCGAACTTTTCCGGCGACCCGCGCATCGGACGGAGATGACGGCGCACCCGGCGCCGTAGGCACGCGTCCTGGTCGCGTGCCCTGAACATCCAGGAGTGTTGAGCGACATGGTGTACACCCCCCGGTCCACGCGGCGCGGGGCCCTGCTCGTGGGCACGGTCGCCGTGCTGGGCCTCCTGACCGCCTGTGGCAACAGCCCCGACGCGCACGCCAGCCCGCCGGCCACGGTCTCCGGTACGGCCGGGCCCGCCCGGGACGGCACGGCGAGTCCGGCCTCCGCCACGACCTCCGCCTCCACGGACGCCGCCGCGTCCTCCGCCGCCCCGAAGGCGACCGCCTCCGCGGACGGTACGACCACGGCCACCGTCACCGCCGCCACGAGTTCCCGCTGCCACACCTCGGAACTGCGTGCCTCCGTGGGCCGCAACGACCCGGGGGCCGGCCAGGAGAACTTCCCCGTCGTACTCACCAACAAGTCCGCCCGGACCTGCACCCTGCGCGGCTACCCGGGCGCGGCCTTCGTGACGGACTCCGGCACCCAGCTCGGTGCCGACCCCAAGCGTGAACCGGGCTCCCCGACGACGGTCACGCTGCGCCCCGGGCAGAGCGCCTGGGCCGGGCTGACCTTCTCCAACCCGGAGGTCAGCGGGGCGAAGTCGGCCAGGCCGGCCGCGCTGCTGGTCACGCCGCCGGACGAGCGCGATCCGCTGAAGGCGGCCTGGTCGGGCGGACCGGTACCCGTCTCCGGGAACCACTCGACGGTCCACCTGACCGTGCTCAGCCCCGGCACCGGCCCCTGACCCGGGCCCCCTCCGCACGAACCCCGCTGTCAGCCCCCGAGGCAGCGGGGTTCGTCATGACGGCGCCACAACTGTCACAGGACGGCAACAGGCGCCGACGGCCGCGATCTTTCCTCCGCCTTCCCTCATCGAACCCGGTCGACCGCATCGCGAACAGGCCCCGCGCGGGCCATGACCAGGGAATCGGGGAGAAGATGAACGGGATCTCACGCAGGCGGGTGCTGACGGCGGGGGCGGCGGCGGGCGCCCTCGGAACGCTGGCCGCCTGCTCCTCCGGCACCGGCCTCTCGGTCGGTGGACCGGACCCGGCGGACGGCAGGGGGACCAAGCAGGCCCGGCCGGTGAAGCCGATCGGCGACGGCTCCACCGCCGACACCGGCGCCCAGCCGCACCAGCCGAAGCCGGCCCGGCTGAAGCCCGGGCAGCGGCCCCCGCAGTTCGTGGTGTTCTCCTGGGACGGCGCGGGCGAGCTGAGCAACGGCCTGTTCTCCCGGTTCCGCAAGGTGGCCGCCGACCACGGCGCCGGGATGACGTTCTTCCTCAGCGGCATCTACACCCTGCCCGAGTCCAAGAAGCACCTCTACCGGCCCCCGCAGCACCCGGTCGGCGCCTCCGCGATCGGCTACCTCGCGGACCGGCACATCCACGCCACCCTCCAGCAGGTGCGCGCCGCCTGGCTGGAGGGCCACGAGATCGGCACCCACTTCAACGGGCACTTCTGCGGCGCGACCGGCGTGCGCACGTGGTCCCCGGCCGAGTGGCGCAGCGAGATCGAGCAGGCCGTCGGCTTCGTGACGAAGTGGAAGACGAACACCGGCTTCACCGACCTCGACCCGCTCCCCTTCGACTACCGCAAGGAGCTGATCGGCGGCCGTACCCCCTGCCTGGAGGGCCAGGCCAATCTGCTGCCCACCGCGGCCGCGCTCGGCTGGAAGTACGACGCCAGCTCCCCCGGCGGCCTGCAGATCTGGCCGGGCAAGGTGCAGGGCGGCAGGCTCTGGGACTTCCCGCTCCAGTCCATACCGTTCTCCGGGCACTCCTTCCAGGTGCTCTCGATGGACTACAACATGATGTTCAACCAGTCCGGGGGCAATCCGCTGGGCGACCGCGCGCAGTACGACGCCTGGCGCGCCCAGGCCCGCGACACCTACCTGGCCGGTTTCCGGCGTGCCTACGAGAGCAACCGCGCGCCCTTGTTCATCGGCAACCACTTCGAACGCTGGAACGGCGGTATCTACATGGACGCCGTCGAGGAGGCCATCGGAAAGATGGCCGCGTACGACGACGTGCGCTTCGTGTCCTTCAAGCAGCTCGTGGCCTGGCTGGAGGCGCAGGACCGGGCGGTGCTGCGCACGCTGCGCACGCTGGGGCCGGGGCAGTCCCCGGCAGGCGGCTGGGCGGAGTTCCTCGGCACGGCGGGCAGCCGGCCGTCGTAGCGTTCCCCAGGTCGTCTGTTTTCATGGGCGGGCATCTTGTGATCTCTTCGGAAGGACCCGCCCTGAACACCCCGCTCGCCGAGGCGCTGTCCGCCACTCTGCTGGTCGCCGTGCTGGCCTGGGCCGTCGTACGGCCCTTCGGCTGGCCGGAGGCGGTGATGGCCGTACCCGCCGCCGGGATCGCGGTCGCGGCCGGCGCGATCTCGCTCGACCACGCCCGGGCCGAGGCCGAACGGCTCGGCCCGGTGGTCGGGTTCCTGGCCGCCGTGCTGGTGCTCGCCCACTTCTGCGATGTCGAGGGGCTGTTCCAGGCGTGCGGGGCGTGGACGGCCCGGTGGGCGGCGGGCCGGCCGGCGCGGCTGCTGACGGCGGTGTTCGCGCTGGCGTCGGCCATCACCGCCGTGCTCAGCCTGGACGCGACGATCGTGCTGCTCACCCCGGTGGTCTTCGCCACGGCCGCGCGGACGGGCGTACGGCCCAAACCGCACGTGTACGCCTGCACGCACCTGTCGAACACGGCGTCGCTGCTGCTGCCGGTGTCCAACCTGACGAACCTGCTGGCGTTCGCGGCGAGCGGGCTGAGCTTCACGAGGTTCGCGGCGCTGATGGCGTTGCCGTGGCTGGCCGCGATCGGCGTCGAGTACCTGGTGTTCCGGCGGTTCTTCGCCCGGGATCTGGCGGCGGCGGCCCCGACGGTCCAAGGCACCGGCGAGACGCCCCGGCTGCCGCTGTTCGCGCTGGTGACCGTGGGGTGCACGCTGGCCGGGTTCGTGGTGGCGTCGGCGTTCGGCGTGGACCCCGCCTGGGTGGCCGCGGCCGGCGCGCTGGTGCTGGCCGGGCGGGCGCTGGTGCGCCGGCGGGCGAGCCCGCTGACCGTGGTCCGGGCGGCGGCCCCGGGCTTTCTCGCGTTCGTCCTGGCGCTGGGCATCGTGGTGCGGGCGGTGGTCGACAACGGGCTCGCGGACGTGCTCGGGCATGTGGTGCCGGACGGCACCGGCCTGCCCGCGCTGCTCGCCGTCGCCGCGCTGGCCGCAGTGCTGGCCAACCTGATCAACAACCTGCCCGCGGTGCTGGTCCTGCTGTCGCTGGCGGCGCCCGCCGGGCCGGGGGCGGTCCTCGCCGTGCTGCTGGGCGTGAACATCGGCCCGAACCTCACCTACGCCGGATCGCTGGCCACGCTGCTGTGGCGGCGGATCGTGCACCAGCACGAGCACGACGTGGACCTCGGCGAGTTCACCCGGCTCGGTCTGCTCGCCGTGCCGTCCTCCCTCGCGGTCGCGGTGGTGGCACTGTGGGGGTCGCTCCAGTTTCTGTGACGCGTGCGCCCGAGCCGAGGGAGGCCGAGAGGATGCGGGTGATCGCCTGGCTCGTGGAGGGGACCTGGCCCGCCTGCGTGGACGCGGTGCGCGCCCACGCGCCGGACGACGCCGAGGTGGTGCTCCTCCATGTGAGCGGGCCCGATGTGCCCGGGGTGGCGCACGGGGCCTTCGCGGGGCTGCTCGGGCGCGCCCACCCGCGGGGGCACCCGGCCGAGGGCTGGGGCAGCGATCCGGGTGACCGGGTGGAGGCGCTGGGCGGCACGTCCGCGGCCGCGCTGCTCGACGCGGCGGCCGAGCGGCTGGGCCGGCCCTGTGCGCGCGAGGAGCGGTCCGGCCGGGTCGAGCGGGAGGTGGTGGCCGCCGCCGAGGGGGCCGGTCTGCTGGTGCTGGCCCGGGACGGGGACCGGTCCCGCCTCGGCCCGAAGAGCCTCGGCCCGGCCGTCCGGTTCGCCGTCGACCACGCGCCCTGCCCGGTGCTGCTCGTGTGGCCGGCACCGGCGCCGGGGCTGGCGACGATCCCGCCCCCGCCGCCGCACCACCCCTGACTCAGCGGCGGTGCCGGCCGCCGCCGTATCCTTCGCCGCCACCCCGGCCGCAGTACTCCGGGTACACCGCGCACGGGTCGACGGTGGCGGTCGGCGAGGGCGCCGCACCGGACTCGGTCGCGGTCGGGGTGGGCGTCGGCTTCGCCGGCCCGGACGGCGTGGGGATGGCCGGCGCCAAGGTGCCGGGCGGCGCGGTGGGCGCCGGGAGCGGGGCGCTGTCGCTGTCCCAGTTGACGTTCTCCATCCGCAGATCCGCGTGGGCGGTGTCGACGACCCAGCGCTGGGCGGTCCCCGCGGCGCGGGTCTTGAGCACCAGGGCGCCGGAGCCGTCTGTGGCGGCCGGGGTGAGGGCCAGTTCCTGGTTCGAGCGGGGCACGAGGGCGCCCTGGAGGGTGAAGTCGTAGCGCATGGTGCGGGCGGCCTCTCCGGTGGCCGCACAGGGGGCGAGGCGGACGGAGTAGCCGAGGCGGGAGTCCAGGCAGAGGCCGGGGGCGGCGGCGTTGCGCAGCAGTCCGTCGGTCTCGTACGTCCACTGCTGGCTCGGGACGGCGGAGCAGTCGGTGAGTTCCGTCTCGGCGCCCTCGACCGCCTTCTCCCCGACGACACCGACGCACAGGCCGGAGGTGCGGTTGTGCAGTCGGCCGTGCAGGGTGCCCTGACCGGCGGTGTCCGCCCCGGCCGCCCAGGACGCGCCCGGCGAGACCGCGTTCTCGCCCGGCGTCCGGGAGGGCGGGCCGGCGGCGCCGGGGGCCGGGGTGTCGCCGGAGCCGAGCACCGACCACAGCGCCAGCGGCAGGACGACCAGACCGCTGACGGTGGCCACGGCCAAGGCGAGGTTGCGGCGCCGGACCCGCCGGGCGGCGCGCTGGGCGGAGCGGCTCGGGGTGGCGGGCGGTGGGGAACCGGCCGGGCGGGTGCGGGGGGTGGCCGCGCCGCGCGCGGCGGATCGGTCGCGGGCGGAGCGACCACCACCGTCAGCGGATCGGCTGCGGTCGGCAGGCCCGCCGCGGCCTGATCGGTCGCGGGCGGAGCGGACACCGCGGGCGGCGGGTTCTCCCGGGCCGGCGGCTTCGGCCGCTGCTGCGGAGGTGGGGGGCGTGGTGGGCGGCGGGGGCGCGAACGGTTCGCCCGCGGGAGGCGCGACGGCGGCGGGAGCCGGTGCGGCGGGCTCCTCGGCGCGACTCGCCCGGGACTCCAGATAGTCGCGGGCGCCCCAGCCGAGGACCGCCTCGGCGAGCGCGAGACCCAGGTCGCCGTTGAACCGGGCGAGTTGGTCGGCGGTCCGGCCGCAGTGCGCGCAACCGGCCAGGTGCTGCCCCAGGTCCGGGTCGATGTCGGTGCCGCCGCGCCGGAAGGTGACGTCGAGCATGCGCACATAGCGCCGGCACTCGGCCTCGGGGGCGAGTTCCCGGTGGACCTGGAGGCATTCCTCGCGGAGCCGCTCGTGGGCACGGCGGAGTTCGACGTGGACGTCGTCCTCGTCCAGGCCGAGCAACGCGGCGGGCACGGCCGGGGGTTCCGCCTCGACCTCGATGTGCCACAGCACGGCGCGGGAGGTCTCGGGCACCCGCTGGAACGCGCGGGACAGCAGCCGCCGGCCGGGCGGTGGCAGCAGCCGGGCCGCGGCACGCTCGCCGGTGCCGTCGTCCGCGCGCAGCGCGGGGTGGAGGAGTTCCTGCCGGCCGTCGGTGTCCCACTCGGCCGCGATCCGGCGGACGGCGACCAGCACCTGGGGCCGCCAGGCGGCGCTCGGGCCGGTCTGCCGGAGCGAGGCGCCGAAGAGGCGGGTGAAGGCGGCGGTGGTGAGCATGCCGGCGGCACGCGGGCCGTCGGCGCACAGCCGGGCGTAGGCGAAGGCCGCCGCCCAGTGCCGGTCGAGGAGTTCACCGACGGGATGCAGGGCGGGTGCCGTTCCCGTCCACTTCTTCAGTTCGGCGCTCAGTCTTTCGTCCGACGGGCCTGCCTCGGTCACAGCCGTATTCCTCCAGACGCACTACGGGAATTAGTCCATACCAATAGGTATGACGAGGTGACAGGGCAGTCCGAACGTCCACCTGAGGCGGCACACTTTTGCACAACCGATCACGTACGAACAAGGGATCTTCCGGTTCCCGGGATTCCCCGCGTTTCTTTTTCTTTATTGACGAATTGTCAAGCTCCGCATTCTCCTTTGGCGCAGGAGGATGCCGGTCCGTGCGGCACGGAGGGCGCGCCGCACGGGCCCACCGACCGGTCAGTGGCCGCTGACCGCGCGCGGGGTGTAGGGCTGCTCCAGTTCCTCGATCTCCTTGTCGGTCAGTTCCAGTTCGACGGCGGCCACCGCGTCCTCGATGTGATGCGGCTCGGCCGCGCCGACGATGGGGGCGGCCACCGTGTCCTGGTGCAGCAGCCAGGCGAGGGCCACCTGGGCGCGCGGCACGTCCCGCTGGGCCGCGATGCGGGTGACGGCCTCGACGATCGCGCTGTCGCTCTCCAGGTACAGCCGGCCGCCGAAGTTGTCGTTGGCGCTGCGTTCGGTGACCGTGCCCCAGTCGCGGGTGAGCCGGCCGCGGGCGAGCGGGCTCCACGGCAGCACACCGACGCCCTGGTCCGCGCAGAGGGGCAGCATCTCCCGCTCCTCCTCGCGGTAGAGCAGGTTGTAGTGGTTCTGCATGGACACGAACTTCGTCCAGCCGTGCCGCTCGGCGGTGTACTGCGCCTTGGAGAACTCCCAGGCGTACATCGAACTCGCCCCGATGTAACGGACCTTGCCCGCCTTGACCAGATCGTGCAGCGCCTCCATCGTCTCCTCGACCGGAGTCGCGTGGTCGTAGCGGTGGATCTGGTAGAGGTCGACGTAGTCGGTGCCGAGGCGGCGCAGACTGTGGTCGATCTCGCTCATGACGGCCTTGCGGGACAGACCGGCGCCGTTCGGGCCCGGCCGCATCCGGCCGTTCACCTTCGTCGCCAGCACGATCTCGTCACGGTCGGCGAAGTCCCGCAGGGCTTTGCCGACGATCTCCTCGCTGGTGCCGTCGGAGTAGACGTTGGCGGTGTCGAAGAAGTTGATGCCCGCCTCCAGCGCCTGCCGGATCAGCGGGCGGGACGCCTCCTCGTCGAGGGTCCACTCGTGCGTGCCGCGGTCCGGCAGTCCGTAGGTCATGCAGCCCAGACAGATCCGCGAGACGTCCAGGCCCGTCGAACCGAGCTTCACGTACTGCATCGTTGCTGCTCCTGCCCTTCGCCGACGATGGTCAGCGCCGAGCCTACGACGTGGCCCGGGGCTGACTTGACGGCTCGAGCGCGCGGGCGCTTTGATCCTGACACGTGCCGCGCCTCCCGGCGTGGGCAGGATGGAGCGGACTTGCCCCCCACGGGTGTTCACCGCATCACGAGGTCGCGTACGGCCCTGGGCGCCTTGTCGGCAGCGCTGATCGTCACGGTGACGGCACTGGCCGGCTGCTCCTTCGGCCACGGGCGGCAGGGCGGTTCCCCGAAGCCCGCCGCGGTACGACTGCCGCCGCGGGGCGCCGGGTTCGACTACCAGATCGGCGGCGCCTATCCCCCGCCCGCGGGCGTGCGGATCGTCAGCCGCGACCGGTCGGACTCCCCCGCCCCGGGCCTGTACAACATCTGCTACGTCAACGCGTTCCAGGCCCAGCCCGCCGAGCGCTCCTCCTGGCCGGCCGACCTGTTGCTGCGCGACGCGCACGGCAGGGTCGTCATCGACAAGGACTGGAACGAGCCGCTGCTCGACATCCGCACCCCGGCCAAGCGGGAGCGGGTGGCACGGCGGGTGAACCGGTGGATCGACGGCTGTGCGGACAAGGGCTTCGACGCGGTCGAGCCCGACAACTACGACAGCTACACCCGCTCCCGCCGGCTGCTCGGCACGGCCGACGCGACCGCGTTCATGACCCTGCTCTCCCGGCACGCGCACACCCGGCACCTGGCCATCGCGCAGAAGAACACCGCGGAACTGGCCGGGCAGCGGCGGCGGGCGGGGCTGGACTTCGCGGTGGCGGAGGAGTGCGGGCAGTACGACGAGTGCGAGGTCTACGCGAAGGCGTTCGACGACCGGGTGGTGGACATCGAGTACACCGACGGCGGGCTGCGCGCGGCCCGCGCCCGCTGGGGCGACCGGCTGAGCATCGTGCGCCGGGACCGGGACGTCTCCACTCCGGGCACCGCGGCCTACGTCCGCAGGGTGCGCCAGGTGTATCGACCCGACCGGCGCACGCCCGTCCCACCGGCCCGTTCCGGCCGGTGGGACGGGCGTGCGCCGTCGGCGGTCAGCCGGCGCTGTCCCGCACCGTGATCGCACTGACCGGGCAGGCGTGGGCCGCCGCCCGGACCATCGGATCGCCCGCGCCGTCCTCGCGGCCGGGGAGGAGGGTGCTGTAGCCGTCGTCGTCCTGGGTGAAGACGCCCGGCGCGGCCAGCGCGCACTGTCCGGCGCCGATACAGACGTCCTTGTCGATGTCGATGTGCATGAGCAGAGCCTCTTACCAGGCCACGGGGAGTTCCAGCATCCCCTGGATCGTGTCGCCGGGTTTGAACGGAATGTCCTCCGCCGGAGCGGCCAGCCGTAGCCCGGGCAGCCGGGTGAACAGGCTGCCGAGCGCGATCTCCAGTTCGGCGCGGGCCAGGTTCTGGCCCAGGCACTGGTGGATGCCGAAGCCGAACCCCAGGTGATGGCGGTCGGGCCGGTGGAAGTCCAGGGCGTCGGGGTCGTCGTACACGGAGGCGTCGCGGTTGATCACCGACGTCGAGAAGAGCACGCCGTCCCCGGCCCGGATCGTGGTGCCGCCGATCTCGATGTCCTCCAGCGCCACCCGCAGAAGCCCGTCCGCGATGGACAGCATCCGCATCAGCTCCTCCACGACGGCGGGCAGCAGCGTGGGGTCGGCGCGCAGCTCGGTCAGCCGCTCGGGGTGCCGGAGCAGGGTGTAGGTGCCGAGGGAGATCATGTTGGCGGTCGTCTCGTGGCCGGCGACCAGCAGGATGACGGCGAGCGAGACGAGGTCGGCTCGGTCCAGCTCGCCCTCGCCGAGCCGCTGGTGGACGAGGTCATCGAGGATGCCGTCGCCGGGCTCGGCCTGCTCGGCCTTGGTGTCGATCAGCTCGCCGAGGTACTCCTCCAGCCGGTCGCGGGCGTCCTCGATGTCGACGGCCGTCGGGCCGCGCAGCAGCCTGCGGGACTGCTCCTCGAAGAACTCGTGGTCGGCGTACGGCACGCCGAGCAGGGCGCAGATCACGGTCGACGGCACGGGCAGCGCGAAGGCGGAGACCAGCTCGGCGGGCGACCCCTGCGCGATCATCGCGTCCAGCAGCTCGTCCACGATCCGCTGGATCCAGGGGCGCTGTCCGGCCGCGCGTTTGACGGTGAACGGCGGGATCAGCATCCGCCGCTGCCGCTGGTGCTCGGGGTCGTCCACCCCGAGCAGCGCCACCCCGCGCCGGCGGGTGGCCGCGAAACGGGCCGTGGGCGCGGGGAAGCCGGGGCGGCGGCGGTCGGTGGACAGGCGGGGGTCGGCGAGCAGGGCGCGGGCCGTGGCCTGGGTGGTGACCATCCAGGCCTCGCGGCCGTCGAAGAGGGTGACCCTGGACAGGGCGCGCCCGTCGCGCAGCGGCTCGTATCCGGTCGGCGGGTGGTAGGGGCAGGTGCGGTCCTGGGGGAAGGCCACGGGGGCGGCGGGGGCGGCCGGGCCGGTGACGTCCGTCAGTTCCGTCATGGAAAGACCTCGCAGACGAAAGAAGTGCGTGGTGCCGATCTTCATTAGATGCCCCAGGCACCTATGGGTCGACGTCAAGTTCGGCCACTTCAGTGTCTCTCGTGATCTGGCCGAGGCACCTGGGGTACGAGGGGCGGGAACCGGCCGCTCGCCGTCACCGCGTCGGCGGACGCTGCGCGCGGTAGGGATGAAGGATGCGGCCACCGGTGTTCAGCAGGTGGCACAGAGCAGTCGGACCGACGAAGGGGACACCATCCCATGCCTCTTGAGGGTGAGTACGAGCCCAGCCCGACGCAGTGGGTGCGCGAGCAGGTGGAGCTGTACGAGAGCTCCGGCGGGAAGGAGGGGACGACGTTGCGGGACACCGGACTGCCGGTGATCGTGCTGACCACGCTGGGCGCGAAGAGCGGGAAGATCCGCAAGACGCCGTTGATGCGGGTGGAGCACGAGGGGCGGTACGCGGCGGTGGCCTCCCTCGGCGGGGCGCCCAAGCATCCGGTCTGGTACTTCAACGTGAAGTCCGAGCCGCGGGTCGAGCTTCAGGACGGTCCGGTGAAGCGGGAGATGCGGGCCCGTGAGGTCGCCGGGGCGGAGAAGGCCGAGTGGTGGGAGCGGGCGGTGGCCGCGTACCCGCCGTACGCCGACTACCAGCGGAAAACCGCCCGGGAGATCCCGGTCTTCGTGCTGGAACCGCTCGACGAGAGCTGATCCGGCGGGAGCTGATTCAGGCCGGGCACCGGGCGGTTTTCAGAAAAATCTGTTTCGAGGACGTGTGAAGCGTCTTCGGGGCGGGCACTCGTGCGTCAGGCCCCGCCGCGTTCCCCCGTCGCGGCGGGGCTTTCTCGTGCCTCGCCGGCCGGCCGGTCGGTGACGTCGAGGAAGATCTGGTCGGCGTCGGGGAACATCCGGCCGAGGGACCGCTTGATGCGTACGGCGACCTCCTCGACGCGTTCACTGTCCAGGCCCGGCACCAGGTCGATGCGGGCGGCGATCAGGGTGCAATCCAGGCCCATCTTCATGGTGAACAGGGCCTCCACGCTGTCGATCTCCGGCTGGGCCCGCAGCACCGCCCGGATCCTGCCGCTCAGCTCCGGGTCCACGGCCTCCCCGATCAGCTGGTCACGGGCGTCCCGGCCGAGTCGGTAGGCGACGTAGACGAGCAGCACGCCGATCGCCAGCGAGGCGGAAGCCTCCCAGACGACCTGCCCGGTCACCATGTGCAGGGCCATCCCGACCAGTGCGAGTGTCACGCCGAGCACCGCCGTGCCGTCCTCGGCGACCACCGTGCGCAGCGCGGGATCGCGCAGCCCGCCGAGGCCGCCGCCCTGCCGGCGCACCTGGTGCAGGGCGCGCAGCAGCGAGACGCCTTCGGCGACCAGGGCCACGCCCAGCACGATCAGGCCCGCCACATATCCGCTGAACTTCTCCTCGGCGCCGCTGTGCAGGGCCTCGAAGCCCTGGAAGAAGGAGAAACAGCCGCCCATGACGAAGATGCCCACGGCGGCGAGCAGTGACCAGAAGAAGCGCTCCTTGCCGTAGCCGAAGGGGTGCCGGGAGTCCGGCGGGCGACGGCTGCGGCGCAGCGCGGCCAGCAGGAAGACCTCGTTGAGGCTGTCGGCGACCGAGTGCGCGGCCTCCGACAGCAGCGCGGGCGAGCCCGCGAGGACACCGCCGGCCGCCTTGGCCACGGCGATCACCAGATTGGCGATGAGCGCCACGAGGACGGTGACTTTGGTGTGCCGGTCGGCCTCGGCATCGGCGCGGGAGTCCGCCCCGCTGCCGGAACGGCTGTCGGCCCGGCTGCCGGAGCCGCCGTGGGTCTGACTGCCGGATCGGCCGTCGGCTTCGGCTCGGACATGGGCAGCCGGCGTTCCGTCGACCGTGGCGGAGGCCGGTGGTGCTTGCGGGTCCGTGGGGTGGGCCGGTGGCGGTCCGTCGTCCCTGGCGCCTGCCGGGGACGCTTCCGGGCCCTTGGAGTGTGCCGATGGCCTTCGGTCGTCCGTGAGGCGTGCAGGCGGTGTTCCGTTGCCCTCGGCCGTGCGTGCGGCCGTCTCCCGTTCCGAGGATGTCCCACTCATCTATCGGCGATTGCCCCCGCGCGGGCGACTCACACCGTGCGGGCCGCCCGAAACGGGGAACGCGTTGGCCAGGAGATCCCGGGCGGCGAGGAGGAGACATGGACGGCGACGGCAACAGCTCCTACGGACACCGGGCCTTCACCCGGTCCCGGAGCCACTTCCGCGACCGGATCACCGCCGACGGCCGGGACGGCTGGCCGGTGGAGGCGGGCCGTTACCGGCTGGCGGTCTCCCGTGCCTGTCCGTGGGCGAGCCGGGCGGTGATCGCGCGCCGGCTGCTGGGGCTGGAGGACGCGCTGTCGATGGCGATCGCCGATCCGGTCCAGGACGACCGCAGCTGGCGGTTCACCCTGGACCCGGACGGCCGGGACCCGGTGCTCGGGATCCGCTTCCTGAGCGAGGCGTACGACCGGCGGGAGACCGGCCACCCGGGCGGGGTGAGCGTGCCCGCGATCGTGGACGTCCCCAGCGGGCGCCTGGTCACCAACGACTATCAGCAGATCACCCTGGACCTGGCCACCGAGTGGACGGCCCTGCACCGGGCCGGCGCGCCGGACCTGTACCCGGCGGGCCGCCGCGACGAGATCGACGAGGTGATGGCCGAGGTCTACGCGGACGTCAACAACGGGGTGTACCGGGCCGGGTTCGCCACGCGGCAGAAGGAGTACGAGGAGGCGTGCGCCGGGGTCTTCCGGCGGCTGGAACTGCTCGGCGAGCGGCTGTCCGGGCAGCGCTATCTGGTCGGCGACACCCTCACGGAAGCGGACATCCGGCTGTTCACCACGCTGGTGAGGTTCGACGCGGTCTACCACGGCCACTTCAAGTGCAACCGCTGGAAGCTGGCGGAGCATCCGGTGCTGTGGGCGTACGCCCGGGACCTGTTCCAGACACCGGGGTTCGGCGACACGGTCGACTTCGACCACATCAAGCGGCACTACTACCAGGTGCACACCGGCATCAATCCGACCGGCATCGTGCCGCTCGGCCCGGATCTCGCCGGCTGGTTGAGTCCGCACCACCGCGAGGAGCTGGGCGGACGGCCGTTCGGGGACGGGACGCCGCCCGGGCCGGTGCCCCCGGGCGAACGGGTGGCCCCGCAAGGACGGCCTGCATGAGGGCCTTCTGACGAGGAAGTAGTCACACATGGTCAAGAACAAGAAGAAGAAGCTCCCTCTCGCCTACCAGCCGGTCGGATTCGTGCTCAGCTGGGCGGGCGGCGCGCTGGCCGGTATGGCCTTCCGCAAGGCATGGAAGGCCATCCGGCACGAGGAGGACGCGCCGGACGCCCTGGACCCGGACCGTGGCTGGGGCGAGATCCTGCTGGCCGCGGCGGTCCAGGGCGCGATCTTCGCGGTGGTGCGCAGCGCCGTGGACCGCGGCGGAGCGAAGGCCATCGCCCGGTCGACGGGCGTATGGCCGGCGACCGACAAGGGCGGCCGCGACTGAGCGGCCCGGCCCCTCCCCGGAGCGGGGTCGGCCGGGCCCCTGCCGCCCGCCGACCCCGCTCCCCTATGCCGGCCGACCCGGCTCCGGTGTCCTCGGCCGGCTCCCGCTCCCGCTCCGGCGGTCAGCCCCGCCGCGGTCCCGCCGTCAGCCCTGCTTGGGTGCCGTCGGCGGGAGGAGACGCAGGGTGAAGGAGTGGCCGGCGGGGTCGGCGTAGCCGCGTGCCTCGTACGGTCCGGACGCGTCCCTCGTCTCGAGCGGGCGGCCGCCCAGGGCCACCACCCGCCGCTCGGCCTCGTCCAGGTCCTCGACCAGGAAGTCGAGATGGGCCTGAAGGGAGTTCTCGGGGCGCGGCCAGCTGGGCGGGGTCGCGTTGACGTCCCGCCGGCAGGCCAGCCGGACCCCGTCGGCGCCCCGGATCTCCACGATGTTCGCGGAGGCGTACGTCCGCTCGCCCTCCAGCAACTCCCTGTAGAACTCGGCGAGTTTCTCGGGTTCGGCGCAGTCAAGCACCACCACGCCCGCCTTCACCAGTGCCATGGATCCTCCCGGGATGTGTCCTCCTCACAGCGGATATCCCGGGCCACCGGATTCAGTCGGCGAGCAGCCACTCCCCGTCGCGCATCACGTCCCGCCCGTCCAGCTCGTTCGCCTCGCGCCAGGCCTGGACCCGCTGCGGCAGGACGATGAAGTACAGGTAGCGGGTGGGCAGTCGGCGCGGGTCGAAGCCGGTCTTGCCGGCGAACACCTCGGCGTCCTCCTCGGGCAGGTCCTCGGGGGTCACCGCCCGGACGGTGCCCTCGATCAGGACGACGTCCCGGGTGGGGCCGATGCCGAGACGCGCCCTGCCGGTGGCCACGAGATTGCGGCCGGTGGGGCTGTCGGCCGGGGTGGCGATCAGCAGCGCGGAGCCGTCCCACACGAACGACAGCGGCACGAGGTACGGAGCACCGCCGTGGGGCGCGGCGGTGGCGACCCACGCGTCCACGTCGGTCTCCAGCCGGTGGAGGGTGTCCTTCTTGCGCTGCTCCGCGGTGCGGGCGGGGGGCGGGGTCATGGCGTACGGCCTCCTCTGGGTGATCGCTGGATTCAGTGTGGCCGCCGGTCCCCGGTCCGCGCAGGAGTCGCCGCAGGTGTGTCCGTGCGCCGGCGAGCTGCCGGGCCCTTATGACAACACCGTTGACCCGTTTGGGGCCCCGGCAGTTACATGTCCGATCACCGGGACCGACCGAGGCCCGCCATCCGACCGACCAGGAAAGTCACCATGCGCGCTGATCTGCTGTTCACCGGCGGCCCCGTCCTGACCCCGGGGGGCCGTACCGCGACCGCCGTCGCCGTCACCTCGGGCCGCGTCACCGCGGTCGGCGGCGAGGAGCTGCGCGACCTGGCCGGACCGGGCACGGAGGTGGTGGACCTGGCCGGGCGGCTGCTGCTGCCCGGCTTCCAGGACGCACACGTCCATCCGGTGCCGGCCGGGCTGGAGCTGACCCGGTGCGATCTGACCGGTACGACGACGGCCGAGGAGACCGTGGCCGCCGTACGGGCGTACGCCGACGCCCACCCGGAGCGGGAGTGGATCCTGGGCGGCGGCTGGGCGATGGAGGCGTTCGCGGGTGGTACGCCGGCCAAGGAGCTGCTGGACGCGGTCGTCCCGGACCGGCCGGTGTACCTGCCCAACCGCGATCACCACGGAGCGTGGGTCAACAGCCGGGCGCTGGAGCTGGCCGGGATCGACCGGGACACGCCCGATCCGGCCGACGGGCGGATCGAGCGGGACGCCTCCGGTGCGCCGGGCGGCACTCTCCAGGAGGGTGCGATGCAGCTGGTCGGCCGGCTCGCCCCGCCCGCCACACCCGCCGACCGGCTGGCCGCGCTGCTGCACGTTCAGCGGCATCTGCACGCGCTCGGCATCACCGCCTGGCAGGACGCCCTGGTCGGCGACTTCCTCGGGATGGACGACCCGGCTCAGGCGTATCTCACGGCCGCCCGGGACGGTTCGCTCACCGCGCGGGTCGTGGGTGCGCTGTGGTGGGACCGGGAGCGCGGGGCCGAGCAGATCCCCGAACTCGCGGAGAAGCGGGCCGCTTCGAGCGTCGGCCGGTTCCGGGCGGGCACGGTGAAGCTGATGCTGGACGGTGTCGCCGAGAACCACACGGCCGCGCTGCTCGACCCGTATCTGGACCGGTGCGGCTGCGTGACGGCCAACCGCGGCAAGAGCTTCATCGACCCGGAGCGGCTGCCCGCGTACGTCACCGAGCTGGACGCGCTCGGCTTCCAGTGCCACTTCCACGCGCTGGGCGACCGGGCCGTACGGGACGCGCTGGACGCGGTCGAGGCGGCCCGGGCGGCCAACGGGCCGAGCGACACCCGTCCGCACCTCGCGCATCTCCAGGTCGTGCACCCGGACGACGTGCCCCGCTTCGCCCGGCTCGGCGCCACCGCGAACATCCAGCCGCTGTGGGCGGCGCACGAGCCGCAGATGGACGAGCTGACGATCCCGTTCCTCGGGCCCGAACGGGCCGCCCGGCAGTATCCGTTCGGCGCGCTGCTGCGTTCCGGGGCGCGGCTCGCGGCGGGCAGCGACTGGCCGGTGAGCAGCCCCGATCCGCTCCAGGGCATCCATGTCGCGGTGAACCGGGTCGAGCCGGGCGGCACCGGGCCGGTGTTCCTGCCGGACGAACGGCTGAGCCTCGCCGACGCGCTGACGGCGTACACGGCCGGGTCGGCGTACGTGAACCATCTGGACGACACCGGCCGGGTGACCGTCGGCGCGCTCGCCGACCTGGTGGTGCTGGACCGTGACCCGTTCGCCGGTCCGCCGGAGGCGATCGCGCAGACGCGGGTGGCGCTCACGTATGTGGGGGGTGAGCGGGTGTACGCCGCCGGCTGACCCGTCAGGCGCAGCCGGCGCCCTTCTTCAGCAACGGCCACGCCTCCACGCCGTCGGCGGTGCGGACGTAGGCGGTCGTCTTGTCGTCCGTCAGCCACAGCCGCCGGCCGTGGCGGTGGTACCCGGTGTCGTGGGCGTCGGCGGGCATGGGGACGTCGGCGCGGTACGCCGCCCGGAGCAGGCCGTCCCGGGCGAGGACGCCCTCCGGATCGCGGGCGTACCCGCGGTCGTCCAGCTGGAGGAAGGTGGCCGACTGCCAGCCGCAGTGCTCCGGACCCGGCGAGCTGCTGAGCCGGCTCACCGGAACCCGCCTGCCGTGGCGGTCCGTCCAGATCTCCCAGTCCGTGCCGGCCGTGAAGCTCTCGGGCAGTTCGGCCGGGTCGCAGGAGGCGTTCGTCTCCGGGCCCCAGCCGGGCCGGCCCTTCTGGTCCTCGGCCACCACGACCGCCACCTTGGTACGGCCGGCCACGTCGTAGGAGTACAGCACCCGGTCCGCCTCCGCGCGCTCCACGCGGTAGCCGTGGTCGGGGTCCTCCGGCTTGATCATGTCGAAGTAGAGCGCCAGTCCCTCCTCCGGTGTGTCACCCCCGTCGGAGGCGCTCCACGCGTCGGGCCCGGCGCCCTCGAAGATCTCCCCGTCGCACTCCAGCGCCCGGCCCGCGGCCCCCGCGGCCAGGCGCAGGGCGCGGGGGCCGCTGCCGTCGGTGCTCTTGACGGGCACGTACAGCGGGCCGCTGTACGGGGACTCCGGCGGGGTGCCCTCCACCACCAGGTCCGGCCGGGTGCCGTCGTCGCACCCCGCCGCCGTCACGGCCGTCACCGCCGTGAGTACCGCCACCGCCACGAGCCGTCTGCGCATGTCCGCCCCTGTTCTCCTGCTGCTGTGTGCGGTCCTTCGACGCCGGGGCGGGCCGGAACGTTCAGCGGGTCTGCTGGAAGGTGCGCCGGTAGGCCAGGGGGGAGACGCCGATCGCCGCGTGCAGGTGCTGGCGCAGGGAGGCTCCGGTGGCGAAGCCGACCTCGGCGGCGATCCGGTCCACCGGCAGGTCGCTGGCCTCCAGCAGGTGCCGGGCGCGGACCACGCGCTGCTGGATCAGCCAGCGGCCGGGGCTGAGGCCGACCTCCTCGTTGAAGCGGCGGGCGAAGGTGCGCAGGCTCATCCGGGCGTGCCCGGCGAGGTCCGCCAGGGTGAGCGGCTCGTCCAGCCGCTCCAGGGCCCAGGCGCGGGTGGCGGCGGTGCTCGCGGCGCCGCTCTCGGGGACCGGCTGCTCGATGTACTGCGCCTGGCCGCCGTCCCGGAACGGGGGGACGACACAGCGGCGGGCGACAGCGTTCGCCAGTTCGCTGCCGTGGTCGGTGCGCACGATGTGCAGGCAGATGTCGACGCCGGAGGCCGCCCCGGCGGAGGTGAGCATGCGGCCGTCGGCGACGAACAGGACGTCCGGGTCGACGTCCACCCGGGGGTAGCGGCGGCGGAACACGTCGGCCACCTGCCAGTGGGTGGTCGCCCGGCGGCCGTCGAGCAGGCCGGCCGCGGCCAGGACGAAGGCGGCCGTGCAGATGGAGACGATGCGGGCGTCCGGGCGGATGCGGGCCAGCGCGGCGGCGACCTCGCCGGAGAGCTCCCTCGGGATGTGTTCGGGCGGCATGGCGGCGACGATCACGGTGTCGGCCGTCTCCAGGATCTCCGGGCCGTGCTGGACGCCGATGGTGAAGTCGGCGTTCGTGCGCACCGGGCGGCCGTCGACGGTGCAGGTCAGTACCTCGTAGTGGCCGTCGGCCGCGCCGAAGATGCGGCTGGGGATGCCCAGCTCGAAGGGGTAGACGCCGTCGAGGGCCAGAACGGCCACCCGCTCGGGGCGCCGGGTGCGCGGCTGCGTGTCAGGCATGGCACGATTCTATCGAAGCTTGGCAATCGTGCCATTTCCGGGTCGCGCGCGGCCCGGCAGGCTGGATGACCATGAGCGATGTGAACACCATGCGAGCCATCAGCCAGGACGTCCTCGGCGGTCCCGAGGTCCTGAGGGAAGTACGGGTCGAACGGCCGAAGCCGCGCCCGAACGAGGTGCTGGTCCGAGTGCGGGCCGCCGGAGTGAACCCCACCGACTGGAAGCACCGGGCCACCGGCGGGTTCCTGGGCGAGCCGCCGTTCGTCCTCGGCTGGGACGTCTCCGGCGAGGTCGTGGAGACCGGGATCGGCGCGGCCGCCTTCCGACCCGGCGACGAGGTCTTCGGCATGCTGCCCTACCCCTTCGGCCACGGCTCGCACGCCGAGTACGTGATCGCCCCGGTGCGCGCCCTGGTGCACAAGCCGGCCTCGATCGACCACGTCCAGGCGGGGGCGCTGCCGCTGGTGTCCCTGACCGCCTGGCAGGCGCTGACCGAGCACGCGGACGTCCGGCCGGGACAGCGGGTGCTGATCCACGCGGCGGCCGGCGGGGTCGGCCATGTGGCCGTGCAGATCGCCAAGGCGCGCGGGGCGTATGTGATCGGTACGGCGAGCGCGGGCAAGCACGACTTCCTGCGGGAGATCGGCGTGGACGAGCCGGTCGACTACCGCTCCACCGACGTCACCGAGGCGGTGCGGGACGTCGACGTCGTCCTGGACACGCTCGGCGGCGACACGTCCGTGCGGTCCCTGCGGGTGCTGCGGCCGGGCGGTGTCGTGGTGTCGATCCTGCCGGTGGGTTCCGGGGAGTTCCACGAGGAGGCGGAGCGGCTCGGCGTACGGGCGGTGCGCATGCTGGTGGACGCCGACCGGTCCGGGATGCGGGGCGTCGCGGAGCTGGCGGAGTCCGGGAAGCTGAAGGCCACGATCGCCGGGACGTTCCCGCTGGCGGACGCCGCGAAGGCGCACGAGCTGGGTGACACCGGCCGGACGACCGGAAAGCTGGTGCTGCTGGCGGACTGACCGGAGCCGGGCGAGGGGCGCTGGTAGGGTCCCCGGCCCGCGCCCCGCCATGCGCCAAACTCGAAGACATATGTCAATCGAACATGCTCAAATTCCTTCCATCGAGGGTAACTTGACGATCGGGAAGCGACGTCCGGGCGCGGGTGGGAGGTGGTGCCGAGGTGCGACGCGAACCCGTACCTCTCACCCGGCAGCTGGGCATGTACGCGCTCCAGGGGCACACCGTGCTGGAGTTCCGGGGCGAGATCGACATCGTCGCGGCGACCGAGATCGGCCCCTTCCTGGACCGGGTCACCGGCCGGCCCGGCGCCCGGGTCGTCATCGACCTGCGACCGGTGGAGTTCTTCGACTGCTCGGGGCTGCGGCTGCTGTACCGGGCGCGCCTCCGGGTGCTGGAGCGCGGGGGGCAGCTGCGCCTGGTGTGCACCCACCCGCTGACCCTGCGGGTGTTCCGGGTCACCGGCCTGGCCCGGCTGCTGCCCCCGCACCCGAGCCTGGACGCGGCGCTGGCCGGCTCCGCGGCCGCGTCCGGCTCGCTGTGAGACCGCGGCCCGGCCGACGATGGTGAAGACGGAGCGGTCTGTTCCGGCCGTCGGCGGGCATCCGGTCGGCAGGAAGGAGGACCGTCGTGATGACGACTTCCACCAAGCGCCTGCCGGGCTGGGCCAAGGCCGTGGGGGCACTCGTACTGGTGCTCGCCGTGCTGTTCGCCGGGATCCGGCTGGCCGTACTGCCGGGCATCAAGGATCTGTTCGGCACCGAGACCCACGACCGTTCCGGACCCGCTCTGCTCAAGTCGATCCAGGACATGAGCCGTTACGACGCGGCCTCGGGCAACTTCCAGGTCGTCGTGGACCTGGACAAGGACGCGAAGTTCCTGCCCGACGCCCTCCGCGGCACCCGCACCCTGTACGTCGGCGCGGGCACCGTGGACGCCTACGTCGACCTCGGCCGGGTCGGCGAGGACGACGTACGGGTCGACGGCGACCGTACGGCCGCCACCATCCGGCTGCCGCACGCGCGGCTCGGCAGGCCGGCTCTGGACCCCGACCACTCCTACGCCGTGTCCAAGCAGCGCGGGCTGCTGGACCGGCTCGGCGACCTGTTCTCGGACAACCCCAACAGCGAGCAGGCCGTGCAGCGGCTCGCCGTCCGGCACATCGGGGACGCGGCGCGGCGCAGCGGGCTGACCGTCCGGGCCGAGAGCAACACCACCGGGATGCTCCAGGGCCTGCTGCGCTCCCTCGGCTTCAAGGAGGTACACGTCAGTTACGGCTCCTGATCAGCCTCCCAGCACCCCCGGCGCGGCCAGCGCTCCCAGCACGGTCGCGCCCACCAGCAGCCAGGCCACGTAGTCACCGACGTGCCCGGACTGGAGGCGCCGCAGGGGCGCGGCCCAGTCCGGGGCGGCCACCCAGCGGGGCCGGGTGACGGCGAGGCCGGCGAGCGCCACGGCCAGCACGGTGGAGGCCCCGCCCAACAGGAGTCCGTGCACGGTCCAGTGCACGGAGGCGTGCGCGCCGCCCGAACCGGCCTCGTTGACGGAGCGGGCCACCAGCGCGCCGAAGCCGGGTACCACCCCGGCGGCGAGGGCGGCGGCGAGCAGCACGGCGGGCACGGTGGTCATGGTGTCCGGAATCCGGCGCAGCAGGCCGGACGTCTCGGGTTCCTCGTCGGATCCGCTGGTCTCGTACTCGGTGTCCTCCGGGCGCGGCCCGAGCCCGAGGAAGACGCGGGCGGTGACCCGCAGTACGGCTCCGGCGGTGATCGCGGAGGCGGCCACGAACACCACGGTGAGCGGGCCGCCGACCGCCTCCTCGGTGACCGCCTTGCCGAGCGCCGTGCCGAACGGCGGCAGGCCGGCGAGACCGAGGGCGCCGACGGCGAACATGACCGCGGTGGCGCGCAGCTGCCGGGCCCGACCGTGCAGCGCGTGCTCGTCGACGCTGCCGAACCGGTCCAGGAGGGCGCCCGCGCAGGCGAACAGTGCGGCCTTCACCCCGGCGTGGCCGAGGATGTACAGGGCGACTCCGTCGTCGCCCTCGGGGGTGAGGACGCCGAGCCCGACGAGGAACAGGCCGGTGTGGGCGACGGTGGAGTAGGCGAGGAGCCGTTTGATGTGCCGCTGGTACCAGCACATGACGGCGCCGTTCGCGGCCGTGAGGGCGCCGAGCGTCACCAGGGCCCGGGTCAGGTCGGCGGCGGGGATGCCGCCGGGTCCGGAGAAGACGGTGCCGTACACCCGCCAGACGCCGTAGGCGCCGAGTTCCACCATGACGCCGGACAGGAGCATGCAGACCGGGGTCGGGGCGACGGCGTGCGCGTCCGGGAGCCAGAAGTGGAAGGGTACGGCGGCCGACTTCACCAGCAGTCCGGTGAGGACGAGCACGAAGGAGGCGAGGACGAGGGCGTCCGGTCCGCCCGGCCCGGCCGCCGCGTCGAGCCCGCGGCCGATCTTCGCCATGGCCAGTTCGCCGGTGCGGGCGTACAGCAGCGCGATGCCCATCAGCATGGCGTAGGCACCGAGGGAGTTGACGACGCCGAAGGTCAGGGCGCCCTGCACGGCCTTGGGGTCGTCGATGCGGTAGCCGGTGAGCGCGTAGGCCGTGACGCTCATCAGCTCGAAGAACACGAACGCGTTGAACAGGTCGCCGGCGATGGCGAATCCGCACATGGCGCCCTGGAAGACCAGCATCAGCGCGGTGAACGCGCCGGTGTGACCGTGCGGGGGCGCGGCGAAGTAGCGCCAGGAGTAGGCGAGCGCCGCCAGGGCCAGCAGGGAGGCCAGCGCGGCCATGCCGAGCGACGGACCGTCCCCGACCACGAGGATGCCGACGCTCTCCCCGCCGGCCGGCAGCCAGCCGCCGACCCACTCGGTCATCGGCGGCGCGGAGTTCAGCAGCAGCACGACGGCGAGGGCGCCCGTACCACCGGAGACCACGAAACCGGTGATCTCGGTGGCGATCCGGGGCAGATGGCGGCCCGTGGCCGCCAGCAGGGCGGCGCCGAACAGCGGGAGCGCGACGAGCAGCGGAAGCAGATGGTGCATCAGCCGCGCAGCTCCCGCAGCTCGTCGGGGTCGACCGTGCCGTGCCGCTTGGCGACCTGGAGGACGAGGGCGAGCAGCAGCGCGGTGACGGTGGCGCCGACGACGATGTCGGTGAGGGTGAGGGCCTGGACCACAGGGTCGACCACCGGCCGGGAGCCGGGCTCGATGTCGGAGAAGACGGGCGCGGTGGCGCCGTCGCGGTAGCCGACCGCCAGCAGCAGCACGTAGGTCGCGGACTGGCAGACCGCGAGACAGCCGACGGCGTGGATGAGGTTCCGGCTGGTGGCGAGGCCGTAGCAGCCCGTCAGGAAGACGTAGACGGCGACGAGGTACGGCAGGACGTGCATCGCGGTGTTCAGCTCCCTGGTCTTCCTCGGTGTTCTACTCCGGTGCTCCTCCTCGGCGGTCAGCTCACGTCCGCCTCCTCGATCTCGACGGCCTGGTCGAGGAAGTGGGCGAGCAGGACGACGACCGCGCTCGCCACCTCCATGCCGATGGCCGCGTTCAGCAGCGGGACGGTGCCGCCGGAGGACAGCGTGTTGAAGGTGCCGTACGGCAGCAGCGTGTTGGCCAGGAACGCGGTGCCGGCCAGGACTCCGGCGAGGCCCAGCACCAGGTAGGCGGAGACGGCGAGCGCGTCGGAGGTCTCGTAGACGCCGAGCGGGCGGACGCGTTCCAGCGCACGGTAGTCGGCGCCGAGATAGAGCAGGTGCAGGGCGGTCGCGGCGACGACCCCGCCCTGGAAGCCGCCGCCGGGGCTGAGCTGGCCGTGGGCGACGACGTACAGGCCGGTGACCAGGGCGACGGGCAGCACGAGCAGGGCGTAGCGGCGGACCGGCCGGGCCACCTCGGCGGGTTCGGGCCGGGCCCGGTGCTCGTCGCGGGCCTGGCGCAGCAGCACCACGCAGCCGAGGACGGCGGCGAACAGGATGCTCATCTCGCCGAGGGTGTCGTAGGCGCGCTGGTCGAAGTTGACGGAGGCGATGGTGTTGGCGGTGTGCCGGGCGAGGGAGGCGTGCACGGCCCGGTCGCCGTACGGGTGCCGGGGTCCGCCGAAGGAGGGCAGGTCGAGGCAGGCGGCGATGAGCAGGGCGGCCAGGCCCGCGCCGCCGACGGCCAGCAGCCACAGCCGCAGCCGGTTCACCGGGTGCCGTCCTTGGTCCGGCCGCGCCGGCGGACCTTGCGCACACAGAGCATGATCAGCAGCGGGGTGAGGGCTGAGCCGACGGCCAGCTGGGACAGTCCGACGTCCGGGGCCTGGACCGCGGTGAACAGCACGGCGAGGACGACCCCGAGCACGGACAGCACCAGCGCCTGGCGGGCGGGGTCGCGCTGGGCCACGGCCGCGGTGGCGGAGGCGGCCACCAGCAGCAGGGCGACGACGATCACCGCGTCGGACACAGCACACCCGCCTCTCGGCACCCCGCGCCGCAGCCGCACCCGGCACCGGCCCACCCCGGGGCCGCCCCTCGGCACCCCGCGCCGCAGCCGCACCCTGCACCGGCCCGGCCCGGCGTCCCCTCAGCCACCCCGCACCCCCCGGAGCCCGCCCGCCAGCGCCCGTGAGGCGATCAGGTTGCCGCCGATCAGCAGGGTGCCGATGACCAGCAGCTTCACCATTGCCCGGCCGGGTCCGCCGGCCACGCAGAGCGCGAGCACGACCGCCGCCGCGAGGCCCGCCGCCGTCCAGGTCAGTCCCCAGGCGCCGGGCCGTTCGCCGGCCAGGTCGTCGGAGAGCAGCCGGGCGAAGACGAGGGTGCCGACCGGGCCGAGCAGGGCGAGCAGCAGGGCGAGATCGACGTAGGAGGGGCGGCCGTAGCCCTGGGCGAGGAGCAGCAGGGCCGGGCAGACGGCGGTCGTGGTCAGGTTCTGGGCGATCACCCGGCGGGCCGGCGGGCCGGTGGTCACACCCCACAGCGCGGCCGCCCCGCCGCCGCCCAGTTCGACCGTCGCCGCGAGGAGCCAGCCGTTCACCGCCAGGTCACCGCCCGCCGGCCGGCCCGGGCCAGCAGCGCGCCCGCGGCGGCGCAGCCCGCGCCGACGATCCGTTCCAGGGTGTCGACCGTCGTGATGAACACCAGCCACAGCAGTGCCAGCGCCGCCCACCAGGCCAGGAGTTCACCGACGGCGAGGAGGACCGCGTGCGGGGCGGTACGGCGGGTCATCCAGCACCTCCTCGGTCCGCTCTGCACGGGTGTGCGGCGATGCGTCCGGAGTGCCGCTGGGGGTCATCCAAGCACCGCCCGGCCCGCGCGGGAGCGGCGGCACGCGGGTCCGCACCCGGAGTGCCCCGGGAGCGTGAACGGAAACCCACCGGTGTGCGCCCGGCAGCGGAGCCGGGGGGGCATCCCGGTCCGGGATGGGGGTAACCGGCGTACGAAAGCGGGAAGTTGACGACTGGAGGACCGCATGGCCCGTACCGCACCGCGCCTGCCCGAGGCCCTGCGCGCCGTCCGGAAGCGGCGGCCGGCCGAGCAGGTCCGGCCACGAGGCGCGCGGCACGCCATGCCGCTTCCCGTCCGGCTGCTGGCGATGCTGGTGGCTTTCGCGTGCATGGTGGCGTTCGCCGTCGTCCTGGCCCGGATCACGCTCCAGCCGTCGCCCGCCTCGGTGCCCCTGACGCACAGCAATCTGCATCCGGGCCGCTCGCTCAGGGACTATGTGGAACAGGCGTCGGCGCGGGACGCGATCCGGCAGATCGGCGGAAACCTGTTGCTCGGCGTGCCGTTCGGGGTGCTGGTACCGGTCCTGGCGCCGCGTGCCCGGGGGATGCTCCAGGTACCGGCGCTGACCGCCCTGGTCATGCTGATGGTGGAGCTGGTGCAGGGGGCGCTGGTCACCGGGCGCGCCTTCGACATCGACGACGTCATCCTCAACACGGCCGGTGCGCTGGTGGGTTGGCTGCTGCTGGGACGGCGGCTCGGGCGGGGGGTGCACCGCCGGGTGCGCGAGCCGTCGACCGACTGATCGTCAGCAGCAGGTCTGTACCAGACTATTGACGCCCTCTTATCTCACTCCTTAAATCAAGAGCCGTCATACCCCCCACCCGAACGGAGAGCCATGGCCTCCCGCCTGCTCCGCAGATGTCTCCTCGCCGCCCTGTCCGCGGCCCTGGTCGGCTCCGCCGCCGCCGGCCCGGCGCGGGCCGACACCGCCGCCCCGGCGGCAGCGGCCGTCACCACCTTCTCCGACACCTTCGACGGGCCCGCGGGCTCCGCGGTCGACGGCTCGAAGTGGACGCTGGAGACCGGCGACAACGTCAACAACCACGAGCGGCAGTACTACACCTCGGGCACGAAGAACGCGGCTCTGGACGGCCAGGGCCACCTGGTGATCACCGCCCGCAAGGAGAACCCGGCCGGCTACCAGTGCTGGTACGGCAGCTGTCAGTACACCTCCGCCCGGCTGAACACGGCCGGGAAGTTCACCGCCCAGTACGGGCATGTCGAGGCACGGATGAAGATCCCGCGCGGACAGGGCATGTGGCCCGCGTTCTGGATGCTCGGCACGCCGGTCAACTGGCCGGACTCGGGTGAGATCGACGTGATGGAGAACGTCGGCTTCGAACCCTCGGTGGTGCACGGCACCATCCACGGCCCCGGCTACTCCGGCTCGGGCGGCATAGGCGCGGCCTACTCGCTGCCGAACGGGCAGGCCTTCGCGGACGCCTTCCACACCTTCGCCGTCGACTGGGCGCCCGACTCGATCACCTGGTCGGTGGACGGGAACGTCTACCAGCGCCGCACCCCGGCCGACCTGGGCGGGAAGACCTGGGTGTTCAACAAGCCGTTCTTCCTGATCCTGAACCTGGCGGTCGGCGGCTACTGGCCCGGCGACCCCGACGGCTCCACCCGGTTCCCGCAAGCGCTGGTGGTGGACTCGGTGTCGGTGACGACGAGCGGCAGCGCGGCCGGCGTCCCGATCCGGGGCCTGGCCGGCAAGTGCGTGGACGTGGCCGGCGCGAACTCCGCGAACGGCACCCCCGTCCAGCTCTACGACTGCAACGGCACCGCCGCGCAGGCGTGGACCGTCGGTGCGGACGGCACCCTCCGGGCGCTCGGCAAGTGCCTGGACGTCACGAACAACGGCACGGCCGACGGCTCGACCGCCCAGCTGTGGGACTGCACCGGCGGCCCCAACCAGAAGTGGACCGTCACCGGGGCCCACGACATCGTCAACCCGCAGGCGAACAAGTGCCTGGATGTCACCGGCGACAACTCGGCCAACGGGACGCGGCTGCAGATATGGACCTGCACGGGCGGCGCCAACCAGAAGTGGACGGTCGGCTGAGCCGTCGGTTCAGTGCAGCTTCCAGGTGTACTTGTCCCCGCCCACGAAGCGGACCACGTCCGGGTCGTCCAGGTCGTGGATGGTGATGCCGAAGGAGGCGGCCGCCTCCAGCACGTCGGTGACGGTCCTGGCCTCACCGACCACCTGACCGTCGATCTCCATGATCCGGAACGGCGGCTCGCCCGGCCTGCCCGGGCACACACCGTGGACCAGGACCCGCGGATGGGAGATGTGCGGAGCTGCTTGTTCGGTCATGTCATCGAGGGTAGAACGCAACCCGCCCGGACGGGTCATCCACCGGAGCCGTCCAGAAGATCGAGAACCGCCGCCTCGACGGCTCCCTGCGTGGCGGGACGCCCGAAGCCCCCGTGTTCGCCCAGCCGGGTGAGCACGGAGGCGACGGTCGTACCCTGCGCGAACAGCTCGAAGACCTTCGGGTCGCCGTACGAGGCCGGGGCCGGCGCAGGAGCCGGCCCGCAGCCTCACCGAGGCCTCAGGGACGGCGCCAGTCGTCGCTGGTCAGATGGGAGCCGGCCTGCGGGCCCATGCGGAGCATGCCGCCGTCGACGGTCCAGGAGGCGCCGGTGACGTACGAGGCGTCCGGGCTCGCCAGGAAGGCGATCACGGCGGCCACCTCCCGGGCGTCGCCGGGCCGCCCGAGCGGCACGCCGGGGCGGCGCTCGGCGTGCACGTCCGTGTTCTCCTGTCCGGTCATCGGGGTGGCGATCTCGCCCGGCGCGACCGCGTTCACCGTGATGCCGTACTCGGCCAGCTCCAGGGCCATCACCTGGGTGAGCAGACCGAGCCCGCCCTTGGCCGCGCAGTACGGGGCCGCGCCGACCCGGGGCTGGTGCTCGTGCACGGAGGTCACGTTGACGATCCGGCCGCCGTCGCCCTGCGCGATCATGCGCCGCGCGACCCGCTGCCCGCACAGGAAGGGGCCGACGAGGTCGACGTCCAGGACCCGTCGCACATCCGCAAGGGTCAGGTCGAGGTAGGGGGTCATGGTGCCCGTACCGGCGTTGTTCACGAACACGTCGATCCGGCCCAGCTCGGCGCAGAGCTCGTCCACGGTGTCGGCGGCCTCGGGCAGCCGGGTCAGGTCCAGCTGCGCCACCTCGGCCCGGCGGCCGTGGGAGCGGACCTCCGCCGCCGTCTCCTCGGCGCCCTTCTCGTCGGAGTGCCAGGTGATGCCGACGTCCAGACCCGCCTCGGCCAGCCGTACGGCGGTGGCACGGCCGATGCCGGAGTCCGCGCCGGTGATCAACGCCGTTCGCTGCGGTGCTGGGCTGGGCATGGCTCGTCTCCTCGCGGTGCGTACGTGGACGAGTCATCGCAGTACCCGATGGTGGTGTGGGCAAAACGGGTTCCCGGCGCAGGGGCCGGGGCGCGTTGCGGGTGGCGGGTGGCGGCGGGTGGCGGGTGGCGGGTGGCGGGTGGCACGCTGCGGGTCGCGCAGTTCCCCGCGCCCCTTGCGGGGCGCTGATGCAACCTTGGTTCCCATGGACCCCGTCGCCGCCCTCGACCGGATCGCGTTCCTGCTGGAGCGGGCACTCGCGCCCACCTACCGGGTACGGGCCTTCCGTACCGCCTCCCGGGTGCTTGCCGCGCTGCCCGGAGAGGAGATCGCCGAGCGGGCCGCGTCCGGGACGCTGGAGTCGCTGAAAGGGGTCGGGCCCAAGACCGCCCAGGTCGTGCGGGAGGCGCTGGCCGGTGAGATGCCCGGGTATCTGCGCCGGCTGGAGGAGGAGGCCGGTGCGTCGGCCGGTCCAAAGGGGGCCGGTGCCGAGCTGCGGGCGCTGCTGCGCGGGGACTGCCACACGCACTCGGACTGGTCCGACGGGGGCAGCCCGATCGAGGAGATGGGGCGGGCGGCCGCCGAGCTGGGCCATGAGTGGACGGCGCTCACCGATCACTCCCCCCGACTGACCGTGGCCCGCGGGCTGTCCCCCGAGCGGCTGCGCGAACAGCTCGCGGTGGTGGCGGAGCTGAACGCCCGGTGGGCGCCGTTCCGGCTGCTCACCGGCATCGAGTGCGACATCCTCGAGGACGGCTCGCTGGACCAGGAACCGGAGCTGCTGGCGCAGCTGGACGTGGTCGTGGTGTCGGTCCACTCCAAGCTGCGGATGGACGCGCGGTCCATGACCCGCCGGATGGTGGCCGCGGTGCGCGATCCGCACGCCGACGTCCTCGGGCACTGCACCGGGCGCCTGGTGACGGGCCGGGGGCGGCCGGAGTCGCAGTTCGACGCGGACGAGGTGTTCGCCGCGTGCGCCGAGTCGGGCACGGCGGTGGAGATCAACAGCCGGCCCGAGCGGCTGGATCCGCCCCGGCGGCTGCTGCGCAAGGCCGTGGCGGCCGGGGTGCTGTTCTCGATCGACACCGACGCGCACGCTCCGGGCCAGCTGGACTGGCAGATCCTCGGCTGCGCCCGGGCGGAGGAGTGCGGGGTGCCCGCCGAGCGGGTGGTGACCACGTGGTCGGCGGACGAACTGCTGGCGTGGACGCGGGAGGGCCGTCTGCCGGCACGCGTGGCGGGATCGGGGCGTGGTACCCGGTCCCAGGACCGGGCCTGACCGGCAACCCGGATCGGACGTGACAAGGACCAGGAACCCCGGATGGGCGGGAGAAGGGACCGCGGATGGATCGTGCCGCCGTCTTCGACGTCGACGGAACCCTCGTCGACACCAACCACCTGCACGTCGTGACCTGGTGGGAGGCGTTCCGCCAGGCGGGCCACGACGTGCCCATGCACGCCGTCCACCGGGCCGTCGGCCTCGGCTCCACGGACCTGATCGCCCACCTGCTGGGCGAGGACCGCGACACGGAGCGGGACGCCCAGCTGAGCGACGCGCACAAGACGCTGTACGGCCAGTACTTCGACCGGCTCCGCCCTCTACCGGGGGCCGGGAAGCTGCTGCGCCGACTGCACCGGGACGGCTGGGCGGTGGTGCTGGCCACCTCGGCGAGCGGCTCCGAGCTGGGTGCGCTGCGCCGGGCGATCGACGCGGACGACGCCATCGCGGGCACGGCGAGTGCCGAGGACGTACAGGAGGGCAAGCCCGCCCCGGAGCCCGTGCAGCACGCCCTGGAGCTGGCCGGGGTTCCGGCATCGCGGGCGGTGTTCGTCGGGGACACCGTGTGGGACATGCGGGCGGGCAGCACGGCGGGGGTGCGCTGTGTGGGCCTGCTGTGCGGCGGGATACCCCGGGCCGACCTGGAGGAGGCCGGGGCGGAGGCGATCTACGCCGATCCCGCGGATCTGCTGGAACGACTCCCCGGGAGCCCGCTGGCCTGAGCATCACCGAGGGTGGCATGCGTCACAAGTGCGGACGGAACACCCCGGGGTGGTTGCCCGTTGCACAAAACGTGGGTGCGGAGGGGACAGGGTCCCCGGGCCTCACCTTTTGCCCACAGGGACGATCGTTCGGCTGAAGCCCTGTGGAGCCTTTCGCCGCGAGGCGACCGCCGTCCGCGCCCACCATGTGACCGCCCCGGTCGTGAGTCCCCCGTCACGACCGGGGCTTTTCCATGCCCCGCGAGCGGGCACCGCCGCACGGGCGGGCACTGCCGCACGGGCGGGCGCTGCTCCGCGGCCGGACGCTGCACCGCGGGCGGACGCTGCCGCGTGTGCGGGCGAGGGCCCCGGGTACCCGGCCGGTCGTCGCAGCCTCCGCCGCGAGGACGGAAGGAGCCGAAGGTGAGCAGCTCAGCGGGCAGCAGGGTCGTCGTGACAGGCGCCACCGGCAATGTCGGGACGAGCGTGGTGCGTCTGCTCTCGGAGGATCCCGGGATCAAGTCGGTACGGGGCCTGGCCCGGCGGACGCCCGAATGGGCGCCGCCGAAGACCGAGTGGTCCGCCGTCGACCTGGCCACGGACGGGGCGAAGCTCGCGGAGCGGTTCGAGGGAGCCGACGCTGTGATCCATCTGGCCTGGGCGTTCCAGCCGACGCACGATCCGGCCACCACCTGGCGGACCAACGTGCTCGGTGGCATCCGGGTGTTCGAGGCGGTCGCCGCGGCGCGGGTGCCGGTGCTGGTGCACGCCTCCTCCGTCGGGGCGTACTCGCCGGGGCCGAAGGACCACACGGTGGACGAGTCCTGGCCGACGCACGGCTGGCCGGACGCCGCGTACTGCCGGGAGAAGGCCTATCTGGAGCGCACGCTGGACGTGTTCGAACGCGACCACCCCGAGGTGCGGGTGGTCCGCATGCGGCCGGCATTCCTGTTCAAATGGGAGTCGGCGAGCGAGCAGCGGCGGATCTTCGGCGGGCGCTTCCTGCCCGGTCCGCTGGCCCGGCCCGAGCTGCTGCCGTTCCTGCCGGACATCCCGGGACTGCGGGTGCAGGCGCTGCACACGGACGACGCCGCCGAGGCGTACCGGCTCGCCCTGTACGCGGACACCGCCCGGGGCGCCTTCAACCTGGCCGCCGATCCCCCGCTCGACGCCGGCGTGCTCGCCGAGCTGCTCGGCGCCCGGCCGGTGCGGCTGCCGCGTGCGGCGGCCCGGTCGGCGATCGCCGCCGCCTGGGGGCTGCATCTGCTGCCCGCCTCCCCGCATCTGTTCGACGCGGTGCTGCGGCTGCCGCTGATGGACTGCGGGCGGGCACACGCCGAGCTGGGCTGGCAGCCCCGGCGCACGGCGACCGAGGTCGTCCGGGAGTTCCTGGACGGCCTCCAGAAGGGCGGCGGGATGGAGACCGAGCCGATGCGGGGACGCAAGGTCGGCTGAGCGGGCCCACGCCCGAACCTACGAAGGAGCGGAGAAAACACCATGGCCGAGCGCAGCCAGGAGGAACCCGGCTCTGCGGCCGGGCGCGACGAGACGCCGGTGCCGAGGGACCTGCCCGACCAGCAGGCCGGTTCCGGGAACGACCGATGGGACGTCACCCCCGGTTCCAGGGTCGGCGACGAGCCGGACGAGGACACCGTCCCGGACACGGACGAGTCCGGCACCGGCCCCCGCGGCACACCCCGCCCCGGCACGATCCACCCGGAACACCCGACCCCGGACGAACCGTCGGCCTGAGGGCCGGTCCGGCGGGGGCGGTGACCGCGCGGGCGGTCCACGGGGTGGAAGTCAGTGCGGGGTGCGTTCCTGGAGGGCTGTTCGCCAGGCGGGCAGGGGGTCCTGGGTGGCTGGTTCGGGACGGCGGCCGCCGCTGGCGAAGAAGTCGGCCAGCGGCAGGATCGCGGCGCCGACGGTGACCGCGTCGGGGCCGAGCCGGCCGAGGTCGATGGTCACCTTGTCGGCCGGGTGACGCAGGGCGTACGTCGCCGCGTGCCGGCGCACCGCGGGCAGGAAGCGTGTGCCGAGCTGGAGTCCCGCCCAGCCGCCGATGAGGATCCGCTCCGGCTGGAAGAGGTTGATCAGGTCGGACAGGCCGGCGCCGAGATACTCGGCGGTCTCCTCCAGGACGGCCAGTGCCACCGGGTCGGGCTCACCGCCGTCGGCCGGGTAGGCCGCGGCCAGCATCGCGGTGAGCGCGGTCTCCTCGTCGGCGTTCTCCGGCGGCCGTCCGCCCTCCTCGCGCCAGCGCGCCAACAGCGACTCGGCGCCCGCGTACGCCTCCAGGCAGCCGGGGGCGCCGCAGCGGCAGCGGCGCCCGCGCACCCGGACCGTCAGATGACCCCACTCCACGGCCCGCCCGTGCTCCACCTCGGGGGTGACCAGGCAGGCACCGACACCGGAGCCGAAGAGCACGACCACGGCGTTGCGGGCGCCGCGCCCGGCGCCGAACCACATCTCGGCCTGGCCGAGCGTCTTGGCGCCGTTGTCGATGAGGTACGGCACCTCCTCGGGGAGTGGGGAGGAGGAACGGAGCAGCTGCTCCAGCGGGACCGCGTCCCAGCCGATGGTCTGCCCGTGGACCACGGCCCCCCGGTCCGGGGTGTGCTCGACGATGCCGGGGACACCGACGCCGACACCGAGCAGCCGGTCGACAGCGGCCTCTTCGGCGGTGAGGACCTCGGCGACGCCCTCGCGGATATGGCCGGCGATGACCTCGACGTCGTAGCCCTGCGCAGTCAACGGACGCTCCACGCGGGCGAGTTCGGTGAGGGCCAGGTCGAACAGCTCGACGCGGACCCGGGTCTCGCCGACGTCGACGCCGATCATCTGGCCGCTGTGCGGGGCGACGCGCAGCAGGGTGCGGGGCCGGCCACCGTCGGAGTCGACGCTGCCGGCCTCCTCGACCAGTCCGTCGGCGATCAGGTCCGCGACGACGTTGCTGACCGAGCCGGAACTGAGTCCGGTGGCCGGGCCCAGCTCGAAACGGCTGAGCGGACCGTCGAAGTACAGCCGCTGGAGCACCGCCGTGCGGTTGCCTCGTCTCAGGTCGCGTACCGTGCGACCGTTGCGCCCCGCCATGTGGCTCCCTTCACGAACTGTCCCCGACCTGCAACATACCCCTTCGGGCAGTCGGTGCGCGAGATTCCCCCAAGCCTTAGTTCACGCTGTGAGCTAAGACGCAGTGGCGGGATCTCGTCCAACGCGGCGCCACGCTCCGGGTCCACGGTCTCCCGCGCCCCGGTCTACGTGGCGCCGCCGAGGGGCCCATGGTGGCCGGCCGGGGCGGGCGGGGTGCCCGCCCCGGCCGGCCACCATGCACTCTTTCGAGTCCCCCACCGTGCCCCCTCCTCCGCGGCTCAGCCCGCCGCGTACACGTCCTCCACATAACGCCCGTCCGCCACCAGCGTGTCGAGCCACCGCTCGGCCGCGGCCTCGTCGGCCCCGGGTGTGCGTTCCCGGTACAGGGTACGGAAGGCCGCGCGGACGCCGGGGGCCATACGGGCGCCGTCGCCGCAGACGTACACCCGGGCCCCGGCGGTCAGCAGCCGCCACACCTCGTCGGCCTCGGCGGCGATGCGGTGCTGGACGAAGGCGGCCCCGTTCTCGGGCGCGGCGCTGAAGGCCGGGCGCAGTGACACCGCGCCGGCCCGTTCGGCGGCCCGCAGCTCGTCGGCGTGCAGGAAGTCGGCGTCGGGTGCGTCGCAGCCGAAATAGAGGATGGCCGACGGGAGTCGGGTGCCCGCGCGGCGGGCGGCGAGGCGGTCGGCGACGGCACCCCGGAACGGGGCGAGTCCGGTGCCCGCGGCGACCATCACGACCGGTGCCGAACCGTCGATCCGGAAGGCCTCGCGGCAGGGCTGGACGCGGGCGTACACAGTGTCGCCGGGACGGAGGGAGGCGAGGTGGCCGGAGCCGGTGCCCCGGTAGCGGCCCCGGCCGGAGCGGGCGGGAGCGTCGAGCACCGAGACCATGAGGTCCGCGTGGCGCGGGTCGGCCGCCGGCGAGGAGGACAGGGAGTAGTGGCGGGGCCGCAGCGGGGTCAGCAGGTCGAGCAGGAGCGGCCAGTCGAGGGCGCCGCGCAGGGCGGGTTGGTCCTCGGCCAGCTCCACCAGGGTGCGCGGGTCGTCGCCGGGCAGGGCGGCGAGGGCGGCGCGCTCGGGCGGGCAGGGGTTGGCCTCGGCGAGGAGGGCCAGCTGCCGGGCTGTCGGCCGCTCCTGCAATTCGACGTGGTGTGCCAGAAGTTGACGTACCGTCAGCGGACGATCCACGGCGAGGCCGTCGCGGCGCGGGCGGGTGGCGCGGATGTCCAGGACGGCGTCGGCGTCGAGGCCGAACGCGGCGACGGCACGGTCCACGAGGTCCGGGGCGTTGGTTGGCAGCACGGTCAGATGGTCGGCGGTGCGGTAGGTGACGCCCTCGGGCAGGGCGATGCGCAGGAACCGCTTGGTGCGCGGGTGGTCCGGCGCGGTGAGGTCGTACGCCTCGGTGACCGTCATCGGGACGAGGCCGTGCCGTTCGGCGGCGGCGTCCAGCGGGCCGCCGGTCAGCGTGCGGACCTCGTAGGCATGGCCGGGCCCGGCCGTGGCGCCGTGCGTGGCGTCCGGGTCGCCGTACTCCGTCAGGAGCGCGGTGCGCAGCCGGGTCGTGAACTCCCGTACCGCGCCGGTGAGATCACCGGAGGCGTCGGCGGCGGCGCGGTCGGTGAGCCGGGTGGCGCCGAGTTCGGCGAGGCGGGCGTCGACGCGGGTGGGGACCTGCTGGTAGGTGGCGGCCCAGTTGCGGTCGCCGACGCCGAGGACGGCGTAGGTCACGCCGGTCAGGTCGGGGGTGCCGTCGAGCCAGGCGGTGAAGGCGACGGCGTCGTCGGTGGGGCGGCCGTTGTAGGAGGCGGCGGCGATGACGACGGGCCGGTCGGTGGGCAGGCCGTCCGCGTAGGCGTCCAGGGCGGCGACCTCGGTGGCGCAGCCGACGGCCGCGGCCTCGTCGGCGAGCTGGGCGGCGAAGTCCCGGCAGGTGCCGTAGTTGCTGCCGTGCAGGAAGAGGGCGCTGGTGCGGGGGCGGACCCGGGCCGGCAGGGCGTCCGGGGCCGGGGTGCCCGCGGCCGGGGCGGGGGCGGTGCCGGGCAGCGGGGCGTGCACGCGGTCGGCGGGGGTGCGCGGGGTGAGTGTGAGGGTGAAGCCCTCCGGCTTGAGGGTGAGGGTCTCCTTCACGGTCAGCCGGTAGCCGGCGTGGTCGTGCAGCCGGTAGCGGTGCACCAGCAGGGCGAGCAGCATGGTCGCCTCGTGCAGCGCGAACTGCCGCCCGATGCAGGCGCGTTCACCGGTGCCGAACGGTTTGAAGGCGTGCACCGGGCGGGCCGCCTCGGCCTCGGGGGTGAACCGCTCGGGGTCGAACAGCTCCGGGTTGTCGCCCCACACGGGCTGCCGGTGCAGCATCGGCGCGAGCACGGTGACGGCCTGGCCGGCGCGCAGCGGGATCCGGCCGCCGAGCAGGGTGTCCTCGCGGGCGTGCCGGCTGAACGCGGCGGCCGTCGGCCACAGCCGCAGCGCCTCGTTGAGCACCTGACGGGTGTAGGTGAGGCGGCCGATGTCGTCGTACGTCGGCTCCGGGTCGGGGGTGTCACCCCACAGCGCGTCGGCCTCGCGCTGCACGAGCCGGAGTACGGCGGGGTGCTTGGCGAGGTAGTACAGCGCGAAGGACATCGCCCCGGAGGTGGTCTCGTGGCCGGCGATCAGGAAGGTGATGACCTGGTTGCGGATGTTGGCCGCGTCCAGGGTGCTGCCGTCGGCGGGGTGCGGGGCGCTGAGCATCAGCCCGAGCAGGTCCTCGGCACCGCTCTGGTCGGTGCCCGCGCGGGCGGCGATGACATCGTCCACGACCCGCGCCAGATGGTCGGCGTCCTCCCGGAAGGCCGCGTCGGCCGCCGAGTGATCCGTGCCCGGGGTGCGGGCCAGGCGGGTCATGCTCCACTCCAGGCAGCGGACCATGGACTCCACGAACGGGTGCGGCTCGTCGCGCGCGAAGGAGCCGAAGTCGTAGTCGAATCCGGCCAGTCCGATGGTGTCGAGCGTCATGCGGGTCATGTCGCCGGGCACGTCGACGGGCTGTCCGGCCCGTGCCGCGCGGTCCCAGGAGTCGATGAGCCGGCGGGACACCTTCAGCATCACGGGGTGGTAGGTGCGCATCGAGCCGAGCGCGAAGGCGGGCATCAGGATGTCGTGTGCCTTGGCCCAGTTGGGTTCGTCGTTGTATGCCGTGAACAGGCCGTCGGCGGCGAACTCCCGTACGTTCTCCAGGGCGGGCCCGATGTGTTTGGCGAAGCGCTCCTCGTCGGCCAGGTCGGCGACCAGGTCCGCGTCGGCGACGAACGTCACGTCCCGGCCGTGCAGCCGGCGCGCCAGCACCGGGCCGTGGGCCCGCATCAGCTCCATGACCTGCTGGATCGGGGTCGGGCCGGGACCGGTGGCGGTGATGTCGACGACGGGGATGCCGGGCAGGGTGCCGGCCGGCTCGGGGTGCAGTGCGGTGGGGGGCATGACGCGAGAACTGCCTTTCGCGGTAGCGGAGTACTGCATTCCAGAGTGGTCGACGGGCAGGCCGGCCCGCGCCATCGCACTACACGATCGTGCAGTGGAAAGTGGGCGGTGGGACTTGCGCGGGCCGGGGCCGAGTGCCGAACTCCCCGCGCCGGCCCCGGCCAGGCCCTACGCTGCGAAGAACTCCGGCGAGCCGTATGCGAAGGGAGTGGGGAGTCGGCCGTGGCAGCGGCGGGTCCCGTCGCGGACTTCCGCGCGGAACTCCATCGCCCGGTGCGCGCCTGCGGGGCGTCGCAGACGGAGATCGCCGCCGCGCTGGGGCTGAGCGGTGCCTCGGTGCCGGAGCTGCTGAACGGCCGACGTGGAGGGGGCATGGCGCTGACGTCCGGGCCGCCAAGTTGCCGCTGACCTGCCTCTTCCTTTTGGATGGCGGGCGGGCCGGGAGGTGTGATGGAAGCGGAGCGGGCGGACGCCGTGGTGTGGTGCAACCGTGCGCTCACGTTGTTCGACCGGGTGTCGGTACCGGTGGCGGTGTGCGATGTGTACGGCCAGGTGGTACTGGCGAACCCGGCCATGGCCGCGGAGTGCGGTACGACGCCGGGCCGGCTGCGCGGCCGGCAGGTGCTGGAACTGTTCCGACCGCAGGAGGCCACCCAGGTCGAGCGGATCGCCGAGGCGCTGCGGCTGCGACACCGCTCCCGCTACCAGGTGTCGGTGTGCTGGCGGGCGCCCGGCGGGGCCGAGCGGTACGGGGAGCTGACGGCGGATCCGGTGAGCGACAGCGTGGAGGCGACGCCGGCGCTGCTGGTGATGCTGCAGCTGCTGGGCGAGCGCCCCGCTCAGGAGCCGGAGCCGGTGCGGACCACCGAGGCGGAGCGGCGGGTACTGGCCCTGCTGGCCGGCGGTGCCACCACCGCCCGCGCCGCCCGTGAACTGGGCCTCAGCAAAGACGGCGTCGCCTACCACCTCCGCCGCCTGTCGGCCTGCTGGGGCGCGACCAACCGCACCGAACTGATCGCCCGCGCCTACGCCCTCGGCGTGCTGCTCCCGGACGTGTGGCCACCGGAGCCGAGGCCCACCGCGGAGTAGCCGATACCGGCAGCGGGCCCCCGCCGGCAGAGGCGTCCGAGGCGCCCGGAAATCCGTTGGCCCTCCCCAGCCTTGCTAATTAGGCTAGGCATGAACCTAGACCCTCTAGGCTCGCACTCCCTGAATCCGGAAGGACTCCGCCATGAGATCGCTCACCGAGCAGGACATCCGCAACTCGTTCGTCAACTGCTCCAAGGGCGAGGCCAAGCGACTGGCGGTCCCACGGGATCTCGGGGAACGGCCGTGGGACGACCTGGACTTCCTCGGCTGGCGCGATCCCGGGGCACCCGACCGCAGCTATCTGGTCACCGAACGGGAGGGCCGGCTCGCCGGTGTCACCCTGCGCTTCCCGGCCTCGCAGCGCGGCTTCCTGCACCGCAGCATGTGCTCGGTCTGTCTGACCACGCATCCGGGTGGCGGCGTCTCGCTGATGACCGCGCGCAAGGCGGGAGCGGCGGGCCGCGAGGGGAACTCGGTCGGGCTGTACATGTGCACGGACCTGGCGTGTTCGCTGTACGTGCGCGGCAAGAAGGTCCCGGAGTCCGGCGGCCGGTTCGAGGAGAGCCTGAGCCTGGAGGAGCAGATCGCCCGCACGCGGGGCAACCTGTCCGCCTTCATCGACAAGCTGTACGAGTAGCCCGGACAGACCCGAACAGAAACCGTCGGCATATGGCCACGTTCGACCCACCCGAGGAACGGGAACAGGCCAAGGGATGCACGACGTACGAAAGTGGTCCATGGGGCTCCGGCGGCTGGTGGCGCGCCGCCGAGAGCCGGTTGTCGTCCAGACGCTGCGCTCGGCCGCGGCCGCGACGGTCGCCTACGTGATCGCGCTCCGGCTGAGCCCCGAGCCCGCCCCGCTCACCGCGCCGCTGACCGCGCTGCTGGTCGTTCAGGTGACCTTCTACGCCACACTCACCAACGGCATCCGCCGGGTGAACTCGGTGGTCGCCGGGGTGCTGGTCGCCATCGCGTTCAGCGTGCTGGTGGGCCTGACCTGGTGGAGCCTCGCGCTGCTGATCGTCGCCGCGCTGGCCGTCGGGCACCTGGTGCGCGTCGACGAGTACGTGGCCGAGGTGGCGATCAGCGCCATGCTGGTGCTCGGCGTCACCACGGTCGGGTTCACCGCGTGGGCGCGGATCGTGGAGACGCTGATCGGCGCGGTCGTCGGGACGGCCTGCAACCTGCTGCTCCCGCCCCCGGTGTGGGTCGACGAGGCCGGCCGGTCGATCGAGGACCTGGCCCGGCGGGTGCGGCAGCTGATGCTGCGGATGGGTGAGGAGGCCGCCGGCCGGACCCCCTGGGAGCGGGCGGCCGAGCGGCTGCACGAGGCCCGTCGGCTCGACCACGACATCGTGCAGGTGGACGCGGCGCTGCGGCAGGCCGAGGACAGCCTGCGGCTCAATCCACGGGTCAAGGAGGGGCTGCTGCACCGGGTGGTGCTGCGCACCGGTCTGGACACGCTGGAGATCTGCACGGTGGTGCTGCGGGTGCTGGCCCGCTCGTTCACGGACCTGGCGAAGGCCCGTGGGCCCGAGGAGCTGTTCCCGCCCCAGGTGGGGGCGACCGTGGAGCAGCTGCTGTCGGAGATCGCCGACGCCATCGTCAGTTTCGGGGTGCTGGTGACCACCCATCTGAGCGAGAACGCCGAGTCGGCGGAGGCCCGGCTGACCGCCGAGCTGCACACGGCGGCGGGCACCCGGGACCGGCTGGCCGAACTGCTCCAGGACGAGGTCCGCAAGGACTGGGCGCACTGGCAGCTGCTCGGGGCCGTGCTGACCGAGACGACCCGGATCATCGACGAGCTGAACACCGAGCACCGCGCCCGCCGGCTGCTGGAGGAGCTGGACCGGGTCTCCCGCGGGCACCGGACCAAGCTGCCCCGGCTGGCCTGGCTGCGCGACCGCCTCGGTGTCCAGGAGGAGCTGTGGCGGAACCACGCGGGGTTCGGTGAGCGTTATCGGTGAGGGAGCTGCCGGGGCGGGCCGGCGCGTAAGGCGAGGGGTGGGCGGATGACCGGCACCGGGGTCCGGATCGACGGGAACACACTGCGGCTGCCGGGCGGGGTGGCGGTGCGGTTCGTGCGTACGCTGCGGCTGCCGGAGAGCGGCACGCACCCGCTGCCGCCGGGACTGGGCGAGTTCCCGATCCGGCGGGTGGCCGACCACGCCGACCGGGTGCCGGAGCAGTGGCGGGCGCGCGGCGGCGTGATGCTCCCGGTGTATCTGCGCGAGGCGATGTGGCTGAGTTTCGCCGGTACGACGGAGCCGGCCGCGCTCCAGGTCGGCGTGGGCAAGGTGTGCGCGGTGTCCGGCAAGCCGTGGCGCGACCGGCTGTCCCGCCGCCCGCAGAACTATGTGGTGCTGCCCCGCCAGCCGTGGCTGGACGGCATCAACTCGGGCAAGGGCACGGTCCGCCAGTTCGTGGCCGTGCCGCTGGGACTGGGCGCGACCGTGGAGGGGCAGGTCACCGGCGAGGAGGTGTGGGGCGGGGTCCAGCTCCAGTCGTTCCCGCTGAAGGAGGACGTGCTGGCCGAGTGGCGACACCGAGAGCGGGAGCGGGCGCGGCAGCCGGGCCCGGCCGGCGCGTTCGGCGGCTACGGCGCGCCTGCGCCCATGGCCGCCGCGGCCCCCGGCGGCCCCCCGCCGGCGGCGGCCTTCGGTGCTCCGCCGCCCCCGGCCGCCGCCCCACGGCGCGCGGCGGCCATGGGACTCGGCGTGGGCGGCTCGATGCGGCAGGAGGTCTACCGGGACGACCGGCCGCTCGGGGACTGGGCCGAGGAGCCGGCCGGGCGCGTGTTCGTGCACCTGGTCACGCCGCCGGAGTGGCGCCGGATCACCGGCGAGGCGCCCCCGCCGTCGCCGGTGGACCGGGCGGCGTACACCCGGGCGGGCCTGCCCTGGTACGACTACTACGAGGCGGACGCCGAGGACCTCGCCCCCACGGAGACCCTGGAGGCGGTCAAGCCGGTCGGCGAGTGGCTCGGGGACGACCTGGACCCGTGGCAGGCGCCGCCCCCCAACCAGGTGACGCCGCTGAAGGACGCGCCGGGAAAGCCGGTCGAGGACGGGGAGTGGTGAGACCCTCGCCACCCCTCTCCTGCGGTTGCACTGTGTGCAACACCGGTTGCCCGGCTTGCCCTTGACGGCGCACGCGCGCCAAGGTGGCTGTCACGACCGGTGCAACCGACGACATGAGGTGCGGCATGGACACGGAGGCAGGGACGGCGGGGCGGGGCTCGCCCCCGCCCCGGGGGAGCCGGGAGCGCGGGGGCGGCTGGACCAGACGCCGGTTCGTCGGGGCCGTGGCCGGTACGGCGGCCGTGGTGGCGGTGCCGGCCACGGCCGCCCCGCCGGCGGACACCCACGCCCCGGCGAGCAGGCCGAAGCCAGCCACCGCGCCCGGCGAGCCGTCCGGCCCGCGCCCGCTGTACGTGGGCACCTACACCTCCGCCGACGGCGGCGGCACCGGCATCGGCGTCGCCGGGTACGACCCGGAGACGGGCCGGATCACCGGGTCGGGCACGCTCACCGGGGTTCCCGACCCGTCGTATCTCACCGTGCACCCGGACGGCCGCACCCTGTACGTGGTGGACGAGCGGCAGGACGGCGGGGTGACGGCCGTACGCCTCGCGGACCGGCGGGTCCTCGGCACCCGGAGCACCGGTGGCGCGGCCCCCTGCCATCTGTCGGTGCATCCCACCGGACGCTGGCTGCTCAGCGCGAACTACGGCTCGGGCAGTGTCGCCGTGCACCCGATCGACGCCTCGGGTGCCCTGGGCGAGCGCACCGACCTGGTCACGCACACCTCCCCTGGCCCCGGCCCCGGTCAGCAGGGCCCGCACGCCCACCAGGTCGTCACGAGTCCGGACGGCGGGCACGTCCTCGCCGTGGACCTGGGCACCGACACCGTCCACACCTACCGTCTCGACCAGGCGAAGGGCACGCTCACGGAGGTGGCGCAGGCCCACACCCGGCCCGGCGCCGGACCGCGCCATCTGGCCTTCCATCCGGGCGGCCGGTACGCGTATCTCGCCAACGAGGTGGACGACACCGTGGCCGTCTGCGCCTACGACCCGCGCTCCGGACGGCTGAGCGTCGGCGAGCCGCAGCCGACGGGGGCGAGCGGCGGCACGAACTATCCGGCGCAGATCCTGGTGACGGCGAACGGCCGGTACGCGTTCCTCGCCAACCGGGGGCACAACAGCCTCGCCCGGTACGCCGTCGACGCCGACGGGGCCCGGCTGCGGCTGCTCGGCACGGTGCCGGTGGGCGGGGACTTCCCCCGGCAGATCGCGTTCTCGCCGGACGGCCGGCTGCTGTTCGCGGCGAACCAGCGCTCCGGCACGGTCACCGTCTTCCACGTCGATGCGGGCCGGGGCGAACTCAGCCTGGCGGGCGAGCCGTTCGCGTCACCCGTCGCCGTCTGCACGGTGCCGCTGTAGCGCGCGGGGGCAGGCGGCGGCACCGGCCTGCGCCAGCAGGACGTGCATGCGCTCGGTGAGCTGGGCGACGTCGTCCGCGGGCGTGTGGAAGGGCAGCCGTACGTCACCGTGGGTGCGGCTGCGTTCGATGCGCAGGGTCAGTCCGTGCCGGTCGACGGCGAGCGGCGCCACCCGGGTCGCGGCGTGCAGGCTCTCGGGCCGCACCAGGCGGGTCAGCCGCTCGACGGCGTCCGGGTGGACGTCGGCGAGATGGGTGAGCAGCCGGGACTCGGCGCCGGCGAGGGGGTCGGGCCGGGCGGCGGTGAACTCGTCCAGGTCGACCACCACCGGCCCGGAGGACTGCCGCAGCACCACCCTCGTGGGCCGGAAGAGCAGGGCGCCCGCGGACGGCGCGAACCAGCCGGAGAGATAGAGCCGGGCCCGGATGCGGTTGCGCACCGGTACGGGGGCGACGTCGGCGAACTCCAGCAGCGCCGAGGGCTCTTGGCGCGGGGCGCACAGAGCGGCCGCGAACAGGCCGCTGTCGTCGGGCACCGCCAGCCGGACGTCGCCGTCCTCGGTCACGGAGTGCGCGCCGACGTACTCCTCGCGCACGCCGTCCGCGGTCACCGCGCACGACCACGCGGCGGCCGGCACCGAGCGTGCCCGTTCCGCCGCGCCGGGTGCGGCCGTCCAGTCCTGCGTGTCACCCATACCGAGACCTCCTTAGGTAAGCCTTGCCTAACCTATCGAAGATCGGGGCGCACGCCAACCACGCCACACCGGCGGACGGCGTTACGCGAGCACACCCAGGAGGGCGCGGGCGCACAGGTCACGCACCTGCTCCCGGCTCAGCTCCGCCTCGCCGCGCAGCCATTCGAGACAGACGGCGGTGGTGAAGGCGAGCCAGCCGCGCACGGCCGGGCGCACCTCGGGAGCCGCCTCGCAGACCGGCCCGAACTCGGGGTCGGCGGCGAGCGCGGCCAGTATCTGCTGCTCCTGCGCGGCCAGGGCCCGCTGGTAGACCCGGCGCACGGCCTGGTCGCCGGCCGCGTCGGCGCGGTGGAAGGCCCGGAAACCGTGGGCATGGGCCTCGACGTAGCCGAGGTAGGTGTCCAGGCCCGCCGTGAGCTGCTCGCGCACCGGCATCCCGGGCACGGCCGCCGTCATGCGCAGCATGCGCGCGCTCTCCCGCTCCACGACGGCGGCGAAGAAGTCCCGCTTGGTCGGGAAGTAGTGGTACAGCAGCCCGCGCGACACCCCGGCGATCTCGGCGACCTGCTCGATCCACACATCGTCGTAGGGACTCTCCGAGAACAGCTTCGCGCCGACCGAGAGCAGCTGCTCACGGCGCTCCTCGGTGCTGAGTCTGCGCCGGGCGCGTTCCCCCTGGTTCGCGGGCATGGCGTCACTTTACTTGACGTCGGTTCAACAAGGACACCACACTGGAACACGTTATTGAACCCACGTACAACATGCGCGCGTCGCAGCTTCAACCATCCGCTGATCAAGGGAGATCGCGTCATGGCGGAGACGGCGGAGACCACGGGGACCGGGCTGCCAAAGGGTTTCCGGAGCGCCGAGCAGGGCTGGCCCGAGCTGCACCGCATCCCGCATCCGCCGCGCCGGCTGCCGCTGCTCGGCGATGTGCTCGGCGCCGACCGGCGCACCCCGCTCCAGGACTCGATGCGCTTCGCGCGCGAGCTGGGCCCGATCTTCCGGCGCCGGGCCTTCGGCAAGGAGTTCGTGTTCGTGTGGGGGGCGCGGCTCGCCGCCGACCTCGCCGACGAGGCCCGGTTCGCCAAGCACGTCGGACTCGGCGTGGCCAATCTGCGGCCGGTGGCCGGGGACGGCCTGTTCACCGCCTACAACCACGAGCCCAACTGGCAGCTGGCACACGACGTCCTGGCCCCCGGGTTCAGCCGGGAGGCCATGGAGGGCTACCACGGGATGATGCTGGACGTCGCCGGCCGGCTCACCGACCACTGGGACCGGCAGCTGGCGGCGGGGCGGACGGTGGACGTACCCGGCGACATGACCCGGCTGACCCTGGAGACGATCGCCCGGACCGGCTTCGGGCACGACTTCGGCTCCTTCGAACGGGAGCGGCCGCACCCCTTCGTCACGGCGATGGTCGGCACGCTGACCTACGCGCAGCGGCTGAACAGCGTGCCCGGGCCGCTGGCCCCGCTGCTGCTGTGCACCGCCGCGCGGCGCAACGCGGCCGACATGGCGTACCTCGACCGCACGGTGGACGGTCTGGTCGCCGACCGGCGCCGGTCCGGTGGCGGAGAGGGGGACCTGCTGGACCGCATGCTGGCGACCGCGCACCCGGAGACCGGGGAGAAGCTGTCCGCGGAGAACGTCCGCAAGCAGGTGATCACGTTCCTGGTGGCGGGGCACGAGACCACCTCGGGCGCGCTCTCCTTCGCCCTGTACCACCTCGCCCGGCACCCCGAGATCGCCGCCCGGGCCCGCGCCGAGGTGGACCGCGTCTGGGGCGACACCCCGCGGCCCGGCTACGACCGGATAGCCAAGCTGCGCCATGTCCGCCGCGTGCTGGACGAGTCGCTGCGGCTGTGGCCGACCGCGCCCGCCTTCGCCCGGGAAGCCCGGCAGGACACGGTGCTCGCCGGTGAGCATCCGATGCGCCGGGGCGCGTGGGCGCTGGTGCTGACGCCGATGCTGCACCGCGAGCCGGAGGTGTGGGGCGAGGACGCCGAGCGGTTCGACCCGGACCGCTTCACCGCGGCGGCCGTACGGGCCCGGCCCCCGCACACCTTCAAGCCGTTCGGCACCGGTGCGCGGGCCTGCATCGGCCGCCAGTTCGCCGTGCACGAGGCGACCCTGGTCCTCGGGCTGCTGCTGCGGCGCTACGAGCTGCACGCCGACCCCGGCTACCGTCTGACGGTCGCCGAACGCCTGACCCTGATGCCGGAGGGCCTGCGGCTGCGGCTGGAACGACGGCCCGCTCTTGACGGGGTCGGCGAGAGGCGCCCTGAAGGGGCGCGGGGAACCGCGCGACCAGCCCACGACGGAGCCGCAGACGCCCGACGGCACCACCCGGCCGAACCGGCGGAGTCCCCGTCAGCGAGCCGCTGTCCAGTGCACAGGGCGACTGACTGACGTCGGCAGACGAGTACCGCCGCTGCCCCGCGCAGCGTTCACCTGCGGCTGGGTGAGGAAGAACGCGCCGGTGAGGTCCGCGTCGGTCAGGTCGGTGTCGCGCAGATCGGCGCCGATCAGGTCCGCGCCGCGCAGATCGGCACCGGTGAGGTCGGCGGCGATGAGGCAGGCACCGCGCAGGCTCGCCCCACGCAGATCGGCGCCCTTGAGCCGGGCACCGATGAGATCCGCGCCCCGGCGGTCCTTTCCCTTGCCCTTCCCCTTGCCGCGGGCGCCGGCCCGGGCCAGCTCGCTGGTGCGCAGCAGGAGTACGTTGACCTCCTGCCGGTGCGCGGCCACGTCCAGGCCGGCCAGCTCCTCGGGGCTCTGCCGGGTGAGCCGCTCGGTCTGCTCCAGCGCCTGCCGCAGCTCGGGGTGGACGGGCCGGGCCGCGGGCAGCTCCAGCGCCTCCGTCAGGTACCACAGCAGCTCGTGCAACTGCCGGACGACGGGGAACACGTCGAACATCCGGCGGGCGTCCTCCTTGGAGCCGGTCCGCCAGTCCTGCCCGCCGAAGGTGAGCTGCGAGACCTTCTGGCCGGCGCCGAAGCAGTCGTAGACCGTGCAGCCGGTGAAGCCCTTCGTCCGCAGATCGGCGTGGATGCCGCAGCGGTGGTCGCCCCCGAGGTTCGGGCAGGGCTTGCCCGCGGGCTTGTTCAGCGCGAAGTCGGCTGAGCGGGCGAAGGGCAGGGCGACACAGCAGAGCCCGAAGCAGCGCGCACAGTCCCCGCGCAGCTCCGGAAGGGCGGCTATCTGATCTGGCATGCACACAGCCTACTGGGGACGTCTCACCAGAAATCCGCTCACCAGGAATCCGGCGGTTGCGGCCCCTGCCGGACGGGCGTTACCTGGAAGTACCGGCGGTGAAGCGCGCAGGCCACGGCACGGGCCCGGGCCCACGTCTTCCTGTGCTCCCCCCGTCTTCCTGTGCTCCCCCGGCCATCGGCTCCTCGCCGCCGTCGTCCAGCGTTCGACGCGGAGGTGACCCAGGTGAAAGCCGTAGTCTATGAAAAGCCCTTCAACGTGACGGTGAGGGACGTCGACGATCCGCAGATCCAGCACCCGAACGACGTGATCGTACGGGTGACGTCCACCGCGATATGCGGCTCGGACCTGCACATGTACGAGGGCCGCACGGCCGCCGAGGCGGGCATCGTCTTCGGACACGAGAATCTCGGTGTCATCGAGGAGTGCGGCAACGGCGTCACCTCCCTGTCCGTGGGAGACCGTGTCGTGATGCCGTTCAACGTCGCGTGCGGATTCTGCAAGAACTGCCTCGCCCTGAAGACCGGGTTCTGTCTGACGGTCAACCCGGGATTCGCCGGCGGAGCGTACGGATATGTGGCGATGGGCCCGTTCATCGGTGGCCAGGCCGAGCGGTTGCGGGTGCCCTACGCCGACTTCAACTGCCTGAAGCTGCCACCGGGAGAGGAGTTCGAGACCGACTTCGTGCTGCTCGCCGACATCTTCCCGACCGGCTACCACGGGTGCGAACTCGCCCAGGTGTCCCCCGGCGAGTCCGTGGCCGTCTTCGGTGCCGGACCGGTCGGCCTGATGGCCGCCTACTCCGCGCTGCTGCGCGGTGCGGCGAAGGTGTTCTCGGTCGACCGGGTGCCCGAGCGGCTGGCCAAGGCGGAGGAGATCGGGGCCGTCCCGATCGACTTCACCAAGGGCGACCCGGCCGAGCAGATCAAGGAACAGACGAACGGGGAGGGAACCGACAAGGGCGTGGACGCCGTCGGCTACCAGGCCCAGGCACACGACGCCAGCCACGAGGAGCCCGCCATCGTGCTCAACGAGCTCGTCATGACGGTACGTCCCACCGGCATGCTCGGCGTCCCCGGGCTGTACGTGCCGTCCGACCCGGGCGGGCCCGACGATCACGCCAAGCACGGCCAGCTGCTGGTCTCCATCGGAAAGATGTTCGAGAAAGGCCAGCAGATGGGCACCGGTCAGTGCAACGTGAAGCGGTACAACCGCCAGTTGCGTGACCTGATCATCGCCGGGCGGGCCAAGCCCAGCTTCGTGGTCTCCCACGAATTGCCGCTGGACCAGGCTCCGCAGGCCTACGAGAAGTTCGACAAGCGCATCGAGGGCTACACCAAGGTGGTCCTGCACCCGGGTCACGCCCTCGCCGCGTGAACCGCGTACGTCACCGGTCCGGACGCCCACGGGCGTCCGGACGTTCGACGCGTGCGGGTCACACCTCGTCGCGGGTCATGGCCAGCAGCCGGTCCAGGACGCGCGGCGCGCCCGCGCGCAGGCCGTCGTGCTCGAACTCGTTCGTGACCCAGGTGCGCAGGCCGCGGACGGCGCGTGCGGTGTCCAGGGAGTGGACGGTGTCGACGTACATGTCGTCGTGGTAGACCGCCGCGACGACGGGGACCTCGTTGGCGGCGAGGCGGGCCGGGTCGTACAGCGGGCCCCAGTCGGTGCGGGCGGCGAGCAGTTCGGCCGTCTCGCGCAGGGGCCGCAGGGCCGGATCGGTGTCGAACATCCAGGGGTGGACGGTCTCGCCGGTGAAGAGCACCGGGCCGTCGCCGGTGAGCGCCTTGGCGGCGTCGAACTGCGGGAACTCGGCGCGGACGCGGTCGGCGGCCCAGGCGGTGGGCCGGGCGTCCTGGCCGTAGATCGCCTCGTGCACGAGGGCGTACAGGGGGTGGCCGGCGTACGACAGCAGGGCCTGCGCCTGCTCCTGGAAGGCGTCGGAGAGTTCCAGCCCGCCGGGCGTGCGGACGAAGGCGTCCTCCAGCAGGTGGTGCAGGCGGTGGCTGCCGTCGCTCCCGCCGAGCATCAGGCCGAGGGACTGGAAGGCCTCCACCGTGAAGCGGTAGCCGTTCGGCAGGACCACGTCGTGGCTGAGGAGGTGGTCGGCGATCCGGCGGGCCCGCTCCACGTCCTGCGGGTAACGGGCGTAGTGCGCGGCGACCTTGCGCTCGATGCGCGGGTAGGCGGCCCGGTAGACGTCGTCGGCGTGGGCGTGCAGGGAGGGCAGGCCGCCGGTGATGATCGCGGTGTCGATGCCCTCGGGCGCGAGGGAGAGGTACGACACCGTGCAGAAGCCGCCGAAGCTCTGGCCGAGCACGGTCCACGGGGCGCCGCCGGTGACCTGGGGGCGGATGGCCTCGCAGTCGCGGACGATCGAGTCGGCGCGGAAGCGGGTGAGGTAGTCGGCCTGTGCGGCGGGGCCGCCGCGCAGCGGGAGCGTCTGCCGGGTGGCGGGGGTGGAACGGCCGGTGCCGCGCTGGTCGAGCAGGAGGACGCGGTAGTCCTTCAGGGCCCGGTCGAGCCATGCCTGACGTCCGACGAAACGATTGGCCCCGAACCCGGGCCCGCCCTGGAGATACACCAGCCAGGGCAGGTCCTGCCCGGCCTTCTCGCTCGCCACCGCCTCGCGGGCGTACAGCTCGATGGTCTCGCCGCCCGGGTCGGCGTGGTCGAGGGGCACGGTGAAGTGGCGGTCGGTGAGGACGACGCCGGGCTGGCGGTAGCTGAGGCTCAACGGGTCTCCCGGGACGGATGGGACGGACGCGTCCCAGTTCAGCACATGACCGGGCGCAGGCCGAGCCCCGGGATCATGGTTTGTTACTGAACTTCCGGTCAGCGCGCGACGAGGCTGGAGCGGCGCACCACCAACTCCGGCTGGAGCACCACCCGCCGGTGCTCGTGGGCCGGCCTGCCCTCGCCCTGCTCGGTCTCCTCCAGCAGCAGTTCGGCGGCGAGGGTGCCCAGGGTGACGGCGGGCTGGCGTACGGAGGTGAGGGGTACGGCGGCCGCGGCGGCGAACTCGATGTCGTCGTAGCCGACGATCGCCAGCTCGTCCGGGACGGTCACGCCCGCCGCGTACATGGCCTGGAGGACGCCGAGGGCGAGCAGGTCGTTGGCACAGAACACGGCGGTGGGGCGGTCGGCGAGGCCGAGCAGACGGGCGCCCGCGTCCCGGCCGGCGGCCACGTCGAGGCGTTCGGTGGGCAGCTCGCGCAGCGCCTCGGGACCGAGCCCGGCCTCGGCGAGGGCGGTGAGCGCGCCGGTGCGCCGGTCGCGGACCTGGTTGAGCCCGGGCGGGCCGCTGACGTAGGCGATCGAGCGGTGCCCGGCGTCCACCAGATGGCGGACGGCGAGGGCGCCGCCCGCGACGTCGTCCACGGAGACCGAGCACTCGGTGGTGCCCTCGGCGACCCGGTCGACCAGCACGAACGGAATGCCGTGCCGGCGGAAGGTCTCGATGTTGCGGCCGGTGGCGTCGGCCGGGGTGAGCAGCACACCGCGCACCCGCTGCTCGGCGAAGAGCGACAGGTACTCCGCCTCCTCGGCCGCGTTCTGCGCGCTGTTGCACACCATCACGCCGAGCCCCGCCTCCCGGGCCGCCCGTTCGGCGCCGCGCGCGATGTCCACGAAGAACGGGTTGCCCATGTCGAGCACGAGCAGCCCCATGATCCGGCTGCGGCCCGCGCGCAGCTGGCGCGCGGACTCGCTGCGGACGTAGCCGAGCCGGTCGATGGCGGACAGGACGCGGGCGCGGGTCTCACTGGCGACGGTGTCCGGGCGGTTGATGACGTTGGACACCGTGCCCACGGAGACTCCGGCGGCACGGGCGACATCCTTGATACCCACCGACTGGGCCATCGGGCTTCAGACCTCCAGGGGACGAGGGCGGCGGGACGACCTTCACATTACCGTCACGCAGGCAGGGCGAAGTCGGCCACGTGCAGCGCCGAGGGCGTGGTGCCGGCGGACCTCTCCTGGTACAGGAACGACAGGACGTTGTCCGCCCGGATCCGGGTCTCGTCGATCACCACCTCACCGAACGCGTTCAGCCCGGCGCCGCCGAACAGGAGCGTCCAGTCGGTGTACCCGGACTCCCGCGAGGCCGCGGCGATACGGCCGAACGGGAGGACGGCGTAGGCGTTGTCGTACCGGTCCAGGACCAGCTTGGTGCGCCGGCTGGAGCCGAGCGGGACCGGGATCTCGGTCTTCTGCCAGCCGCCGGAGGCTGTTTTGCGCAGGTGGAAGGCGCGGCCGTGGGCGGTGCGGTGGGCGACGTAGTCCGTGGTGCACTGGCCGAAGCGGCCGGGGACGTAGCTGATGATCGCGTGCGGGAGGCCGGCGGAGTCGGTGCACTGGCTCTCCTGGTTCATCAGGGAGTGGTCCGGGTTCAGCGGGTCGACGACGAGACCGCTGTCGCCGACGGAGACCTTGTCGGACCCGCCGGTGGCGCCGACGACGGTGCCCGCGTCGTTGCGCCAGGTCCGGCCGCGGTCGTCGGACCAGACGTAGCCGGTGTCGTGGTTGGTGATGCCGCCGCCGCTGCACATGACGGCCGCGTTCTGCTCCCGCCAGGTGAACAGGGCGTGCAGCCGGCCGCGGGTGTCGTAGTCGATGCCGTGCAGATACATGTTCCGGGCGGCGCTGGAGCCGTGCTCGTTGGTGTACGTGCCGCTCGCGCTGCTCCACTCCCCCAGCGCGGTCCAGCGTGAACCGTCGTACTCGGCCAGGGCGTTGCGGCCGTTGCCGGAGACGCCGGCGCGGTAGACGAGCTGGAGCCGGCCCTCGGGGGTGGCGAGGAACTGCGGATAGGTGAACTGCGAGGTGAGCGCGAGTCCGTCCAGCGTCGTCCGGACGGCGCCGAAGACGGACGGGGTCCAGGCCGTGCCGGCGGGGTCGTCCAGGAGGCCGGCGACCGACTTGGCGTAGAAGAAGCCGTCGCTGTGGGAGTCCATGTTCAGGTGGAGGCGGCCGTCGGCCGGGGAGACGCCCATGCAGATGACGTTGTGGGAGTCGTCGGCCTTGAGCCGGTGCGGCAGGGCGACCGTCGACCAGGTGGCGGCGCCGAGGGCCCGGCGGGCGATGACCGCGTTGCGGCTCGCCGTGTACCAGGCGGCGTACTGGTGGCCTTCGTAGGTCAGCAGGCCGTTCTTCTGGAAGGAGTTGGTGTTGACCAGGCCGTCGTAGGAGACGAAGTAGAGGGCCTGCGGGTCGAGTCGCGTGGTTCCCCTGCTCGTGACCGACGGCTTCGGGGTGGCGGCCCGCGCGGGTCCGGCGGCCGTGGCGGAGGCGGCCGCGAGGGCGCCGGCCAGCATGGTGCGTCGTCTCATGTTCGGCTCCAGGTGGTCAGGCGAGGTGGAACACTTCGGTGAGCGGCCGCATGGCCTCGTCGGGCCGGGCGCCGTCCAGGGACTCGAAGAACGGCGCCATCTCCTGCTGCCAGCGGGCGTTGACCTCGGTGGCCTCCATGCCCGCCCGGGCGGCGGCGAAGTCCTCGGTCTCCAGATAGCCGACGAGCAGGCCGTCCTCGCGCAGGAACAGCGAGTAGTTGTGCCAGCCGGTCGCCCTCAGGGCGTCCAGCATCTCCGGCCAGACGGCGGCGTGCCGCTCGCGGTACTCGGCGAGCCGGTCCGCCCTGACCTTCAGCAGGAAACACACGCGCTTCATCAACGTCCCCCGAACTCTCAGAAGTTGAACCGGTCGATGTTCCTGGCGTCGAACGCGGTCGGCTTGCCCAGGTTGATCACGCCGTCCTTGCCGATGGTGTACGTCGTGGCACCGGCCTTGAAGGTCTCGCCCTCCTTGCCGCTGATCTGCCCCGAGGACAGCGCGACCGCGGCCCGGGCGGCCAGGTCGCCGAGCTTGGCCGGGTCCCACAGCTCGAAGGTCAGCGGCCAGCACGGCCTCCTCGGTGGCTTCGGAACGGGGGATCTCGGCGGCGATCCGGCCCTCGTGCATCACGAGCACCCGGTCGGCCATGCCGAGGATCTCGGACAGGTCGGAGGAGATCATCAGGACAGCGACCCCGTCGGCGGCCAGTTCGCTCAGGAGCCGGTGCACCTCGGCCTTGGTGCCCACGTCGATCCCCGCGCGTCGGCTCGTCCACGATCAGCACCTTGGGGCGGGTGGCGAGCCACTTGACCAGGACGACCTTCTGCTGGTTGCCGCCGGACAGGGTGGCGACGGCGTCCGCGATCCGTGCGTACTTCACCTGGAGCTTGACCGCCCAGTCCAGCGAGCGGCTGCGCTCGGCCCGCCGGTTCACCAGTCCCGCCCGGGCGGTCGTACGGAGCCCGGGCAGGCCGATGTTGCGTTCGATGGACAGGTCCATCACCAGCCCCTGAGCCCGCCGGTCCTCCGGGACGAGGGCCAGCCCCGCCGCCATTGCGGCGGACGGCGCCCCATCGGCGAGCCGGCGCCCGTCGATCTCGACCTCGCCCGCGTCCCGGCGGTCGACGCCGAACACCGCCCGGGCGACCTCGGTGCGGCCCGCGCCCACGAGTCCGGCGAGGCCGACGATCTCACCGCGCCGCACTTCGAAGGACACGTCCGTGAAGACGCCCTCGCGGGTCAGGCGGCGGACGCTCAAGCCCACCCCGCCCGGCTCCACTTCCTGCTTCGGGTACAGCTCGGCCAGGTCGCGGCCGACCATCCGGCGGACCAGGTCGTCCTCGGTCATCCCGGCGAGCGGCTCACCGGCTATCCAGGCACCGTCCCGGAGCGTGGTGACCGTCCGGCAGATCTCGAAGATCTCCTCCAGCCGGTGCGAGACGAACAGCACGGCCGCACCCTGCTCGCGCAGCGTGCGGACGACGCCGAAGAGCCGGGCGACCTCGCTGCCGGTCAGGGCCGCGGTCGGCTCGTCCATGATCAGCACTCGGGCGTCGAAGGACAGTGCCTTGGCGATCTCCACGATCTGCTGATCGGCGATGGACAGACCGCGGGCGGGCCGGTCGGGGTCGAGGCCGACGCCGAGCCGCCGCATCAGGGCTGCCGTCGCCGCGCGGGCGGCCTTGTGGTCGATCCGGCCGAGGGTGCGCCCGGGCCGGCGGCCCATGAAGATGTTCTCGGCGATCGACAGGTCGGGAAAGAGCGTGGGCTCCTGGTAGATCACGGCGATGCCGGCGTCGCGGGCGTCGCCGGGGCCGTGGAAGACGACGGGCTCGCCGTCGAACAGCACCTGACCGGCGTCCGGCCGGTGCACTCCGGCGAGGGTCTTGATCAACGTCGACTTGCCCGCGCCGTTCTCGCCGGCGAGGCCGTGCACCTCGCCGGGCAGCAGCTCCAGGGAGACGTCCCGGAGGGCGCGTACGGCACCGAAGGACTTGGAGACGCCCTTCAGCGCCAGCACCGGGGCCGGTCCCACATCAGGCGGGTGGGTCATGGGGGCTCCTCAGCGACACCGGCGGCAGGGCCGCCTGTCCGCCACGGTGTCGTGAAAGGTTTCAAGTGGATGGCCGGGACGGTAGGCACCGCAGCCATGTCACGTCAATGGGTCCGTATCGAAAAAATTTCGATGGGTAGAGGGCGGTGTGAGGTGGGCGACAGCCGGGTTGGTCGGACTGCTTGACACCCCTGTGGGCGGCCCCTAGCTTGCCGTTCTGAATCGTTTCACACGCTCAGTCGTTCCGGCCGACATCACAGGAGCCCTGCAGTGACCGACCTCGCCGCGGTGAAGGCCGCGCTCAAGACCCAGGCCGTCGAGACGCCGTCGTGGGCGTACGGGAACTCCGGGACCCGCTTCAAGGTCTTCGCGCAGGCCGGGGTGCCGCGCTCACCGTGGGAGAAACTGCAGGACGCGGCGCAGGTGCACGCCTTCACTGGGGTCGCGCCGACGGTCGCCCTGCACATCCCCTGGGACACCGTGGAGGACTACGGCGCGCTCGCGAAGTACGCCGAGGAGCGGGGCGTACGGCTCGGCGCGATCAATTCCAACACCTTCCAGGACGACGCGTACAAGCTGGGCAGCATCTGCCATCCGCACGCGGCGGTGCGCCGCAAGGCCGTCGACCACCTGCTGCGGTGCGTCGACATCATGGACGCCACCGGGTCGCGGGATCTGAAACTGTGGTTCGCCGACGGCACGAACTATCCCGGGCAGGACGACATCCGCGCCCGGCAGGACCGGCTGGCCGAGGGGCTGGCCGAGGTGTACGCGCGGCTCGGGGACGGGCAGCGGATGCTGCTGGAGTACAAGTTCTTCGAGCCGGCGTTCTACACGACCGATGTCCCGGACTGGGGGACCGCCTACGCCCACTGTCTCAAGCTCGGCGACAAGGCCCAGGTGGTCGTCGACACCGGGCATCACGCGCAGGGGACCAACATCGAGTTCATCGTGGCGGCCCTGCTGCGGGAGGGGAAGCTCGGAGGGTTCGACTTCAACTCGCGGTTCTACGCCGACGACGACCTGATGGTGGGGGCGGCGGATCCGTTCCAGTTGTTCCGGATCATGTACGAGGTGGTCCGCGGTGGGGGGTTCACCTCCGAGGTCGCCTTCATGCTCGACCAGTGCCACAACATCGAACCGAAGATCCCGGCGATCATCCGCTCGGTGATGAACGTCCAGGAAGCCACCGCGAAGGCGCTGTTGGTCGATCGGTCGGCGCTGGCCGAGGCACAGGCTGCCGGTGATGTGCTGGGAGCCAACTCTGTGCTGATGGACGCGTACAACACCGATGTGCGGGGGCTCTTGGGCGACGTTCGGGAGGAGTTGGGGCTGGATCCCGATCCCATGGCCGCGTATGCCCGGTCCGGGTGGGCCGACAGGATCGTCGCGGAGCGGGTCGGTGGGGAGCAGGCCGGCTGGGGGGCGTGAGCGTCAGCCGGGTTCCTGTTCCGTCGCGGGTGCGGGCCGTCTCCGGCTGGTCGCGCCCACGCGGCGGAGCCGCATGTCGATACAGCCCCGCGCCCCTTCGAATCCCACCCTCTTCTGAAAAGGGACCCGTACTCATGACCACCCATCCCGAAGTCGCCGCTCTCCTCGATCGTTCTCACCGGCTCGGCTCCGACCCCCGCAACACCAACTACGCCGGCGGCAACGCCTCCGCGAAAGGCACCGCCATCGATCCCGTCACCGGCGGTGACGTGGAGCTGATGTGGGTCAAGGGGTCCGGAGGTGACCTCGGCACGCTGACCCGGGCCGGGCTGGCCGTGTTGCGGCTGGACCGGCTGCGGGCCCTCGTGGCGGTGTATGCGGGTGTCGAGCGCGAGGACGAGATGGTCGGCGCGTTCGAGTACTGCCTGCACGGCAGGGGTGGGGCCGCGCCGTCCATCGACACCGCCATGCACGGGCTGGTGGACGCCCCGCACGTGGATCATCTGCACCCGGACTCCGGTATCGCGCTCGCCTGCGCGGCCGACGGGGAGAAGCTGACCGCCGAGTGCTTCGGGGACAGCGTGGTGTGGGTGCCGTGGCGGCGGCCCGGGTTCCAGCTGGGGCTGGACATCGCCGCCGTCAAGGAGGCCAATCCGCAGGCCGTGGGGTGCGTTCTCGGCGGGCACGGGATCACCGCCTGGGGTGACTCGTCCGAGGAGTGCGAGCGGAACTCGCTGCACATCATCCGGACCGCCGAGGCGTTCCTCGCCGAGAAGGGGAAGGGGGAGCCGTTCGGGCCGGTCGTCGAGGGGTACGCGGCCCTGCCCGAGGCCGAGCGGAGGGAGCGGGCCGCCGCTCTCGCGCCGTACGTCCGTGCGCTCGCCTCGCAGGACAAGCCGCAGGTCGGGCACTTCACCGACTCCGATGTCGTGCTCGCCTTCCTCGCCCGCGCCGAGCACCCCCGGCTGGCCGCCCTCGGTACCTCCTGCCCCGACCACTTCCTGCGCACGAAGGTACGGCCGCTCGTCCTGGACCTGCCGCCGGCCGCGCCGCTGGACGAGGCCGTCACCCGGCTGAAGGAGCTGCACGCCGCCTACCGCGAGGAGTACGCCGCCTACTACCGGCGGCACGCCCGGCCCGACTCCCCCGCCATGCGCGGCGCCGACCCGGCCGTCGTGCTCGTCCCGGGCGTCGGCATGTTCAGCTTCGGCAAGGACAAGCAGACCGCCCGGGTGGCGGGCGAGTACTACGTCAACGCCATCAACGTCATGCGCGGGGCCGAGGCGGTGTCGTCGTACGCGCCGATCGAGGAAGCCGAGAAGTTCCGTATCGAGTACTGGGCGCTGGAGGAGGCCAAGCTCCGGCGGATGCCCGAGCCCAAGCCGCTCGCCACGCGTGTCGCGCTCGTGACGGGGGCCGGCAGCGGCATCGGCAGGGCGATCGCGCACCGGCTGGTGGCGGAGGGGGCGTGTGTCGTCGTCGCCGATGTGAACGCCGACAGCGCCGCGGGAGTCGCCGAGGAGCTGGGCGGGCCGGACCGGGCCGTCGCCGTCACCGTCGACGTCACGTCCGAGGCACAGATCGCCGCCGCTTTCCGGGCGGCCGTGCTCGCCTTCGGCGGGGTCGACCTCGTCGTCAACAACGCCGGCATCTCCCTCTCCAAGCCCCTGCTGGACACGTCGGTGAAGGACTGGGACCTCCAGCACGACATCATGGCCCGGGGGTCCTTCCTCGTCTCGCGCGAGGCGGCCAGGGTGATGATCGCTCAAGGGCTGGGCGGCGACATCGTGTACATCGCCTCGAAGAACGCCGTCTTCGCCGGCCCGAACAACATCGCCTACTCCGCGGCCAAGGCCGACCAGTCCCACCAAGCGCGGTTGCTGGCCGCCGAGTTGGGCGAGCACGGGATCCGGGTCAACGGCGTCAATCCGGACGGGGTGGTGCGCGGCTCCGGGATCTTCGCCGGCGGCTGGGGCGCGCAGCGGGCCGCGGTGTACGGGGTGCCGGAGGAGAAACTGGGCGAGTTCTACGCGCAACGGACCCTCCTCAAGCGGGAGGTGCTGCCCGAGCACGTGGCGAACGCGGTGTTCGCACTCACCGGCGGAGACCTCACGCACACCACCGGCCTGCACATCCCGGTCGACGCGGGTGTGGCGGCCGCGTTCCTGCGATGAGCGCCGGCGTGAAGTCGTACGCCGCGGTCGACCTCGGGGCCTCCAGCGGGCGGGTGATGGTGGGGCGGGTGAGCGCGCACTCGGTGGAGCTGAGCGAGGCGCACCGCTTCCCCAATCGGCCGGTGCGGGTGCCGGAGGGGCTGCGCTGGGACATCCTCGCGCTGTACGGCGGTGTCCTGGACGGGCTGCGGGCGGCGGGCCGGGTGGACTCCGTGGGCATCGACAGCTGGGCCGTCGACTACGGTCTGCTGGACACCGACGGGGCCCTGCTCGGCAACCCGGTGCACTATCGCGACGCCCGCACCGACGGGGTCGCCGAGAAGGTGTGGGCGACCGTGCCGGCGGCGGAGCTGTATGCGGCCACGGGCATCCAGTACGCGCCGTTCAACACCCTCTACCAGCTCACGGCCGCCCGCTCTACCGCCCAGTTCGCGCGTGCCGCACGAGTGGTGCTCATCCCGGACCTGCTGGCGTACTGGCTCACCGGCGAGCAGGGCACCGAGCTGACCAACGCCTCCACCACCCAGCTCCTCGATCCCCGGACGCGGACCTGGGCGTACGAGGTCGCCGAGCGGCTGGGCATCGACCTGGGGCTGTTCGCGCCGCTGCGGCAGCCGGGTGATCCGGCCGGGACCCTACGGCCGGAGGTGCTGGCGGAGACGGGCCTGACGGGTCCGGTGCCGGTGACGGCCGTCGGCTCGCACGACACCGCCTCGGCGGTGGCCGCCGTCCCGGCGACCGGTGGGCGCTTCGCCTACATCTGCACCGGCACCTGGTCGCTGGCCGGCCTGGAACTGTCCGCGCCGGTGCTCAGCGAGGAGAGCCGGGCCGCGAACTTCACCAATGAGCTGGGGCTCGACGGCACCGTCCGCTATCTGCGCAACATCATGGGGTTGTGGCTGCTCCAGGAGTGCGTGCGGGCCTGGGGCGAGCCGGACCTGGGGCTGCTGCTGCGGGAGGCGGCCGGCGTGCCGACGCTGCGCTCGGTGGTGGACGCCGGGGACGAGGCGTTCCTGGCGCCCGGGCGGATGCCGGAGCGGATCGCCGAGGCGTGCCGGGCGTCGGGTCAGCCGGTGCCAGGGACGCGGGCCGAGATCACCCGGTGCATCCTCGACTCGCTGGCCCTCGCCCACCGGCGGGCCGTCGCGGACGCGCAGCGGCTGGCCGACCATCCGGTGGACGTGGTGCACCTCGTCGGCGGCGGCACCCGCAACGCGCTGCTGTGCCAGCTGACGGCCGACGCCTGCGGTCTGCCGGTGGTGGCCGGCCCGACCGAGGCGGCGGCGCTCGGCAACGTCCTCGTGCAGGCCCGCGCGCACGGACTCGCCGGCGATCTCGCCGCCCTGCGCCGGCTGCTGACCCGGACCCAGCCGCTCACCCGGTACACGCCCCGGGGCGACACCGGCCGGTGGCGCGCGGCCCAGGCCCGGCTCGCCGCGCGGTGAGCCGGGCTCTCCCGCCGGCGGGGGCGGCCGACTACCCTGCACTCGTCCGATGACCGACACCGAGGAGCCGCGATGCGTGTCGCCCTGTTCCTGACCTGTGTCAACGACACGCTGTATCCGGACACCGGCAGGGCCGTGGTGAAGCTGCTGACCAGGCTGGGTGTCGAGGTCGACTTCCCGATGGGCCAGACGTGTTGCGGGCAGGCGCACTACAACACCGGCTACCGCCATGAGGCCGAGCCGCTGGCCCGGCATTTCTCCGATGTCTTCGGGGAGTACGAGGCGATCGTGACCCCGTCCGGGTCGTGCGGGGCGATGGTGCGGGAGCTGTATCCGCGCATGGGGGAACGCGCGCGGGCCGAGGGACGCGGTGACCGTCTCGCCCGGACGCTGGCGCCGGTGGTGCCGAAGACGTACGAGCTGACGGAGTTCCTGGTGGACGTGCTCGGGGTGACCGACGTCGGTGCCTCCTACCCGCACAAGGTCACCTATCACCCGACCTGTCACGGGCTGCGCGGTCTCGGGCTCGGCGACCGGCCGCGCCGGCTCCTTCAGGCCGTCAGGGGGCTGGAGCTGGTCGAGCTGCCGGGGGCCGAGGAGTGCTGCGGGTTCGGCGGCACGTTCGCGCTGAAGAACGCCGAGGTGTCTGCGGCGATGGGCGCGGACAAGGTGCGCAACGCGGAGTCGACCGGCGCGGAGGTGCTGTGCGCGGCCGACAACTCCTGCCTGATGCACATCGGCGGCACCATGACCCGGCTCGCGGTGGGCATGCGGCCGGTGCACATCGCGGAGATCCTGGCGAGCACGGAGGAGGACCCGGCGTGAGCGGAACGTTCGTCGGCATGCCGGCCTTTCCTCAGGCCGCGCACGACGCCGTCCACAATCCCACCCTGCGCGGCAATCTGCGGCACGCCACGCACACCATCCGGGCCAAACGGGCCCGCGCGGTGGGCGAGTTGTCCGACTGGTCGGCGCTACGGGAGGCGGGCCGGCGGATCAAGGACCACACCCTGCGCCATCTCGACCGGTACCTGGTGCAGTTGGAGGAGTCGGTCACCGCGGCCGGCGGCACGGTCCACTGGGCCGCCGACGCCGACGAGGCCAACCGGATCGTGGCCCGGCTGGTCAAGGAGACCGGCGAGTCGGAGGTCGTGAAGGTCAAGTCGATGGCCACGCAGGAGATCGGCCTCAACGAGGCCCTGGAGGCGGAGGGCATCCGCGCCTACGAGACCGATCTCGCCGAGCTGATCGTGCAGTTGGGCAAGGACCGGCCCTCGCACATCCTGGTCCCGGCCATCCATCGCAACCGGGGCGAGATCCGGGACATCTTCCGCACCGAGATGGGCGCGTGGGGCCGCCCGGCCCCGCAGGGTCTGACGGACACGCCCGCCGAACTCGCCGAGGCGGCCCGGCTGCACCTGCGGGAGAAGTTCCTGCGCGCCAAGGTCGGCGTCTCCGGCGCCAACTTCATGGTCGCCGAGACCGGCACGCTGGTCGTCGTGGAGTCCGAGGGCAACGGCCGGATGTGCCTGACCCTCCCCGAGACGCTCATCTCGGTCGTCGGCATCGAGAAGGTGGTGCCGGCCTGGCGGGACCTGGAGGTCTTCCTCCAGACCCTCCCCCGCTCCTCCACGGCCGAGCGCATGAACCCGTACACGAGCATGTGGACGGGCACGACGGACGAGGACGGACCACGCGTCTTCCATCTGGTGCTGCTCGACAACGGCCGTACCGACGCCCTCGCCGACCGGGTCGGCCGTCAGGCGCTGCGCTGCATCCGCTGCTCGGCCTGCCTGAACGTGTGCCCGGTGTACGAGCGGGCGGGCGGGCACGCGTACGGCTCCGTCTACCCGGGCCCGATCGGTGCCATTCTCAGTCCCCAACTGCGGGGCACGGAAAGCGAGATCGACGCCTCGCTGCCGTACGCGTCGAGTCTGTGCGGAGCCTGCTACGAGGTGTGCCCGGTCGCCATCGACATCCCCGAGGTGCTGGTGCACCTGCGCGAGCGGGTCGTGGAGGGCGGTCCGGCGGTACGGCAGGGCAACAAGGTGGTGCTCCGGCCCGCCAAGGGACACGCGGCCGAGCGGGCGGCGATGCGGGCGGCGCGCTGGGCGTTCACGTACCCCGGTGCCCTCCGCGCGGGCCAGCGGCTGGCCTCCCGGACCCGCCGGCTGCACCCCCGTACCCTGCCGGGCCCGGGCCGGGCGTGGAGCGGCACCCGGGATCTCCCGGCCGTGCCGCCGGAGCCCTTCCGGGACTGGTGGCAGCGCACGCGCGGCGGAAAGGACGGCGGCAAGTGAGCAGCAGGGAGCGGATTCTGGGCCGGGTCCGTCGCGCATTGGCGGACGTGCCGCCGGACGAGCGGCCGTACGAGGAGGCGGTGCCCCGGGACTATCTGCGCGCCCACGGCGAGCGGACCGCCGAGCAGACGGTGGAGTTGCTGGCGGAGAACCTGGCGGACTACCGGGCGGTCGTGCACCGTGCCGACGCGGCGGAGCTGCCGCTGCTCGTCATGCGGCTGCTGGCCGAGCGCGGCTCCCGGGAGGTGCTGGTCCCGCCGGGGCTGCCGCCGGAGTGGCTGTCCGCGGCCGATCCCGTGCGGATCCACGACCGGGCGGAGGACACCGCTCAGCGACTGGATCAGGTGGACAGTGTGGTGACGGGCTGCGCCGTGGCGATCGCCGAGACCGGCACGATCGTTCTCGACGGCTCCTCGGGCCAGGGCCGACGCCGTGTCTCGCTCGTCCCGGACCACCACATCTGTGTCGTCCGCGTCCCGGACCAGGTCGTCTCCTCGGTCCCGCAGGCCCTCGAACGCCTCGATCCGGTCCGCCCGCTGACCTGGATCTCTGGCCCGTCGGCCACCAGTGACATCGAGCTGGACCGGGTGGAGGGCGTGCACGGCCCGCGCACACTGGAAGTGATCCTGCTCAGCTGAACCATCCCCTTGGGACGAGCGCCATCGCAGTTCGGCGGCAACGAGGCGGCCGGCCGGGCGGTGGCTCCCCGGCGTCCGCCGGTCGGGGCACGGCGGGATGAGACGTGCGGCGTCCTGCCGTAGCGTGAGGGAATGATCCGGTTCGATCAGGTCACCAAGCGGTATCCGGACGGTACGACGGCCGTGGACGACCTCTCCTTCGAGGTGGCGGAGGGGGAACTGGTCACGCTGGTCGGGCCGTCCGGGTGCGGCAAGACGACGACCATGATGATGGTGAACCGGCTCATCGAGCCCACCTCCGGCCGGATCCTGGTCGGCGGTGAGGACATCGCGACCGTCGACCCGGTGCGGCTGCGCCGCCGGATCGGTTACGTCATCCAGCAGGTGGGCCTTTTCCCGCACCGCACCGTCCTGGACAACACCGCGACCGTGCCCGCGCTGCTCGGCTGGAAGCGGGCGAGGGCGCGGGCCCGGGCGGCCGAGCTGCTGGATCTGGTGGGCCTCGATCCGAAGACGTACGGGCCGCGCTATCCGGAGCAGCTGTCCGGCGGGCAGCGGCAGCGGGTCGGCGTGGCGCGGGCGCTGGCAGCGGATCCGCCGGTGCTGCTGATGGACGAGCCGTTCGGCGCGGTCGACCCGGTGGTGCGCGAGCAGCTCCAGGACGAGTTCCTGCGGATGCAGGCCGCGGTGCGCAAGACGGTGCTGCTGGTCACGCACGACATCGAGGAGGCCGTCCGGCTCGGCGACCGCATCGCCGTGTACGGGCAGGGCCGCATCGAGCAGTTCGACACGCCCGGCGCGGTGCTCGGGGCGCCCGCGACACCGTACGTCGCCTCGTTCGTGGGCGCCGACCGCGGGCTGAAGCGGCTGTCGGTCACCGCGATCGAGCCGGAGGACCTGGAGCAGCCGCCCATGGCCCGGGTGGACGAGAGCGCCGAACGGGCCGCCGAGCGGCTGCGGGCCGAGGGCGCGCGGTGGGCGGTGGTGCTGGACGCGGGCGGTGACCTGCACGGCTGGGTCGGTCTCGACGAGCTGGCGACCGGCCGCACGGTCGGGGAGCTCGCCCACCGGATGACCGCGTGGGTGCCGGTCGGCGCGCCGCTGAAGCAGGCGTTCGGGGTGATGCTCCAGCACGATGCCGGGTGGGTCGCCGTGCTGGACGGGGCGCGGTTCCTCGGTGTGCTGACCCCGGCGAAGCTGCACGAGGCGCTGCGCCGCTCGGTGGACGCGGACCGGCGCGGTGTGACGCGGGGCCAGGTGGTGTTCGACTCGGTGTCGGACGCCTGAGGCGGGTTACGTCAGCAGGCCCTTGTTCCGCAGATAGGCGCGGGCCACGTCGGCCGGCAGCCGGCGCCAGCTGTCGACCTGCTGGTTCATCGCGGCCAGGTCGCCGGTGGTGAGGACGTCGTTGAGCCTGCCGAGCGCCTTCGCCACACCGGCGCCGCCCGCGCGGGAGCGGTTGACCACGGGCACGACGTAGTCGGCGTTCTGGAGACGCCGGTCGTCGGCGAGCAGGACCAGGCCGAAGGAGTCGAGGGTGGCGTCGGTCGTGGTGGTCAGCACCATCTGGTCCCGGCCGTCCTGCACGGCCCGCTTGGCCTGGGTGGTGCCGACGCCCTTGGGATCGACCCCGGTGATGCCGATGCCGTACACCTTCCTCAGGCCCGGCGCGCAGTACGGCCGTTGCACGCACTCGTCGCCCGCCGCGAGCCGCACCTTCAGCCGCGCGGCACCGAGTTGGCTGAGGGTCCGCAGGCCGTGCCGGCGGGCGTAGGCGGCGGTCACCGCGAAGGCGTTCTGGTCGACGGCCCGGCCCGGCGGCAGGACGGCGAGGCCGCGGGGTGTGGCGAGGGTGCGCAGGGCCCGCATCGTGGCGGCGAGGTCGGGCGAGCCGACCGGGGCCGCGTCGGCGCCGTGGGTCTTGGCACCCAGCCAGTCGGCGAAGGTGGCCGCGTACTCGGGCACGACGTCGATCTGCCCGGACTCCAGAGCCGGTTCGTACAGCTCCCGGTTGGCGACCGTGAGGACGGACGTCCGGTAACCGGCGTGGCCGAGCAGCTGGGCGTAGAGCTGGGCGAGCAGGTCGCTCTCGGTGAAGCCGGCCGAGCCGATGGTCAGCTGACGGTGGTCGCCGGGCGGGGCGGTGACCTGGTCGCGGTCCTCCAGGGACGGGCCGGTGGAGCAGGCGGTGAGCGCGAGCAGCGCGACCACCGCGAGGGCCCTACGACCGCTCATCGGCCACCTCGCACCCAGGCCGGGGCCAGCCGCTCGGCGATCTCGAAGAGGCCCTCGACGAGGAGGGCGAAGACCGCGACGAGCAGCGCGCCCGCGACCACCTGGGGGGTACTGGCGAGGTTGAAGCCCGCCGTGATGATCCGGCCGAGGCCGCCGCCGCCCGCGAGCGCGGCGATGGTGGCGGTGGCGACGAGCTGGACGGCGGCGATCCGCACCCCGTTCAGCAGCAGCGGGAGCGACAGGGGCAGTTCCACGTGGAACAGCAGCTGCCGGCCGGTCATCCCCATGCCCCGGGCGGCCTGGACGACACTGCGGTCGACCTCGCGCATGCCGACGTAGGCGTTGGTGAGCAGCGGTGGTACGGCGAACAGCACCAGGGCGACCACCGTGGGGCCCTCGCCCCACCTCCCGACCGGGGTCAGCAGGAGCAGGACGAGAACGGCGAAGGTGGGGACGGCCCGGCCGACGTTGGAGACGTTCACGGCGAGCGCGCCGCCCTTGCCGAGGTGCCCGAGGACGAGGGCGACGGGCAGGGCGATCAGGCAGCTGAGGAGCAGGCAGACGACGGTGAGCGTCAGGTGCTGGAGCAGCCGGTGCCGGATGCCGTCGTCGCCGGACCAGTGCGCGGGGTCGGTGAGCCAGTGCCAGGCGGCGGTGAGGGTGCTCATGCGCGGGCCGCCCTGGTCCAGGGGGTGATCAGCCACTGCACGCCCAGCAGGAGCAGGTCGGCGGCGACGGCGATCAGCACGCACAGCACGGACGCGGTGAGCACCTGGGCCCTGAAGTAGGTGTTCATGCCCGCGTAGATGAGGTTGCCGAGACCCCCGAAGCCGACGATCGCGCCGACCGTGACCAGGGAGACCGCCGAGACGGTGGCGATGCGCAGCCCGGCCATCGCGGCGGGCAGGGCGAGGGGCAGTTCGACGGCGAGGAGCAGGCGCACGGGGCCGAAGCCGAGGCCGCGCGCGGCCTGCCGGGTCTCCTCCGGGACCGCGCGCAGGCCCGCGAGGATGTTCCGCACGAGCAGGGTGAGCGAGTACAGCACGAGCCCGGCGACGACCAGGGTGGCGGAGAGGCCGTAGAGGGGCAGGAGCAGGGAGAACATGGCCAGCGACGGGATGGTGTAGAGCACCGTCGTCACAGCGAGGACCGGACCGGCCGCCCAGCCCCAGCGGCGGGCCAGCACCGCCAGCGGCAGGGCGATCACCAGGCCGATCAGGACCGACAGCACGGTCAGCTGGAGGTGCTGGAGGACCGCGTCGAGCAGGATCTGCCGGCGGGTGCTCAGATAGGCACCGCAGATCCATTCGTTGCGCGCGAGGCAGTCGTCGGGGGGCGCGGTCACGGCTCCATTGCACCGGCTGGGCGACCGGGTCGGCGCGCTGAGATGGCCCGTACGGGGCGCTTCGCCGGACGGGCCGCGATGCCGGGCGGCCGCGGCGGCGGACGGGCCGCGATGCCGGGCCTGCCGCCGTGCCTGACGTGCCGCACTCCCGGACGTGCCGTGATGGCTGCACGTGCCGCGATGCGGGGCCTGCCGCGGTGCCGGACGTACCGCAGTGCCGGACGTGCCGTGATAGCCGCACGTGCCGCGGTGACAGGCGTGCCGCGGTGGCGGGCATGCCGCATGTGCGTCGATCGTCTGCGCCGTCTTCTTGGCCGGTCGCGCGGTTCCCCGCGCCCCTCAGGGGCGCTACTGCATCCCCGCCGCGTCCAGCAGCGTGGTCACCATGGCCGTGGCGAGTCCGTCGTCCAGGCGCTCCACCCCGGCGCCGGCCCGGGCGCTGGCGCCGTCGAAGACCAGCAGGAGCTGCCGGGCGAGCAGCTCGGGGTCGCGGGCACCGCCCTGCTCGGCGTCGGCGCGGAAGTGGGCCGCCAGCCGCTCCTTGACCCCGCGGGCGACCGCGCTCGCCGGGTGCTCCGGGTCCTTCAGCTCGACCAGCACGGCCAGATAGGGGCAGCCGTGGTAGTCGGCGTCCAGGGACGCCTGCGCCAGCCGCTCGAAGACATGCAGGATGCGCTCGCGCGGGGTCGCGGTCTCCGGAGCGGGGTGCGCGAGCCGGGCCTCGTACCACGGGATGCTCCGCTCCAGGCTCGCGGCGAGCATCGCGTCCTTGCTGTCGAACAGCTGGTACATCGACCGCTTCGACACGCCCGCCGCCCGGCACAGGGCCTCGATGCCGACGGAGACGCCGTCGCGGTAGGCGAGCCGGGCGGTGGCGTCGAGCAGCCGGTCGCGGGGAGACGCCTTCTCTGTGGTGGCCATACGGCGAGGTTACCGCGCCGCGGCCGAGGAGAAACCGATCGGTGTATACCGTGGCGCCGGACCTGAACAAGCGCTTAGATAGGAGATCGGTACCTGCTCCCGAACCGCCGGAGGCCCCGTTGTTCACGTCCGTCGACGACGTCTCCGCCCGCCTCGCCGAGACCGGCTATCTCGCCTCGCCCGCCGTCGCCACGACCGTCTTCCTGGCGGACCGGCTGGGCAAGCCGCTGCTGGTGGAGGGCCCCGCCGGGGTGGGCAAGACCGAGCTGGCCAAGGCCGTCGCCCAGGTGGCCGGCGCCCGGCTGGTCCGGCTCCAGTGCTACGAGGGCGTGGACGAGTCCCGGGCGCTGTACGAGTGGAACCACGCCAAGCAGCTGCTGCGGATCAGCGCGGGCCGCGACGAGAACTGGGACGAGACCCGCACCGACATCTTCAGCGAGGAGTTCCTGCTCCCCCGCCCGCTGCTCACCGCCATCCGCGGCGACGAGCCGACGGTGCTGCTCATCGACGAGACCGACAAGGCCGACATCGAGATGGAGGGCCTGCTGCTGGAGGTGCTCAGCGACTTCCAGATCACGGTCCCTGAGCTGGGCACGGTCACCGCCACCCGCCGCCCGTTCGTCGTCCTCACCTCCAACGCCGGCCGGGAGCTGTCCGAGGCGCTGCGCCGCCGCTGCCTGTTCCTGCACATCGGCTTCCCCGAGGAGGAGCTGGAGCGGCGGATCGTACGGCTGAAGGTGCCGGGCCTCGGCGACGCGCTGACCGAGTCGGTGGTCCGGGTGGTCGGCGCGCTGCGCGCGATGGACCTGCGCAAGGTGCCGTCCGTCGCCGAGACCATCGACTGGGCCCGCACCCTGCTGGCCCTGGGCGCCGGCACGCTGGACGAGACCGTCGTGCAGGACACCCTCGGAGTGATCCTCAAGCACCAGGACGACATCCAGAAGGCGGCGGCCAAGCTCGACTTGGAAGCGCTGTGACCGCCGTCGCCGACCGGATCACCGGCCTGGTCGGGGCGCTGCGCGCGCACGGCGTACGGATCGGCACCGGCGAGACCGTGGACGCGGCCCGCGCGGCGGAGGCGCTGGGGCTCACGGACCGGGAGCGGCTGCGCGAGGGGCTGGCCGCGACCCTGCTGCACGGACCCGGCCAACGGGCCCTGTTCGACTCGGTCTTCGACCTCTACTTCCCGAGCGGGGTGGGCGGCCCGGAGGGCACCGACCGGGACCGCGAGAGCCTGCGCGACCGGCTCGCCGAGGCGCTGGCCGACAATGACCGGGCGCTGATGGCCCGGTTGGCGGCGGAGGCGGTGGACGGCTTCGGAGGGTACGGGAGTTCGCCGGGCTCGGACGGCTGGTCGGCGTACCAGACGCTGGACCGGCTGCGCCCGCAGACCCTGCTGGCCCGGGTGCGGGCCGATGTGCGGGGCCGGGCCGGCAGCGGCGCGGGGTTCGCGGACCGGCTGCTGGACGACGAGATCCGGCGCCGCATCGAGGAGTTCCGGCGCATGGTGGGGGCGGAGGCCCGGCGCCGGGTCGCGGAGCGCCGCGGCCGGGACGAGATCGCGCGGCGCGGCGTCCGGCCGACCGCCGACCAGGTCGACTTCCTGTTCGCGAACCGGGATCAGCTGACCGAACTGCGCAGGGCCGTTCAGCCGCTCGCGCGCAAGCTGGCCACGCGGCTCGCCGCGCGCCGCCGCCGGGCCGCGCGCGGCAGCATCGACCTGCGCCGCACGCTGCGCTCCTCGCTGTCCACGGGCGGGGTGCCGATGCGGCCGGTGCTGCGCCGGCGCCGTCCGGTCCGCCCCGAACTGGTCCTGCTCTGCGATGTGTCCGGCTCGGTGTCCGGCTTCTCGGACTTCACCATGCTCCTCGTGCAGGCCCTGCACGACCAGTTCAGCAAGGTCCGCGTGTTCGCGTTCGTCAACCGGCTCGACGAGGTGACCGGCCTGCTCGACCACGGCCGCGCCGACCCCGACGGGCTCGGCGCCCGCATCCGCACCGAGGCCACCCTCACCGGCTGGCACGGCAGCAGCGACTACGGCATGGCGCTTGCCGAGTTCACCGAGCGGTACGGGGGCGTGGTCGGCCCGCGCACCACGGTGTTCGTCCTCGGGGACGCGCGGACGAACATGAGCGACCCGAACCTGCCCGCCGTACGCGAGGTCGCCCGGCGTGCCCGGCGCGTGTACTGGCTGAACCCCGAACCACGCGCCCAGTGGGGCACCGGCGACTCGGCGGCGCCCGCCTACGCCGACGTGGTCGAGATGCACGAGTGCCGCACGGCCCGGCAGCTCGGCGCGCTGATCGCCGGTCTGCTCCCGGTGTGACGCGGGACGGCCGGCCGTGATCGACTGGTCGCCCGTCACCCCGCGCAAGGAGATCCGCGATGAGCCACCCGCCCGTGCCGCTCGGCACGTATCCCACCCCCGTCGAACCGGCGCCCCGGCTGGCCGCCGCGCTCGGGCTCGGGCCGGACGACCTGTGGGTGAAACGGGACGACCTGACCGGCCTGGGCGGCGGCGGGAACAAGATCCGCAAGCTGGAGTGGATGGCGGGCGCGGCCCTCGCCGAGGGCGCGGACACGCTGGTGACGACCGGTGCCCCGCAGAGCAACCACGCCCGGCTGACCGCCGCCGCGGCCGCCCGGCTCGGGCTGGACGTCGTCCTCGTGCTGCGCGGTTCCCCGGGCGTGTCGCGGTCCGGGAACCTCGCCCTGGACGGCCTGTTGGGGGCACGGCTGCACTGGGCGGGCGAGGTGGACCGTGCGGGACTGGACGCGGCGGCGGCCGAGGTCTGCGCGCGGTTGCGGGAGAAGGGCGCCCGGCCGGCCCTGATCCCGTTCGGCGGGTCCGGCACGCTGGGCGCGCGGGGCTACGTGCAGTGCGGTGAGGAGCTGCGGGCGCAGGTGCCGGAGCTGCGCACCGCGGTGGTCGCGCTCGGCTCGGGCGGCACCATGGCCGGGCTGGTCGCCGCCCTCGGCACGGAGTCGGTGCTCGGCGTCGACGTGGGCGCACTGGCCGACCCGGCGGCCGCGGCAGCGGAGTTTGCCGCTCCGCTCACCGCGGAGACGGTCACGGCGGACCGGCTGCGGGTGCGCCGGGACCAGGTGGGCGACGGATACGCGACGCTGACCCCGTCGGCGGCCGAAGCGCTCCGGACCGCCGCCCGCACCGAGGGGATCATCCTGGACCCGGTCTACACGGGCCGCGCCCTGGCCGGGCTGGCCGCCGCCGTCAGGGACGGCGAGGTACGGCCGGGCGAGAAGACCGTGTTCGTGCACACCGGCGGGCTGCCCGGCCTGTTCGGCCATGCCGAGGCCGTCGCCTCCGCCGAGGAGGCGGCCGTGACCCACACATTCTGAGGGCGCCGTGACCCACACATTCTGAGGGCGCCGTCGCCCACACACTCTGCGGGCGCCGTCGCCTTCGGACTGCGAGGGGCGCACGGGCAGCCGCGCGCTCCGGGGGCGCGCCGTCAGCAACGCGTTCCGAGTCAGCCACACGCTCGCAGTCAGCCACGTGTGCGGAGTCGACCACGCGTTCCGAGTCAGCCACACGCTCCGAGGACGGCGGCCCCCTACACGGACCCGGGTTCCTCCTGCCCCGGAATTACGGCACTTCCCCGATGTCCGGCCGGCGGATCTCGCCCTAACCTGCGAGTACACGCCGAGGGGGGAGAGAACAGGCTATGAAGGCAGTGGTCCAGGACCGGTACGGCCCACCGGACGTGCTGGAGCTGAGAGACGTGGACCAACCGGTGCCCGGGGACGACGAGGTACTGGTGCGGGTGCGGGCGGCCGGACTGAACGCGTACGACTGGCACCTCATGCGCGGTGACCCGTACATAGCCCGGCTGGCGCTGGGCCGCCGCGCGCCCCGGGCCCGGATCCGCGGCCGGGACTTCGCGGGCGAGGTGGCGGCGGCCGGCCGGAACGTCCGGGACCTCCGGCCCGGCGACGAGGTGTTCGGCGAGGTCGACGGCACGTTCGCGGAGTACGTGTGCGTCCCGGACGCCTGGGTGGAGCGCAAGCCGGCCTCCCTGACCTTCGCGCAGGCGGCGGTGCTGCCGCTGGCCGGGAACACCGCGCTGCGGGGCCTGCGGGACGTGGCGGGGGTCCGGCCGGGGCAGCGGGTGCTGGTCAACGGCGCCTCCGGCGGCGTCGGCACGTTCGCCGTGCAGATCGCCAAGGCGCTCGGCGCGGAGGTGACCGGCGTGTGCAGCACGCGCAACACCGAGCTGATCCGCTCGCTGGGTGCGGACCATGTCGTGGACTACACCCGCGAGGACTTCACACGTGCGGGGCGACGCTACGACGTCGTCCTCGACCTTGTGGCGGGCCACGGGATCGCCGGCCTGCGGCGCGCCCTCACCCCCACCGGAACGCTCGTCCTCGGCAGCGGGGGCAGGTCGGGGCAGTTCCTCGGGGCTCCCGTCCTCATCCTCAAGGGAGTCGCGCTCTCCCCGTTCGTCCGTCAGCGGCTGCGCCCGCTCATCGGCCCGGCACCCGGCAAGGCGGTGCTGGCGGACCTGCGGGAACTGGCCGACTCCGGAAAGCTCGCACCGGTGATCGACCGGACCTATCCGCTGGGTGAGGCGCCCGCGGCCATCCGGTACCTGGAAGAGGAACACGCGCGAGGCAAGGTCGTCGTCACGGTCTGACCGGGCACGGCTCCGCATGCGAGTGCCCCGCGGTGACGTGCACCGCGGGGCAGCTGCGCGGTGACTCACGTCCCCTGAGCCTTGGCGTAATCCTGTGCCATGCCTCCCGCGAAGTCGTAGACCACGACCTGCTCGTCACCGACCACCCAGGCGTCGTGACCGGCCGAACAGGCGAAGACGTCACCCGGGCCGACCTCGCTCTCGCCGCCGTCGTCCATGCGGATGTGCATCCGTCCCTGCACCACAAACCCGTTGTGGTGCACCATGCAGCTCTCCGTCCCCGCGAGCGGTGCCACGGACTCCGACCAGCGCCAGCCCGGTTCGAAGGTGGCCACCGCGAAGTCGAGTCCGGTCAGATGGAGGGCTTCGAGGTGGCCACGGGGGAAGTCGCGCCGTTCGTCCGGCTTTTCGACCGTCTTCACTTCCAGCATGACGGTGTCCTCCCTTCCAGCCGCTGACCGCGGCCGGGGCCGGCCTCCGTCTCCCGGCTGCCTCCGACGGCACCGGCGCTACGGCGGCGGCCGTACCCCTCGTGTCCATCGTCGGCCCGGCGCGTCGGCCCCGCCATCCAGGCAGGCGCGGACAACGATGTCAGGTCCGGGATTCCGCACGGCGTACGGCGTGCAGGGCGGCCAGGTAGGCGAGGTCGAGCAGGAAGCAGGCGAGGTAGAGGTAGCGCATGAGGGCGCCGTCGTAGCGGGGCGCCGGGTCGGCGGTGGTCAGCATCGCCAGGGAGGCGCAGGCCGTGCCCAGCAGCTTGGCCAGCGCGATGCCGGTCGACTGGCCGCGTGTGCCCCGGCGGGCGGCGAGCATCGCGAGGAACATGGCCGACATCGCCAGGTTGCTGCCGAACGCGGTGATGGTGCCGGCGCCCTCGTCGAACTGCTCGGAGGCGTAGTTCATCCCCGGGTAGGCGAGGGCGAGCAGCACGGCGAGGGCAGGCAGGAAGAACCGGTCGGGCAGGTACGGGAATTCCGGCCGGCCGTGGCGAACGACCGTGTAGCCGATGGCCAGGTCGAAGCAGAACCAGACGATGTTGACGACGTGCATGACCCCGGACGGGGGCCGCACGAACGCGAACATGAACTCCCAGCTGATGTTGGTGGCGAAGGCGACGACGGGCATCCCGAAGGTCCGCTCCCGCACCCCCCTGCGGATCAGCAGCACATAGGCCGCCGTCCAGAACACACCCGTGCCGAGCAGAAAGGCCGTGTGCACCGTGTCCATCCGTGCTCCCGTCTGCCAACCCTCCGACGCACGACGGTGATTACTCTGGCACGGTGACAGCCGGACACACAGCGTCGATCGCGACGGACGACACCGACGATCCACCCCTGCGCCCACTGCCGGACCGGGCCGCTTCGCTGCTGGAGCAGGTGGACGCCCCGCCCCGGCTGGTGGCCCACCTCCGGGCGGTGCACGATGTCGCCGCGCAGCTGGTGGAGTGGGTCCGACGGCACTGCCCGGAGCTGGAGTTCGACGCCGGCGCGGTGCTGTTCGGTGCCGCCACGCACGACATCGGCAAGGCCCTGCACCCGGCCGAGCTGTCCAGCCCCGGAGCACAACACGAGGCAGCCGGGGAGGAATTGCTGCTGGCGCTCGGGGTCCCGGCCGGACTCGCCCGCTTCGCCGGCACCCACGCGTCCTGGCCGCCCGCGGCCGGTGTCGAGGACCTGCTGGTGAGCCTGGCCGACAAGATCTGGAAGAACAAGCGGGTCCCGCAGCTGGAGGATCTCGTGGTGGCGCGGCTGGCCGGTGCCGACGGGCGGCAGCCCTGGGCGTGGTTCATGGAGCTGGACGAGGCCCTGACGGCCCTCGGGGAGGGGGCCGATCGTAGGCTGGCGTACCAGATGTCCCATCCCCTCACCCGAAGGTGACCATGTTCGCGACCTCTCTCGGTGACGACGGTGCCGAGCTGTGTCCCCTCCAGCCCTGGCAGGCCGAGGAGTTCCTCGCCCATGTGGACCGGGGCCGGGAGTTCATCGGGCGGTTCAACGGGCTGCCGGACGTGGTCACGGACCTGGCCTCCAGCCGGGCCTTCCTCGAGGCGTACGCCGGGAAGGAGGCGGCCGACGGGGGGCTCATCCGGGCGATCCGGCTCGACGGCAGGCTGGTCGGGGCGGTGATCCTGCGCACGCTGGACGTGGCCCAGGGCACGGCGGAGGCGGGCTGCTGGCTGGAGCCCGCCGCGGTGGGCCGGGGTCTGGTGACCCGGGCGGCACGGCTGCTGATCGACTGGGCGATCCGCGAGCGGGGCGTCCACCGCGTGGAGTGGTGGGTGTCGGCCGGCAACACGCCCAGCATCGCGGTCGCCCGCCGACTCGGCATGCGCAAGGAGGCGGTCCTGCGGGAGAGCTACCTGTACCGGGGCGAGCGCCACGACGAGGAGATCTGGTCGGTACTGGCCCCGGAGTGGTCGACCGACCCCGGAGGCGGCACGGCCTGACCGGCACGGCCCGCCGGGCTGCCGGGTCTCGCCGGGGGCGTTGACGCCGGGGAGCACGCGCTGCTCCCCCACCTGCCGACGGCACGCCGTCCCCGGTCCGGGGCCGGTGAGCCCGTCCACGGGCCGGCCGTACCCGAGCGCCCGGCAGCCTGAGGGCACCGGCGCATGCGCTGCACGTCGGCCGATCCGGCGAGCAGGGGACATCGAGGTTTCGGCACCCGCCGCTCGGGCTCGCACAGCGCTAGGTTGGGCGGCATGAGCAACCTTGACCGCGCGCCCGTGCCCAGTGTCTGCGGTGGCCGCGGATTCGTCGTCGGCGAACCCGTCCGCGAGCTGCTGAGTCCCCGGCACGTGAAGCTGGGCGAGTCGACGGAGGTGCGCAGGCTGTTGCCGAACCTCGGCCGGCGCATGATCGGGGCGTGGGCCTTCGTGGACCACTACGGCCCGGACGACATCGCCGACGAGCCCGGCATGCAGGTCCCGCCCCACCCGCACATCGGGCTCCAGACGGTCAGCTGGCTGCACGAGGGCGAGGTGCTGCACCGGGATTCGACCGGCAGCCTCCAGACGATCCGGCCCCGGCAGCTGGGCCTGATGACCTCGGGCCGCGCGATCAGCCACTCCGAGGAGAGCCCCCGCCCGCACGCCCGCTTCCTGCACGGCGCCCAGCTGTGGGTCGCCCTGCCGGACGAACACCGGCACACCGACCCCACGTTCGAGTACCACCCCGAGCTGCCGACGGTGACCGCGCCCGGCCTGACCGCCACGGTGATCCTCGGCGGCCTGGACAGCTCGGTCTCGCCCGGTACGACGTACACCCCCATCGTCGGCGCCGACCTCGCCCTGCGCCGGGGCGCCGAGGTCCGTCTCCCCCTCGAACCCGACTTCGAGTACGGCGTGCTGGCCATGTCGGGAGAGGTGCACGTGGACGGCGTGCCGGTGCTGCCCGGCTCACTGCTGTACCTGGGCTGCGGGCGCTCCGAACTCCCGCTGCGCGCCGAGTCGGACGCCGGGCTCATGCTGCTCGGCGGCGAGCCGTTCGCCGAGGAGCTGGTCATGTGGTGGAACTTCGTCGCCCGCTCCCAGGCCGAGATCGAGCAGGCCCGGGAGGACTGGACGAAGGGGGTCCGGTTCGGTGAGGTGCAGGGCTACGACGGGGCCCCGCTGCCCGCACCCGAGCTGCCGCCGGTGCCGTTGAAACCACGCGGAAGGATGCGCTGACCCGGGAAAACTCGGATTTGCGGTCCAGGGCATTCGAGACCGTCTCTTCGCCTATCCTCCCACGAGGATCGCTGGTGGCGCGGACCCTTGCATGCTGCCTCCGGGACTGCCCGCGTTTCCAAGGCCTGGTCATATGAGGGCAGCTTTGGCCGGACGAATCCTGACCCAATGCTGACTTTACTGACCAGTCATCAGCACATGGTGAAGCGGTGTGCTCACTCCTTGGAGCTCGGCATGAGGGAGAGATCATCTGCGTCGCGTTGTCGGCTGATGCTGCCCCCGGAGCCGATTAGCCTTCGGGGCCGGTCGTCGTAGGCCGACCACTCGGGCGATTGTGGGAACCCAACAGCTTCAGGGGGAGGGGCACTACCGTCCGATCCCGGCGGCGAACATGGCATCCCAAGAAACGACCGCTGCCTGCAAGGCGGCATCCGAACTGCCCGTGACCACGCCCCTGCCCCGAGCGCACACGCCGCCCCGGAGAGGGAATTCCCGGCGATCCGCTTCTTACCGGATCCCGCCTCCGCGCGAGCGGGGCCATGCCCGATGATGGGCAGGCCATGACCAAGCTCCGTACGACGCCGCAGCGCGCGCCGCTCCCTGTTGCGCGGGCGGCCGTGTTCGCCGTCGTCGGTACGGTCCTGGGGGTGAGCGCACACCATCTCGTCGCCGAGGGGCCGATGCCGTGGCGGCATGGCGCGGCTGCGGGCGCGGTGCTGTTTGCCGTGGGGCTTCTGGGCGCTCAGCGCCCGCGCTCGCTGGCCGCCGTGGTGGCAACCTGCGGTGCGGCCCAGGCCGGACTGCATCTGTGGCTCATGACGCAGCACCCGGACGCTTCGGCTCCCATGGCCATGCCGGGGGACATGCATCACGGCACGGGCGCACACGGCGCCTGGCACGAGCGGCTGCACGACTCTCTGGCGATGACGGCGGTGCACGCGCTCGCGGCCGTGCTGGTCGCCGTACTGCTGCACCGAGCGGACGCCGTCTGCTGGGCGCTGGCGCGTGGTCTGACGACCGCGGTCGACGTCGTACGGCAACACATCGCCACAGCCTGGAAGCTGCTCACGCAGCGTGCAGCACCGGCGGAAGCCGGGCTGCCGCCTCTGCTGCACACTTGGCTGGAACGGCCGCCCCTGAAGGGGACGGTGCTCGCGGACGTGGTGGTGCGAAGGGGTCCTCCCCGCACGGGACTGACTCACGCCAACTGACCTTGCGGGAACGGCCGTTCGACCGCCCCGCAGTCCCCCACGCCTGGAGACACCCATGCTTCGTGCCATCAGCAAGCACCGCACCGCCCGCCGCCTGACCATGCTGACCGCCTCGGCCGCCACCGCCGTCCTGCTCACCGCGGGCCCAGCCTCAGCCCACGTCGAGGTCGAGTCCGACCAGGCACAGGCCCTCGCCAAGAACGCGAAGATCACCTTCGAGGCCGAGTCGGAGTCCGACACCGCCGGCATCACCAAGATCCGCGTCGTCCTGCCCGAGGGCATCGCGCCCGCCGACGTCGTCTACGGCGAGGGACCCAAGGGCTGGAGGTTCAGCGCCGGCGACGACGGCTACACCGTCGAGGGCCCGGCCGTGAAGACCGGCGACAACGCGGAGTACTCCATCGTCGTCAAGCAGCTCCCCGACGCGAAGGAGCTGGCGTTCAAGACGCTGCAGACCTACAGCGACGGCCGCACCGACCGCTGGATCGAGCTGGACGAGAACGGCGAGAACCCCGCGCCCGTCCTCAAGCTGAAGGCAGCCGCGCCGGGCGCGAAGCCGATCAGCCCGTCTCCCAGTGAGACCGCGTCGGCCTCCCCCACACCGACCACGCAGGCGACGACCCCGTCGGCCTCTCCCGCCGCCAAGGCCGAGGAAAAGGGCGAGGACGGCGGGCTGTCCGCCAGCACCTGGGCCGGCATCGGCATCGCGGTGGTCGCCGTGGCGGGCGGCGCCATCTATCTCGTACGTCGCCGGGGCACCGCGTCCGCGTAACCAGCTGCTCCGACCGGCCCGGCCGACCCGGCGGCACATGTCCGCTGGTCGGCCGGGCCCTCTCGGTGGTCCGCGCAGACCCGGTCAACCGTGCGGGGCCTGCCCACTGACCCGGTGATCGGCGTGGCTCAGCGCCTCCAGCACCAACCGCCGCAGATGCCCGTCGCGGAGGCTGTAGTAGACATGCCGGCCCTCGCGCCGCGTCTCCACCAGCCCGGCGAGACGCAGCTTCGCCAGATGCTGGCTCACCGCCGTGCGGGACGCCGCACACCGATCGGCCAGCGATCCGACATCCGACTCCCCTTGCGCGATCAGCCACAGCAGGTGCAGCCGGGTTACGTCGGACAGCATCGCGAACACCTCGGTCGCCTCCGCGAGACGCGCGCTGTCCGGGGGGCGCAGATGCGCACCAGGTGCAGTTGGCAAGGGCTCGCGAGCAGGCATGCACACAGGGTAGAGGCCGCCATCGAGCCAAAGCCGCCGCCCTCACGCCGAACTTGGCCGTCAACATGTGCGCAGGTGCGCACCTATATGTACAGTGACAGGCAGTCGCGCCCACCTCCGACGTGCCGAGGGACTCTCGAGTGCTCACCGTCCTGCGCAACCGCACCTACCGGCATCTCTTCACCGCCCAGGTCATCGCCCTGGTGGGCACGGGTCTCGCCACGGTCGCGCTCGGTCTGCTGGCGTACGACATCGCAGGTGCCGACGCGGGCTCGGTCCTCGGCACGGCGCTCGCGATCAAGATCGTGGCGTATGTGGCGATCGCCCGGCGATCAGCGCGGTCGCCGACCGGCTGCCGCGCCGGGCCCTGATGGTGGGCGCGGACCCGACCCGGGCCACCGTCGCGCTGACCCTGCCGTTCGTGGACCAGGTCTGGCAGGTATACGTCCTGGTCTTCCTGCTGCAATCGGCGTCCGCCGCGTTCACTCCGGCCTTCCAGGCCGTCATCCCCGACGTGCTCCCCGCCGAGCGTGACTACACCCAGGCGCTGTCCCTCTCGCGCCTCGCCTACGACCTGGAGAGCCTGTTGAGCCCTACCCTGGCCGCCGCCCTGCTCTCCCTGATCACGTACAACTGGCTTTTCCTCGGCACCGTGGCCGGGTTCCTGGCCTCAGCGGCCCTCGTGGTCTCGGCGGTACTGCCGAAACCGGCCGCCGCGGCCGAGCCCCACACCGGCGGCGTCTACGCCAGGGCCACCGCAGGCAGCCGCCTCTTCTTCGCCACGCCCCAGCTGCGGGCCCTGCTCCTGCTCAACCTGGCCGTGGCGGCGCCGAGCGCGATGGTCACCGTCAACAGCGTGGTGTACGTCCGCGACCACCTGGGCCGCAGCGCGGCCGACCTGTCCTGGGCGCTCGGCGCCTACGGCGGCGGCTCGATGGTCGTCGCGCTGCTGCTGCCCCGCGTCCTGGAACGGGTCTCCGACCGCACGGTGATGCTGCGCGGCGCCCTGCTGATCACCGTCGTCTTCGTCGCGCTCGGCGTCCTCACAGCCGCGGGCGGCGGCACCTGGCGCTGGCCCGCCCTGCTGCTGACCTGGGCGGCCTTCGGCGCCGGCTGCTCGATGGTGCTGACCCCGACCGGACGGCTGATCCGCCGCTCGGCCCCACCCGAGGAGCGTACGTCCGCCTTCGCCGCCCAGTTCTCCCTGTCCCACAGCTGCTGGCTGCTGACATACCCGCTGGCCGGGTGGCTGGGGTCGATGGCGGGCCTGGAGTCGGCCGTGGCCGCGCTGGGCGCGATCACACTGGTGGCCGGGCTGCTGGCGGTGGGGATGTGGCCGTCGAAGGAATCGGCAGTCCTCGAGCACGAGCACGCCGACCTGCACCAGGACCATCCACACCTGGTGGGCGCCGGACGAGCGGAGGGTGGCTGGCGGCACAGCCACCACCCTGTGGCCGACGGCCCCCACGCCCACCGCTGACGGGCCGGGCGGTCCTCAGTCCTCGACGGCTCCGATCGAAGGCCCTCCAGGTGGCAGGGCCCGCACTGGCCATCTGGCGGGGACGTTCCGGACTTCTGGCGGATGGCTACGGCAGGAGTGTGCGTGAACCCTGGAGAGCGCGTCACGCAGCGGGTCGACCGCTCGTGCGCCGCGACGTGGAGAGGAGGGCAGCCGTATGAGGATCCACCTGACACTTCTGTGCGCGCAGCCCGCAGACACATCCGCAGACACAGTCTTCGGTCAGCCCCCGCTCAGGGAGCGCCGGCTCCCCGGCGAGGGCGCTGCCCCGGCATCGGTTCCTCCGCACTCGTCGGCCATGAGATCGCCTTCGGCCGACGCGGCGCTGACCGCCGCAGCCTTCGGGCTGAAGGCCGCAGTGGAGCCCGCACTGCGCGACATCGACTACGGCACCTGGCGCGGCCGCACAGCGGACGACATCGCCGCCGCAGACCCGTACGGATACAGTGCCTGGCTCACGGACCCTGATGCCGCGCCACACGGCGGCGAAACCGTACGCCAGCTCTGCCACCGGACCGCGCACTGGCTCGGCAGCCTGCGCCCGGACACGGGCCGCGCACTGGTCATCGCCGAACGAGCCGTCGTTCAGGCCATGCTCGTGCATGCCCTGTCCGCACCGGCCCGAGCCTTCCGGGCACTCCAGGTACCGCTCCTGTCCACCGTCTGCCTCACGTGGCACGGTGGCGTCTGGAGCGTCCAGCCGGCCGACGCATGTCCTGGCCGAGACTCTGGTCAGCATCCGTCCCTCCCCATCACCGTGCTGACCGGGCCCTTGTGCACAGTCAGCGGTCACGGAACGAACCTCTGCGGGGAAAGAGCGGCGTAGTGGCTGTCGCAGAACGGGTGCTGCGGCCTGACCTGCCTGCTGCTCCGAGCAGCGCGTCGCCTCATCCCGGTACAGGAACAGGCTTGGCCGCGAGGTAGCCGGCACGGTGCAGCCGGGACACGAGCCCCGCGCAGACAAGTCCGGTGCCGGCCAGAGCGGCCCACGGCAGCCACGGCACCCCCGTGTCGAACAACGCGCCGACGGCCAGGTTGCCGAGGGAGACCGCTACGCCCGAGGCGGTGTTGTAGGCGCCGTAGTACGTCGCGACGAGCCGGTCGCCGGAGAGCCGGACGACGGTGTCCATCTCCAAGGGATAGAGCAGCGCCCCGCCCCAGGCCAGCAGCGCCGCGCATACCGCAAGGGCGCTGATCCCGACCGCGGCGTCGTACGACGTGGGGAGCAGCGGCAGGAAGGCGGCCCCCATCACCACGAGCCCGTACACGATGGCCCGTGGTCCGGGCAGAGTGCGCTTCGCCCACGCCGTGAGCTTCAGCTGCCCGGACAGCGCGGCCAGCGCCGAGACGGCGAAGACCGCACCGGTCACCAACCCGGTCTGCTCACCGAAGACGTCACGGGCGCGGAGCGGGAGGGCGAGATAGACCTGGAAAGCCAGGACGTAGGAGCCCGACATGGCGGCGGCGAAGAGCAGGAAAGGGCGGTTGGCGGCGATGGTCCGCCAGTCGGCAGCCATCGCCCGCCAGGCAGGCTCGGCCCCGCGGTCGGCCGGGGGGGTGGGCAGGCAGGGCGCGGACCTGGAGCACGGCCAGCGCCCCGAAGATGAGCGCGGTGACCGCGCATACGGCGCTGAAGTCCCAGGTGAGCAGGGTGAGTCCGGCGAGCGGGCCGACGAGGACGCCGGCCTGGTAGAAGACGTTGAAGGCGGCGAACGCTTCGACGCGCCGGTCTTCGCCCGCATCCTGGGCCAGGTACGCTCGCACGGCCGGGTTGAAGAGTGCTCCGGCCAGGCCCGTCAGTGCCGAGGCCACGATCAGTGCAGGGAGCGAACTCGCCGCGGAGAGAAGCCCGAACGCGACCGTCCTGAGCGTGCACCCGATTAGGATCATCGGCTTGCAGCCGTAGCGGTCGGCGAGGGTGCCACCGACGAGGAACATGCCCTGCTGGCTGAGGTTGCGCACGCCGAGCACCAGGCCGACGGCCCAGGCGGCGAGGCCGAGGCCGTGCGCGAGATGGTCGGCCAGGTAGGGCATGAGCATGGAGAAGCCGAGGTTGATGGCGAACTGGTTGGCCATCAGCAGCCGGACCGGCCGGTTGAAAGAGGCCACCTGGGCTTGCAGCCGCCTCATCGCACACCCGCCTTCACATCAACGCGTTCGGCACCCAGCAGGTCGCGGCTCGCCTTCACGCCGATGCGCTTATCCCCCAGCGGGTCACGGACCCGACGGCACCGCGTCCAGCGGGTCACCACGCGCTCGTCCGGGTCGGCGATCTCGTCGGGCTCGAAGGATTTGTCGCTGTCGAAGAGTTGGTGGTCACGGCATCAGGCGTCGTTGTAGACGGTTTCCAGGTAGCGGTGCGGGCCGTCGGGGAAGATCGTGGCGATCCGGGTTCCGGCCGGGTAGGTCCGTGCGGCCCATCCGGCGACGAGCGCGACCGCGCCAACGCTCCAGCCGCCGGACGCGTAGTGGCGGCGGGCCAGCTGTCGGCATGCCCATACCGCCTCGGCGGGGCCCACCCAGTGCACCTCGGCGAAGGCTGCGTAGTCGACGTTGGCCGGGTGGATGCTGGAGCCCAGGCCGCGCATGGGCCGCGGCCCGGCGGGCTGGCCGAAGATGGACGAGCCGACCGCGTCCGCTCCGATGAGGATCAGGTCGGGGAAGGATTCGCGCAGCACGGCGGCGGTGCCGGCGGAGTGCCCGCCGGTGCCCACTGCGGCCACCAGGACGTCGATACGGCCGAGCTGGGCGATGAGCTCGACGGCCAGCGGCCGGTAGGCCCCGACGTTGTCGGGGTTGTGGTACTGGTCGGGGCAGTAGGCACCCGGGGTGAGGTCCAGCAGTTCGGCGACCCGCTCGCGGCGGGCCTGCTGCCAGCCTCCCTCCGGGTGGGGACGGGCCACCTGGTCGACGTGGGCGCCGAGCGCGGTGAGCAGCCGGACCATCGACGCTTCCAGACCCGGATCGGAGACGACGGTGACCGGATGGCCGTAGGTCAGCCCGGCCAGGGCCAGCCCGAGGCCGAGCGTGCCGCTGGAAGACGCCACGATCGGCGCACCCGGCGCGAGATCGCCGCGCTGCCGGGCCTCACGCCTGGGGGGCGTGGACCGGGTGCTCGGCGGGGACGCTGGTGGAGGCTGAGCTGACGGACCTGGCGCTGCCGTCGCTGCGGCCCGAGAAGGGCGAGGAGCCGGGAGGCCTCTGACCCCGCCCAGGCGTGGCGTCGCCTCCGTCCTACTTGATGTGCCGCGCGGGCCGAGTGGCGAGGTGCAGCAGGTACTCGAGCGGGCCGCGCCGGAACAGCCGGGTCCATACGGTCGCCAGGAGCATGGCAGCCGCGATGAAGCCGAGGAGTACCGGCAACGCGCTCATGGTTTCGCCCTCGATCGCCGGTACGTACCAGACGTCGGCGAAGAACCACAGGGCGAGGATGTGCAGGACGTAGACGGTCAGGGCCATCACGCCGACCGCTGCGACGGGTGTGGCCAGGCGCGTGATCCGCGGCATCCGGTCGGCGACGGCCATGCAGCCGGTCACCACCATCAATGCGACGCCCGTGTTGCCGAGGATCGAAAATGTCGTCTGGCTGTGCGGTGCGGCCACCAACAGCCAGGCGAACGGGGCGCCGTTCTCGGGTTCACCGACGGTGTCGGACCACCATGCCGACGACGCTGAACCGCCGTCCGTCGCGGCCGCGACGGTGGACAGAGCGTGCGGGACCAGACGCAGGGCCAACCAGGAGCCGCCGTAGCCGAACAGAGCGAGCGCACCGCCGGCGACAGCCAGCCGAGACCTGATGACCGACCGAGTGAGATCGAGCCGGGCCACAGCCATGCCCGCGACCAGGAACGGCATCCAGGTCAGAACCGGATACTCACCGGTGAACAGAAGTTCGAGGATGCCCTCTGTGCCGCTGATCCGGGCCAGCGGGTCCCAGCCCATGACAGCGTCCGCCCAGGTTCCCTCCTCGATAGACATCCGTACTACGTACAGGGCCTGGGGCAGGATCAAGGCGACCGCAGCGGCGATGAGGGCGAGCGGACCCGCCCGTAGCCGGTGCAGCGGGAGGACGACCAGGAAGAGCAGCCCGTAGAAGCTGAGGATCACGTCCACCTTGGTGCCCAGGGCGGTCAGGGCGTAGCCGAGTGCCACGAGGAAGGCGGCGCGGATCGCGATCCTGGCCACCGCTTGACGGCCGGCCTGCCCAGTGCGGGGATACGGACGGCCGGTGATGATGACCAGCGAGAAGCCAGCGAGCACCGCGAAGAGGGCGGAGGATCGACCTCGCGCCGTCTCCACCAGGAACCCCACCGGTCCGCCCACTGCTGCGTCGGGGCCGACATGGGCGGAGTACATGCCGAAGACTGCGAGGCCGCGGGCCAGGTCGATACCGATCAGCCGTCCCGTCGAGGACGTCCCGGCTGGGCCGGAGGAGGCATCCGCCTCAAGCTCACGCGGCGCTTCTGTCGGCGCAGCAAGCGTTGCGCTCTGCATCATGTCTTCAAGTCTTGCCAAACACCCGCCACGGATCACCCGGCGCCTTTCCGGAAGCACCCTGCCAACCGGCCACACCCATTCCGGCCGACTGGCTGGGGCCGCGCCGCCAATCGGCGGAAATCGCCTCAGACCCGCCGCATGACGGCTCCCTCGGTGGTACGCATCCAACGGCGGGCATGCGACGAGCGGAGCGCAAGTGATCCGGGTACTGGTGGTCGACGACGAAGCACTGATCCGCACGGGCTTCACCCACATCCTCAATGCGTCAGACGACATCGAGGTCGTCGCGGCGGTTCCCGGCAGCGAGGCCGTGCGGGCGGTTCGCAAGTCACGCCCTGACATCGTTCTGCTGGACATCAGGATGCCGGACGTCGACGGCCTCACAGTCCTGGCTGACCTCCACCGCATGCCGGACCCCCCGGTGGTGGCCATGCTCACCACATTCGACACCGACGAATACGTGACGACTGCGCTGCGCTCGGGCGCCGCCGGCTATCTACTCAAGGACAGCGACCCCGAGCAGCTCCCCTATCTCGTGAGAGCCCTGGCCGAGGGCGGGACGGTGCTGTCGTCCAAGGTGACCCGCACGGTGGTGAACGGTTACCTCGACCAGGACGGCCGCGAGCCCGCCGCCCGCCTCGCCGCCCGGCTGACCGAGCGCGAGAGGGCCGTCCTCGTGCTCATGGCCGAAGGGCTGGCGAACAACGACATCGGCGAACGGATGCACCTGAGCACCGGCACAGTAAAAGGCCATGTCAGCACCGTGCTCAGCAAACTGGAAGTCAGCAGTCGCGTCCAGGCGGCCTTGCTCGCTGAGCGCGCGGGCCTGCTGCGTCCATCGCGGGACGAGGACGCCGGGTGAAGCGCCGAGGGGCACCGGCTCCGCTGGTGGACGCCGTCCTCGTGCTGGTCGCGCTGGCGGACACGTGGGCCAACGTCGACTTCGACCAGCGAGCGGCCATGGCCTGCGCGCTACTCGCCGCCTTCGCCCTCGCTCTGCGCCGCCGCCTACCCTTGACGACCTTCCTGCTCGCTCTCCCCGCCGCTCTGGTCACCGACGCGGTGTTCGCCACCACGGCCGCGCTGTATACGCTCTCCTCGCTCAGCCGCCACCGCGTCCTGCTGGCCGGCTGCGCCCTGACGTACGCGATCAGCGACTTCCTGCCATGGCCATGGACGACCCTGAGGAGCACCGAACTCGCCGGCACCGACAACCTTGTCCGCCTCATCTACGCCGTCGCCACGGCTGCTGCCCCCGTCTTCCTGGGCCAACTCGTCCAGGCCCGCCGCGAGCTGTCGCTCCGGCTCACCGAAATCACCGAGGCCCGCGAGCACGAACGGCTGCTGACCGCCCAGAGCGTCCTGGCGAAGGAGCGCGCACAGCTTGCCCGGGAGATGCACGACGTGGTCTCCCACCAGGTCAGCCTCATCGCCGTACAGGCCGGAGCACTCCACGTGGGCAACCGGGACGCTGAGACCAAGGAAGCCGCGGCTGCGATCCGGCGCCTCAGTGTGCAGACCCTGGAGGAACTGCGGCACATGGTCAGTGTGCTCCGCGCCTCCGGCAGCCGTCCGACAGAACTCACCCCACAGCCCTCGCTCGCCGACCTGCAGCGACTGGTCGACAACAGCGGCATCGACGCAGAACTGAAGACGGACCTGCCCGACGACCTTCCCCCCACCGTCCAGCGCGCCGTCTACCGCACCGTCCAAGAAGCCCTGACCAACGTCCGCAAACACGCCCCGGGAGCCAGAGCCACCGTCCACATCCGCCACGTGAACGGCAGTGTCCGCACTGCCGTCACCAACACGGCCCCCACCCGACCCGCTCTCTCCCTACCCGGCTCCCACCACGGCCTCGTCGGCTTGCGCCAACGCGCCGAACTCCTCGGCGGAACCATCACATCCGGCACCACGCCCGACGGCGGCTACGAACTCAAGCTGGAACTGCCGACCACCTATTCGCCGTGACCGCTGCATGCGAATGCGCTGTGCACCCGCTGTCCCCGTGGCGCAGGGAACTTCCGATTCCTAGTCATCCGGAGTGAACACCCTCGACCTGGCTGTCGATGTGAGCGACGTTCTCGGACCGCAGTACGACAGCGGCGGCTCCTCGTCGGGCGGCGCGCAGACCGACTGCCGACTCCGCAAACTGGCCGTCCCGTATCGCCGCTGCCCGCAGGTCCGGAAGGATCCCGGAGACGAAGGAGCTGTACGGGGGCTGGTGCCGTGGCGGGTACGAGGTCAAGCTCGTCGACATCCCCGCCTGGCGTCTTGCCGTCCTCGAACCCGTCCCGTGCCCTCGCGGCTCGTGCGGCCGCACCCCGTGGTCCGGGCCATGCAGAACGAACTTCGGCCGCTGGGCCTGACCAAGCCCGTCCAAGGGCGTGCTCTCCGACTCGTCCAGGCACTGATCGCCGCCGCCGAGAACGACGGACACTCCAGTTCGGCAGGACAGACTGGCTTCGCACCCCCGTCTCATCGCCGGCGCAGGGCATCTCCCCACTTCACCATCACGGCGCAGGGACAGACCGTGGGGTTCCTCGTCCTCCAGGAGCAGGACCGGACGGAGCACGTCGCCACCGAGAAGGAACTCACCGAGGCGAAGAAGTACTCCTGGGTCAGGATCCCCCGCTTCGACTACACCCCGTCCGAGCGTCTCCGCTTCGTCCTTAGCGGTGGCCAACCGCACCGGGCGGGCGAATGGGCCGACACTCTCGGACGCTTCCTCGAAGAGCAGCTCGCCGAGATCGCCCAGGAGGTGCCCTCCGCGGTGAAGCCGCAGAACGCAGACGTCTCGACGAGATCGAAGCGGCACGCCAGAAGCGCGTCCGCTGGGAAGCTGCCATGGAGGGGGCTCGCGTCCGGTACGCGGAGGCGTACCGCGTCAGGCGAAACTCCGCCCCAGTTGCCCGACGTCCCCGAGCCGCGAGCCGACGACCTGAAGCCCTTCCTCGGGCACTGGAGCCCCTACGGCCCCTGACGCGCCACCCGCCCGACGGCCCGCCCAGCGTCACAGCGAATTGCAGCACGAGGCGTTCAGCAACGGCTACTTCACATCACCGTGAGACCAGGCACATAGCTGGACCCACGGTGACGCACCACAGTTCGTCAGGGCCGGCAGGACGGCCGGACGCCAAGCAACTCGGTCCGCAGCGCGGGCATGCCGTCGACAGGCGCCGGGTCCTGCGAAGTTGGCTCGATACCGCCAGCAGCGATCTTGTCGAGCGTCTTCAGGCCGGCGGCACCGACAGTGCCGAACACCGTGTAGTCCGGTCGCAGCGCGGAGTCGCCGTAGACGACGAAGAACTGCGAACCGTTCGTGTTCGGCCCGGCGTTGGCCATCGCCAGCAAACCGCGCCCGTAAAGGCGACGGACGCCGGTCGGATCGCTCGGTGCCGGCGGCAGGTCCACCGGCAGCTCGTCCTTGTACTCGTACCCCGGCCCACCCTCGCCAGTGCCGGTCGGGTCGCCACACTGCAGGACCTTCAGCGTCGGATACGCCGTCAGCCGATGGCACACCGTACGGTCGTAGAACCGGTGCCGCGCCAGGTGCACGAAGCTCTGGACCGTGCACGGCGCCTTCGCCCTGTCCAGACGCAGCGGGAGCGGGCCCTGGCTGGTCCGGACAGCCATACCGACCGTGCCGTGACTGGGGGTGTGCCGTGGGTCGGGCGGCAGGGGAACCGGCCGCGCCGCCGGCTCGTCCGGGGTCTGGGTGTACTGGCAAGGACCGTGCGTGGTTCGCGGCGGGGCATCGGAAGCGGAGGCGGTGGTGCTGCCCCCGGACACGACCAACGCTGCTGCCGCCAATGCGGTCATGAGAGCTCGGTTCATCCTGCACACCTTCCAAAAGATCGCCAGATTTCGGAGCGGTCGCAGCCTAAAGCGTGGCCCGGCGGGCGAGAACCCGCCCGCAAGCCACATCCGCCTCCCAGCCTTCGGCCCGCGGCCGCAGGCCACTTCGGTCGGATGCGGCACAGCGTCGGCTGGCTGATCAGGGGCACGGACCGACCTGGCGGCTGATGCCGATGGCAGGGGCCAGCAAGGGCGGTCGGTGCCTGCACGAGCCTTTTCAACAGTTCAGCAGCGCGCAACATTGCCCATCATCGCCGGTTGGCCAAACCGGCAATTGACCAGACCCTGGAATCCTCAACGCGCGGTCCACTGACAAGGTCACGGCGGCGGTTGCAGAGCGGACCACAGGACTCTTGAGGGGCTATGGCACCGCAGTTCATGAGCGTGCGAGAAAGGGCAGAATACCTGAACGTGTCCATCTCCTGAACCTGCAAGAATGCCGCCCACGCGGGACTCGCCTCTCACCGGTTCGGAGCAGGGCCTAACGGCGTTCCATGAGGCGGATGAAGCCGTCAACCACCTTGTGGTCGAAGGAGTTCGTCCGTCGGCTGGCGAGCGCCGGATAGAGATGGTGCTCCAGGACGGAGTCGAGGTGTCGCACCGACGCGACAGCCAGGTGCCGTTGCCCGGCCTTCCACTCCTCGACGTACTCCTCGAACCTCATCGACCCGTAACTCTGGATGCGCTCCGCCTTCGACTGAGACCGCGGTGCCGCCTTCTTCTCGTTGTAGATCTCCGTCAAACGTCCAATGGCCTTGTCGCGGTCCGCGAACCCCGACTCCTCCATCTGCTTGCTGGCCGCCGACCGGTATCGGAACTTGTAGGGGTGGGAGCACTTCGACCACCGAGACCGCGGGTGTTCGCGCTCCTTGGAGAACGAGCCCATCCCACGAACCAACGTATCCCGCGCCACGGCCGACCGACTCCTCGCGACTGATGCTGACCTTTTACCCCAGGAGCAGTCGCGCAGGTCGTTGACCTGCGGAAACAGCGGCGGAGTGAGATATGTGGAGGAACTTCGCCGCCCGCTCCCAGGCCGAGATCGAGCAGGCCCGGGAGGACTGGACGAAGGGGGTCCGGTTCGGTGAGGTGCAGGGCTACGACGGGGCCCCGCTGCCCGCACCAGAACTCCGGGAGTACCGCTGAAACCACGAGGAAGGACACGCTGACCTGCGCAAACGACTCGCTCATCGGCGAAGTTCACTCCCCGGCTGGCCGGCGTCGCAGCGCTTCACCTGCACGGACGTCACGACCACCGAGTCGCAGGGCAAGCAGATCGACCAGGCGCTGAAGGGCATCGACTTCTACAAGGCATGACCCGCACAAGACCCAGGCCCGGCCCGCAGCGGCCGGGCCTTCGCGTGTCCGGGAGGAGGCCCGCGCACCCAACCGCCTCACAGGAAAGGTCCCGGCAAGGACCAGCGGCAAACCGCCTCGCAGGAAAGGTCCCGGCAAGGACCAGCGGCGCCCGTCACCGACGCTGACCGCTCAGGGTCTGACGCCCTCACGCCCAGGCCTCGGACCACAACGGCATCGCCCGCGACAGGGGCCGCGGCCCCTGCACCGGCTCCGTCATCGCCGCCGACCTGCGGCCACACCATGGCCGAAGAAGCCACCCGCGCCCGGAGGGACCCGACCAGGTCGGGCACAGGATGTCGGGTCCGGCAGGGTGGTGCCTCCCTAACGTGAGTGATCGAAAGGGAAGGGGACCGGGATGCTGGAGCGGCTCAACCAGGCCATGGAGCACATCGAGTCACATCTCGATCGGCAGATCGATGTGGCCGAGCTCGCGCGCATCGCAGTGATGTCGGAGTATCACTTCCGTCGGCTGTTCTCTGCGCTGGCGGGCGTCCCGCTGTCGGAGTACGTGCGCCGCAGACGGCTGACCGTGGCGGGCGCCGAAGTGCTCGCCGGTGAACGCACGCTGCTGGATGTCGCGATGCGCTACGGCTACGGCTCGGGAGAAGCCTTTGCCCGTGCGTTCCGGGCTGTCCACGGTGTGGGTCCGGGCGAGGCCCGGCGGACCGGTGCGGTTCTGCACTCCCAGCCCCGGATGTCCTTCCGACTCATCATCGAAGGGAGCAGCAGTATGCGATACAGGATCGTGGACAAGGACGAGTTCCGTGTGGTCGGCAAGAAGGCCCGTGTCCCGCTCGTCCATGAAGGGGCCAACCCGGCGATCGCCGAGTTCGTCCGGGGCATCGGCCCCGAGATGCTGGGGCGTATCACGGCGTTGTCCGACCAGGAGCCGGCGGGGATCGTCGCGGTGAGCGATCAGCTCGATCCGAGCCGGGCGGAGGGGACCGAACTCGACTACTACCACGGCGTGGTGACGTACGCCGAGGCACCTGAGGACATGGACGCCCTTGCCGTCCCGGCCGGGGCGTGGGCCGTCTTCGAGAACTCCGGCCCGTTCCCGCAGGCGCTCCAGCACCTGTGGCGGGATGTGTTCACGCAGTGGTTCCCGTCGAACCCGTACCAGAGCAGGCCGGGACCCGAGATCCTGCAGGTGAGCCTGTCGCAGGACGAGGCACAGGCGGACGCCGTGCTGTGGATTCCCGTGGAACGATCCGCCGCCTGAGCGAAGCACCACGCGGCGGCCCGGGCGCAGTCCCCGGCCGCCGCGACCTGCTGAGGACGCGGGCCACACGATCTCGGGGTGGCCCGGGCCGACCTGGCGGGTGAGCAGTGCGCCGTCATCGCGCCCTGAACCCGATGACGGCGCGCCGCCGGGTCACGGCGTACAGCCGATCCAGGGGTGCGCCGGGCCGGCCCCGTCGCAGGTCCACTGCGTGGCTACGGCGCTGTTGGAGGTGCTGCCGCTGCCCTTCTCCGCCAGCGCCCCGAACCGCGCCGCCGTCCCGGCGGGCAACTGCGGCACCACATCGTCCACGGGACGGCAGCACGCTCGGCGTTTCGGCCACCGCCGTTCCCGCGCCGGCCCTTGCGCCGCACGGGTCGGTGCAACCCGCAAGCTCCGGCGGGCGCTCAATCATGGGGTTACCGACACGACCGAAACACATGTGTTCGAAATTCCGGCTGGTTCGTTGAGCCGTACGAACCAGCCGCACAACCGTCAAGGGGGACGACGTTGACTACGGCCGACGCAGACGAACAGATGAGATCGACCGCGATGGCGCGGCGGCTGCCCACGCCGGCTCTTCGGGCGCTGAGCCGGTCCGGGCCGGGAGGCGGCCTGTGAAGAGGTTCTTCGGACGCGTGCGGATGGCCGAGCCGGAGGTCTCCGACGCCGAGCAGGAGCTTTTCGGCGGTCCGTTGCGTTACGACTTCGGCTGGTCGGAACACGAGCGTGCCCGACTCGACTTGACGATGGTGTCGGCTCTGCGCTCCATGCCGAGGCTGGTCGGGGCGACCTTGCGGATGGCGTGGCACGCGGACCGCCGCGCTCTGCTCACCGTCGCGATCAGCGAGATCGGGCAGGGTGCCGCCGCGGCGGTCGGGTTGCTCGCGGTCAACGCCGTCATGCACGCGCTGCTCGGCTCGGGTACCCCCGGGCAGCGGCTGCACTCGGTGCTGCCGGGCTTGCTCGCCGCCGCCGGCGTGGCCGTGGTGAACTCGGGCCTGGCCGGCTGGTCCACCTCGCGGGCGGGCCGGCTGGAGCCGCTGGTCGAGCGGATCGCCACGACCCAGTATCTGGCCGCCGCCGCGTCAGTGGAGCTGGAGGCCATCGAGGACCCGGAGTTCCGGCGGCTGATCGACATCGCCCAGTACGGCCCCGGATCCGCCCGCCGCATGATCGGCGCCTGCGTGGCCGCGCTGAACGGGATCATCTCCCTGATCTCCACGGCCGGCGTGCTCACCATCCTGCACCCGGTCCTCTTGCCGATGCTGCTCCTGATCGCGGCGCCGCGCGGCTGGGGTGCGATGCGGGTGGCGCAGGAACGGTACGTGTCGGTGATGAGCTGGATCGAGCACGTGCGGGCCAGCCGCCTCATCGGCAACCTGCTCACGGAGCGCACCGCCGCCCAGGAAGTGCGCATCCACGCCGTCGGGCCGTTCCTGCTCAGCCGCTACGAGCGGATGGCCGAGAGCGCCGAGGCCGAGCAGGAGCGGCTGGCCTCCGGCAAGGCCGTCACCGAGTGGGTGGCCGCCGCGCTGTCCGGCCTCGCCATGGCGGCGACGTACGCGGCCATGTACGTGCTCATCATGAGCGGGCACATGAGCCTGGCCGTGGCCGGGACCGCCGTCATCGCCGTCCGGTCCGGCTCGGCGAGCCTGGGCGCACTGGTGATGAACGTGAACCAGCTGCACGAGGAGTCCCTCTACGTCCGCGACCACGCCCGGTTCCTGGAGGAGGCGGCACGACGCACCATTCCCAGCGGGGGCGATCCCGTTCCGGCACAGGTCGGGCAGGTCGTCCTCGACCGGGTCGGCTACCGCTACCCGGACCGGGAAACTCCCGCCCTGGACGGGGTCTCACTCACGCTGCCCATGGGCTCGGTCACCGCCGTGGTCGGCGAGAACGGCTCCGGCAAGAGCACGCTGATGAAGGTGTTGTCGGGTCTGTTGCTGCCGCAGAGCGGGACCGTGCTGTGGGGTGATGCCGACGTCGCTTCCCTGGACCGCTCGGAGATCTTCGACCGCGTCGCACTGCTCACCCAGGACTTTCAACGCTGGCCCGTGACCGCGGCGTTGAACATCCGGATCGGCCGGCCCGCCCGGGAAGCGGATCCCGAGGACCTTCAGCCGTCCGTCGACTACGCGGGTGCCGGACCGGTCATCGCGAAACTTCCCGACGGCTTGCACAGCCTGTTGGCTCGGATGTTCCGCGGCGCCAGCGAACTGTCCGGCGGCGAGTGGCAGAAGGTCGGGCTCGCTCGTACCCACTGGCGCAGTTCCACCTCGGACGACGACGGCGTGCTCATCGTGGACGAGCCCACCTCCGCCCTCGATCCGGAAGCCGAGATCGCCGCCTTCGACCGCATCCGCCGACTCGCCGCCCCGAACCGGGCCGTCGTCCTGGTCACCCACCGCATGTCCGGCGTCCGCTACGCCGACCGCATCTACGTCCTGCACCACGGACGGCTCGTCGAACACGGCAGCCACGACGAACTCATGGCCACCCAAGGGCGCTACGCCTCGATGTTCGACGCACAGGCCGCCCAGTACGCCCCCGCGGGCACCATCCCCCACCCCGGCTCCCCCACCGTCGCAGATCCCGCATGACCCCGGCCGCGCCCGCCCGCCCCCGCGTGATCCCAGCCCTGAACGGGCGGGAGCGCAGGGACAACCGCACGAACGGCTCCCCCTACCGCCTCACCCATCGCCGAAACAACAAGGACCGATCCCGTGACCACTCCCCGCCGCGCAACGCCCGACGACGCCGAAGGCATCACCCGCCTGCGATCGGAGCTGATCCTCTCCCAACCGCTCGACTCGGCCTGGCTGGCCCTGTGCCGAGACCAGCTGGCAGAACGTCTCCAGCCCGGTGGCGATGCCCGGGCCTACGTCGTCGACGCACCCGGCACAGGACTCGCCACCTGCGCTCTGGCCCTGGTCAGCCGCGTACTGCCCGCGCCTCGGTACCCGCAGGGACTTGCCGCGCGCATCCAGGCCGTGGCCACCCAACCCGGACATCGACGCCGCGGCCACGCCACGGCCGCCCTCACGGCGCTCCTCGACGACCTGAGGCAGGAAGGCATCACCCTCTTCGAACTGCACGCCAGTGACGAATCCAGGTCCCTGTACGAGGGACTCGGATTCACCAGCGATCCGGCACTCATGCGAAGGACCGAAGTGCCCCGACAATCCCGCGAGCACCGCCCGCATGCCACTGCCGCCGACGACTGGGACACGGTCCAACGCCTGGCCGACACGTTCAGCCGCCTCGACACCGAAAGCGGGCTCCAGCCAGAGGAGCAATGGACGTTGCAAGTACTCAAGCTCGCCGAGGAGGTGGGCGAGGCCGCGCAGGCCGTCATCGGCGCCCGGGGCACCAATCCCCGAAAAGGGCACAGCCACTCGTGGGCAGACGTCCAGGCCGAGGTTGCCGACGCCGTCATCACCGGCATGGTCGCCCTGGCACGGCTGCGCCCCGACGCACGCGAGTACTTCACTGCCGTCCTCGCCCGCAAATCCGTGAAGTTCCTGCAACAGCACGACTCCAGCAACGATGTGCGTCGCTGAGCACGGCGCCGAGTGAGTACCGCCACGGCGACCGCAGAGGCACCGCCGGTAGCCACCCCCCAAGGTACGAGCCCGGCCGTCAGTCCCCCTCGTCCGGCGGCAGGCTGGGTACGTCGGCGCGGAAGAGGCTGACCAGCAGCCCGTACGGCGTGCTGTGTGCGCTGTCGGTGGCCGGATGCGGCTCCTCGGCCATCGCGCGCAGCCGGGCTTCCAGCGCGTGCGCCTCGTCGTCGGTGAGCCACAGGTGGCGCAGCACGGTGTGCGAGGGCCGGCCGGGCTCCGTCGGCAGCATTTCGCCGAGCGCGGCGTTGATCAGGAACTCCGGCCCGACCGCCGCGTCCTCGTGCACCTTGAAGCCGGTGCTGACCAGCGCGAAGTACTGCTCGGTGCCACCGCGCACCTGGCGGGTCTCGGCCAGCCGGACCAGTCCGGCCTCGCGCAGCACGCGCACGTGGTAACCGATGGTGCCCTTGCTCATCCCCAGCACGTCGGCGAGCTGACGCAGCGTTGCGGGACGCTGGCGCAAGACGTTGACCATACGGTGACGCACCGGATGCCCGAGGGCCTTGAACTGCTCGGGCGAGCGCAGCACCAGGTGGCCCTGCTCGTCACGGCGGTGCTCCTCCTGGTCGGCATCGCTCCCGTGGGCGGGGGACTGCTCTTCTGCCATGAACGAAAGTGTCCATGAACCTAAACACTTTTGACAACTCCGTCGTGGCAGCCCCAGAATCCCCCTCAGGAAAGTGGCGAGAATTCTCGTCGCTTAGCCCTGAGACACCCCAAGGAGCACGATGCCCCTCGCCACCGCCCGTGTCGCCACCGTCCGCCCCGCCCGCTACGTCAAGCAACTCGTCTCGCACATGGGCCACAAAGCTGCCGCCACCCTCACGCCCGACGGCCGCGGCACGATCACGGTCGCTTCCGGGACCTGCACCCTGACGCCCACGGCGGACCGGCTGGAGCTGACCGCCACCGCGGTCGACGCCGAGTCGCTGACCCGGGTCCAGGACGTCATCACCCGTCATCTGGTGCGCTTCGCCACCCAGGAGGAACTCGCGGTCGAGTGGACCACCGCGATCGACGGCGGCGAGCTGGAACCCACGGCCCCGGTCGTCGCCGACTACCTGCTCGGTCATCACACTCCGGCCGACGGCATCCTCGGCGAGCTGGCCGTCGCCACCCGTGAGGCCGCCGCCGGCGCTGCACACATGCAGGTCTCCGCCGACGAGGGCACGCTGCTCACGATGCTGACCCGGCTGACCGGCGCCCGCTTCGCGGTCGAGGTCGGCGTCTTCACCGGCTACTCGACCCTCTGTATCGCCCGCGGCCTGGCAGACGGCGGCCGGCTGCTCGCCTGCGACGTGAGCGAGGAGTGGGCCTCGATCGGCCGGCCGTACTGGGAGCGGGCCGGCGTCGCCGACCGGATCGACCTGCGCATCGCCCCCGCGCTGGAGACGCTGCGCGCGCTCGACGCGGAGCCGGTAGTCGACATCGCTTTCATCGACGCCGACAAGACCAACTACCCGGCGTACTACGAGGAGATCGTGCGCCGACTGCGCCCGGGCGGGCTGGTGGTGCTGGACAACGTCTTCCTCGGCGGTCGCGTCCTCGATCCCGCGTACCAGCAGGAGCACCACGTGGCCATGCGGCGCCTGAACGACCTGATCAGGGCCGACGAGCGGGTGGACTCGGTGATGCTCCCGCTGCGCGACGGAGTGACGATCGCCCGGCGCCGCTGACCCGCCGCAGGCGGGTGACACGAGTCCCGGTGGTGTGCAGGCCGGACTCGTGGGGGCGCAACCCGCTCCAACGCCACGGTCTGCCCGCTCACCCATGTAGATGTCGCGGAGCAAGACCGATGAGTTTCGCCTCGCCGCGTCGTCTGCATGTGAGGAACATCCTCCCTTCCGCTGCATGGGGGGGAAGAGCCCCCCCCCCCTTCCGCGCCTGCGGGAGGTCCGAGACGAGATGACAAGGAGTGTGCACACCGTGGACCAGGAGACCGTGGACCGGGAAACCGTGGACCAGGAGAACGTGAGCGCCACCCTGGCTGTCGCCGCGCCCGTCGCGAGGGTCTTCGCGGTGCTGGCGGACCCGACGACCCATGCTGCGATCGACGGCACCGGCTGGGTTCAGGAACCTGTCGACCGGGCGCCGCTGACCGAGGTGGGGCAGATCTTCCGGATGGACATGTACCACGCCAACCATCCCAACGGTGACTACCAGGTCGCCAACAAAGTCCACGTGCTCGACCCGCCGCGCGCCATCGGCTGGCTGACGGGGCAGCAGAAGGACGACGGTCACCTGGAGTTCGGCGGCTGGTTCTGGCGTTACGACCTTTCGCCGCTCGGTCCGTCGGAGACCGAGGTCACGCTCACCTACGACTGGTCGGCGGTGCCGCAGTTCATCAGGGAGTACATCCAGTTCCCGCCGTTCGGTCCGGAGCATCTCACCGACTCGCTGCACCACCTGGCCGAGCTTGCCGCATCGGCGTCCGAGCCTCCACGCCCGGCGGCTGGAGGGTGACATCCGCGGGCGGCGGCGGGGATCGCCGCCGCCGAGCCCGGCCACCGCAACTCTCTCTCCTCCCCCCGAGGCGGGCTGTGCTGTGAGCAGCCGTAATTCGCTTGACCTGGCCACGGGGCGACGCTGCACTGTGGCGGGACACCATGAGTCGTGGTGTCGGTATCCAGGGGGAGGCAGCGGCAGTGATGGAGATCCGTTCCACGACCGACCAGGATCTCGACGTCTTCGTCGACACACTCCATGCCGCGTTCGGGCGCTTCCCGGAAACCCCGGCCGAGGGCGGCGGGGTCTGGTGGTCGGCCTACGAAATGGACCGCGGACTGCTCGCCGTGACGGCGGACGGGCGGCCTGTCGGCACCGCCGGTGCGTATTCCTTCGAGCTGACCCTGCCCGGTGAGGTCCTCGTTCCGGCCGCCGGGGTGACCGGCGTCGGCGTCCTGCCCTCGCACCGACGCCAGGGCGTGCTCAGCGCGATGATGCGGCATCAGCTCACCGAGTTGCGGGCGCGAGGGGAGTTCCTCTCCGTACTGCTGGCCTCCGAGGCCCTGATCTACCGCCGGTTCGGTTACGGACCGGCGACCTACACGCAGCGGCTGACGGTGCAGCGCCACAAGGCCGCCTTCGCCCTCCCCCGAGCGCGCGGAACGGCCGACGCCCCGGCGACCGGCTCGGACACCGGCTCGGTGGAGCTGCTGCGGCGTGCCGAGTGCGGCGAGATCCTGGAAGAGGTTTACGACCGGTACCGCCGCGCGCAGCCCGGCGCGCTGTCCCGGCCACACCATTGGTGGGCCTTGGGCGCGGGGCACCCCCCGGTCTCTCCGGCGCCCCGGTACGTCGCCGTCCACCGGGACGCCGACGGCGTCCCGGACGGGTACGCCAGCTACTCGCTCGGCGAGCCCGGCACCCTGACGGTCGACGAGATCATCGCCACCGACGACGCCGTCTCCACGGCCCTGGTCACGTTCGTACTCGGACACGACCTGGTCACTCAGGTCGTGTTCAAGCACCTCCCGCCCGACCACCCACTGCGCTGGCAGCTCGCCGACTTCCGGGCCGGCCAGGTGAGCGACGACACCGACTGGCTCTGGGTACGGCTGCTGGACGTCCCGCGTGCGCTGACCGCGCGCGGCTGGTTCATGGACGGCGAGCTGGTGCTCGACGTCGACGACCCGTTCCTCGGCGAGCACGGGCGCTACCTGCTGACCGTCCGGGACGGCAAGGCCGACTGCGTCCCGACCGGCCGGGAGCCCGACCTGTCCCTGGACGTGAGCGACCTGGGCTCGGTCTACCTCGGCGGCACCGCCCCGAGCACGCTCGTGCGTGCCGGACACATCCGGGCCCACCGCCCGGGCGCGGCCACCCTCGCCGACGCCCTCTTCCGCGCCGAACGCTCCCCGCACTGCCTGCACTGGTTCTGAAGCGCGCTCGTCGTACCGCACCGGTTCTGAAACGCGCTCGTCGTACTCCTCGAAGCGCCGAACGCCCGATGGCCTCGTCCTCGTCGCGGTCCGCGAGTTCCGGCTCCTCCGCCTGTTTCCCGGCCGCCGGCCGGTACCGGATCGCCGATCTGCCAGTTCGTTGCCTGAAGCTCTTGTTCTGCGAGGTACGTCGAACTACCTCATATTGAGACATGGTGACCTCCCTCAGTGTGAGGTGACGCCCGCGCCCGGGTGCCGGGGACGACCGGGTCCGATCGGTAGTGTCTTCGACGCGGTGGGGGCCGTCCGGACAACGTTGTCCCAGGTCCGTGCACGGCCGGCATCGGGAGACCGACGCCCTCGGAAGTGACGCGCCCTGCGGCGCATATAAGGAGGCTGTATGTCGTTCCACGACACGGCAGTGCTCGACTGCCCCTTCGACTTCGCCGACGCGCTGGAATTCGACCCCTCCCTGGCCTCCTTGGCCCAGCGCGGCCCGGTCAGCCGGATCAGGCTGCCCTACGGTGAGGCCGAGGCGTGGCTGGTGACCAGCTTCGCCGGCGTGCGTCAGGTGACGTGCGATCCGAGGTTCAGCCGGGCGGCGATCGTCGGGCGCGACTATCCGAGGATGACGCCGGAGCCCATCGTGTCGCCGGAATCCATCAACGTGACGGACCCGCCGCACGTCACACGGTTGCGGCACGTGGCGGCCCAGGCGTTCACCCGGGAGCGGGTGGCGGGCATGCGGCCGGCGGTGGACCGGGTGGTGGCCGGGCTGCTCTCGGCGATGGCCGAGGCGGGGCCGCCCGCGGATCTGGTGACCCATCTGTCGGTTCCCCTGCCCCACCTGACGATCTGCGAGCTGCTCGCCGTGCCCGAGGCCGACCGCGAGGACCTGCGTGCGTGCACCATGCGGCTGCTGGCCACCTCGCCGGACGCCCGGCAGGACGCGGCCGACGCCAAGGCCCAACTACGGACGTACTTCGCCGGACTGGTCCCGGCCCGGCGGAGCAACCCGGGCGAGGACCTGCTCAGCGCGATGGCGGCCGCCCCGGTGCCGTCGGGCGAGGAGCCCCTGAGCGACGACGAGCTGGCGGTTCTGGCCGTGACGCTCATCCTCAGCGGCAACGACACCGCGACCTGCCAGATCAGCAACATCGCCTATGTGCTGCTGAGCCGCCCCGAGGAGTGTGCCGCGCTCGCGCGCGACCCCGGCCGGTTCCCCGGCGCGCTGGAAGAGCTGCTGCGGTTCATCCCCTTCCGCAAGGGCGTGGGCATCCCCCGGATCGCGCTGGAGGACGCGGAGATCGAGGGAACCGCGATCAGCGCCGGCGACTATGTGCACGTGTCCTACCTGGCGGCCAACCGCGACCCGGCCGTCTTCCCGGATCCGCACAGGCTCGACCTCGAACGGCCGGTGCGCCCGCACATGACGTTCGGCTGGGGCGGGCACCACTGCCTTGCCGCACCTCTCGCCCGGGCGGAGCTGGAGAGCGCGGTCACCGGCCTGCTGACCCGATTCCCCCACCTGCGCCTGGCCGTCGCCCCCGACGACATCGAGTGGGACACCGGGACCATCCGCCGCTTCCCGGTGCGTCTGCCGGTCACCTGGTGAACCCGGGGCGGGCCGGCAGCCCGGCCCGCCCGGCCTCCCCCTGCTCCCCTGCTGCCCTGCTCTCCCTGCTCCCCGTCAGCACCGGCCGAAGGGACGGATGACCTCTTACGGAGTCGTGACGTACGGGCGCGCTCGCGTGGCCCGGCGTCGCGGCGGGCCTAGCGTGGCCGTATGCGTGTACTGGTCACCGGCGGTGCCGGGTTCATCGGCTCTCATGTCGTGGCGGCGCTGACGGCGCGCGGCCACGAGGCCGTCGTCTTCGACGTGCGCACGGATCCGGGCGCCGACGTGCGCGATCCCGCGGCGGCCGGCCGGGCCGTGGCCGGCATGGACGCCGTGTGCCATCAGGCCGCGATGGTCGGGCTCGGGACGGGGTTCGGGGACGCGGCGGAGTACGTCTCCCGCAACGACCTCGGCACGGCCGTGCTGCTCGCCGCCATGGCCGAGGCCGGCGTACGGCACCTCGTACTGGCCGGGTCCATGGTCGTCTACGGGGAGGGGCGCTACGAGTGCCCGCGCGACGGCATCGTACGGCCGGGGCCGCGGGCCGTGGCCGACCTGGACGCGGGGCGGTTCGAGCCGACGTGTCCGGTGTGCGGTGCCGACCTCGCTCCCGGGCTGGTCGCCGAGGACGCGCCGGCAGACCCGCGCAACGTGTACGCCACGACCAAGCTGGCCCAGGAACACCTGGCCGCCGCGTGGGCGCGCGCGACCGGCGGGTCCGCCGTCTCGCTGCGCTACCACAACGTGTACGGGCCCCGGATGCCCCGCGACACCCCTTACGCCGGCGTCGCCTCCTTCTTCCGGTCCGCGCTCGCCCGGGGCGAGGCGCCCCGGGTGTTCGAGGACGGGCGGCAGCGCCGGGACTTCGTGCACGTACGGGACGTGGCCGCGGCCAACGCCGTGGCGCTGGAGGCGGGGTCCGCGCCGGGGGCGCTCGTCGCGTACAACACCGGAAGCGGCGAGCCGCACACCGTCGGGGAGATGGCCCGCGCGCTGGCCGACGCCCACGGCGGGCCCGCGCCCGTCGTCACCGGGGAGTACCGGCTGGGGGACGTACGGCACATCACGGCCGACTCCTCGCGGCTACGGGCCGAGCTGGGGTGGCGGCCGGAGGTCGGATTCGTGGAGGGCATGCGCGAGTTCGCGGCCTGCGAGTGACCCGGGCTACGGGGCCGCGGGCAGCGTGACCTCGAAGCGGCAGCCGCCGGGGATGTTGCGGACGGTGGCCCGGCCCCGGTGGGCCTCGACGATCCCGCGCACGATGGCGAGGCCGAGGCCCGCCCCGGCCGGCGGGGTGCGGGCGTCGGTGCCGCGCCAGCCGGTGTCGAAGACGCGGGGCAGATCCTCCTCCGGGATGCCGCCGCAGCCGTCCGTCACCGACAGGACCACGCGATCGGCCGACCGTTCGGCGGCGACGGCGACGGTGCCGTCGGCGGGGGTCCGGCGGATGGCGTTGACCAGCAGGTTGCCCAGGACGCGGCTCATCTCCTTGGCGTCGACCTCGACCGGGACCGGCTCCACACCGTCCCCGACCAGCCGTACGCCGTGGGCGCGGGCAAGCGGGTCGGCACCCGCGAGGGCGTCGCCGACGAGGTCGTAGAGGGAGATCCGGGACGGGGTCAGGGGGAGGGTACCGGCGTGGATGCGGGAGAGTTCGAAGAGGTCGCCGACCATGTCGTTGAGGCGCTCCACCTCGGTGCGGATCTGCTTCAGATAGCGGTCGGGGTCGCCGGCGACGCCGTCCTCCAGGGCCTCCGACATGGCGCGCAGCCCGGCGAGCGGGGTGCGCAGGTCGTGGGAGATCCAGGCGACGAGTTCCCGGCGCGAGGTCTCCAGCAGCCGTTCCCGCTCGCGGGATTCGGCGAGTCTCGCGCTGGTGACCGCCAACTCGCGGCTCACTTCGGCGAGTTCGGCGATGGCGGGGGCCGCCGGCGCGGCGAAGTCACCGGCCTCGCCGAACGAGCGTGCCGCCATGGCCAGTTCGTGGCTGCGGGCGACGACCCAGCGGCCCAGTGTCAGCGCGGTCGCCAGGGATACCACGGCCGCCATCGCGACGACCGTCGTCACCACGGTCAGGTCGTGCGGGGACAGGAACATCGCCCATGCGACCGCGAGGGTGCCCGCGAGCACGCCGGCCACGCCGACCGCCGCGACCACGGCGAGGGATGCGGTGAGAGAGCGGCGCCGCAGCAGCCGCAGCGCGACGGCCCCCGCGAGGCCCGTGGCCGCGGCCCCGGCGAAGGCGTACATCGCGATGAGCAGGGTGTCGCGCACGTCAGCCCACCTCTTCCCGGCCGCTCGGGTCGAAGCGGTAGCCGACGCCCCACACCGTCTGGATCAGGCGCGGCCGGGCCGGGTCGTCCTCGACCTTGCCGCGCAGCCGGCGGACGTGGACCGTCACGGTGGAGAGGTCCCCGAAGTCCCAGCCCCACACCTCGCGCATCAGGTCCTCTCGGCTGTACGCCCGCCCCGGGTGCCGCAGGAGGAAGGCGAGCAGGTCGAACTCGCGGAGGGTGAGGGCGAGTTCGGTGCCGTTCTTGGTGGCGCGGCGGGCGCCGGGGTCGACCGTGAGACCGGCCGCGGTCAGCGGGCGGGTGCCGGTGTCCGGGCGGGCGCGGCGGAGCACCGACTGGACCCGCAGGACCAGTTCGCGGGGGCTGAACGGCTTGGTCACATAGTCGTCGGCACCGACCTCCAGGCCCAGGATGCGGTCGTCCTCGTCGCCGCGGGCGGTGAGCATGACGACGGGCACCGGGGCCCGGGCGCGCAGCCGCCGGCAGACCTCCAGGCCGTCCATGCCGGGCAGCATCAGGTCGAGCACCACCAGGTCCGGCCAGTGTGCGGCGGCGCGGCCGAGGGCGCTGGGGCCGTCGTCGGCACGGTCCACGACGTACCCGGCCCGGCCGAGGTATCCGGCGACGACCTCCGCGACGGTCGCGTCGTCGTCCACGACCAGGACACGGGCGGCGCCGGGGGCGGACGGCCCGCAAGCAGACTGGGCGGAGGCGGACTCGGCGGGGGCGGACGGGCCGGAGGCGGACGGGCCGCGGGCGGACTCGACGGAGACGGGCCGGCCGGAGACGGACTCGGCGGAGACGGACGTGCCGGAGGCGGACCGGCCGGAGGCGGACCGGCCGGAGGCGGACCGGCCGGAGGCGGGCGGGCCGGAGGCGGGCGGGGAAGTGGGTTCGGCGGTGTCGGGCGCGGTCGCGTCGCGCGGCTGCGGCCCCGCGATTCCGTCCACGGCGCTCGCCCTCGTGGGCACGTGCGGCTGCTGCATGCCACCAGCCTCGCACCGGGCCGTCACGGCTGTCGCTCCCGGGACCGCGTCCGGGCCCCGACGTCCGCGTTTCGTAAGGAGCGGGAGTCCGATATGTCCGCTCCCGGTTCGTAGGGTGAACGGCGTGACCCCCTCGACACCATCATCACCGGCGGGCGTGGATGTGGTGCTGCCCTGCCTCGACGAGGCCGAGGCCCTTCCCTGGGTACTCGCCCGGATCCCGGCGGGCTGGCGCGCCCTCGTGGTCGACAACGGATCCACCGACGGCTCGGCGGACATCGCCCGCGCCCTCGGCGCGACCGTCGTCCACGAGCCGCGGCGCGGTTTCGGCGCCGCCTGCCACGCCGGGCTGACCGCCGCCACCGCCGACGTCGTCTGCTTCTGCGACTGCGACGCCTCCCTCGACCCCGCTCTCCTCGTCCCTTTCGTACGTGAAGTCCTCGACGACGAGGCCGACTTGGTCCTGGGACGGCGGCGGGCGCGGGGCCGGAGTGCCTGGCCCGCGCACGCCCGGGCCGGCAACTTCGCGCTCGCGCGGCTGCTGCGCCGCCGTACCGGGCTGCGCCTGCACGACCTCGGTCCCCTGCGCGCCGCCCGCCGGGAGCCGCTGCTCGCGCTCGGTCTCAGCGACCGGCGCAACGGCTATCCGCTCCAGATGGTGGTGCGCGCGGCCGACGCGGGCTGGCGGATCGCGGAGCACGACGTGCCGTACCTGCCGCGCACCGGCGCCTCCAAGGTGACGGGCACCTGGTGGGGCACCTGGCATGCGGTGCGGGACATGAGCCGCGTCCTGGCCGAGCCTCCGGCCGGCGGGAGGGCCGTACGGTGACCACGCTGCTCGTCATCGCCAAGGAACCGGTGCCGGGGCGGGTCAAGACGCGGCTCACCCCGCCCTTCACCCCCGCCCAGGCGGCGGCGCTCGCGGAGGCGGCGCTCGCCGACACCCTGCACGCCGTGGCGGCCGCGCCCGCCACCCGGCGCGTCCTGGTGCTCGACGGCTGCCCCGGCCCATGGCTGCCGCCCGGCTTCGACGTCGTACCGCAGTGCGCGGGCGGTCTGGACATGCGGCTGGCCGACGCGTTCGCGCGGTGCGCGGGACCCGCCCTGCTCATCGGCATGGACACCCCGCAGGTGACCCCGGAACTGCTCACCGTGGACTTCGCCGGGTGCGATGCGTACTTCGGTCCGGCGGAGGACGGCGGCTTCTGGGCCCTGGGGCTGGCCGCGCCCGACCCTGCCCTGCTGCGGGGCGTGCCCATGTCCACGGCCGAGACCGGCGCGGTGCAGCGGCGGCGGCTGGTGGCCGCCGGACTGCGGGTGCGCGATCTGCCCCGGCTGCGGGACGTGGACACCGCCGCCGACGCGGCGGCGGTCGCCGCCCTGGCTCCGCACGGCCGGTTCGCCGCCCGGCTGGCCGGGTGCACCGCGCGCACCCGGAGCGGGCGATGAGCACACCGCGGGCCGTCGCCTGGGCCGTGGCCGATCCCTATGCGGCCGCCCTGCGCACCGGGCGCGGCCCGCTGTTCCTGCGTCGTGCCGACGGATGGCTGCTGCCCCTGGAGGTCGAGCGGTGGTGCGCACGGGCGGACCCGGTCGATCAGGCGGTGCTGGACCGCTGCGAGGGTGCCGTGCTCGATGTCGGCTGCGGGCCGGGCCGGCTGGTGGCGGAACTCGCCGCCCGGGGCCGTACCGTCCTCGGTATCGACGTCAGCGAGGCCGCCGTCGACCACACCGTGCGGCGCTTGGGATCCCCGCTGCCCGAGCGAAGCCGAGAGCCGGGGGAAGGCCGGGCGCTGCGGCGCTCGGTGTTCGAGCCGCTGCCCGGCGAGGGAGGCTGGGGCACCGTCCTGCTCATGGACGGCAACATCGGCATCGGCGGCGACCCGCGCGCCCTGCTGGACCGGGTGGCCCGGCTCCTCTCCCCCGGCGGTCTGCTGATCGCCGAGACGGCCGCGGTGGATGTCGACGAACTGACCGAGGTGCAGGTCGTCGACCACACCGGCGTGCGGACCGGCAGCGGCGGCGCGTTCCCGTGGGCCCGGCTCGGCACCCCGGCCCTGCTGCGGTACGCGGGCCGGGCGGGCTGGCGGACCGTCGGTCAGTGGACGGGCGGCGGCCGCCGCTTCGTCGCCCTGCGCAGCCTCCCCCGCGCTCGGATTCGCTCGCGCGGGGGGACCCCCATCGCCAGCAGCAGTGCCGAGCCGCCGAACAGGACCGCGGTGATCAGCAGCCAGCGGTCGAGGAAGCCGTCCGCCGACAGGCCGGTGGCGGACCGGTAGCGACGGTCCACCATCCCGCCGATCAGCGGGAACCACACGAGCAGCAGCAGCCCGGAGAGGGCGGCCGGGACACGGACGTACAGGGTCCACTTCCGGCGACCGGCGGCGCCGAGGCCGCGTACGACCGCCCGGTCCGCGAGCGCGTACAGCGGCAGCAGCACGAGGTCGTGCAGCAGGGCCGCCCCCACCAGCCACAGCGCCACGCCACGCCAGTCGCCCGCGAACAGCCGTACCCCGGCGTAGGCGGCGAGCGCGAACGAGCAGGCCAGCAGGAGGATCTGGAAGGGGTTGCCGAGTGGCAGGCGCGGGCGCATCACAGATCTCCGAAGGTCAGCCGGGCCACCCACTTGGTGTTGAGCACACCGGGCGCGGCGGGCACGATGATCCGCGCCGGGTAGCCGTGGTCGGGGGACAGTTCCTCGCCGTTGACGTACAGGGCGAGCAGGGAGCGCGGGTCGGCCACCTGGTTCGCGCGCAGGGCGGCGCGGCGGAAGGCGCCGTGCCGCTGGAGCGACTCCACGAACACGTCCGGCGGGTCGCCGTCGTAGCCGACCAGCGCCGCGAGGTCGCGCAGCCGCACCCCGCGCCACCACTGGTCCTCCGTCGACCAGCCCTCGACGCAGGCGATGGGCAACGCCGAGCTGTGCAGCGGCAGTCGGAGCAGCGCGGCGCGGGTCAGGCGGACCGTCCCGGTGCGTCCGGTGACGACGAGCCGCCATGCCTCCTCGCCGGTCTCCGCCGTGTCGATGCCGGCGTACGCGGCCGTCTTGTTGATCTGGAAGCCGTTCGGCCCGCTGCCGGGATCGGCTCCGCCGTGCGGGGCGAGGAGGGCCGTGCGGCGCCACGCGCCCCCGATGCTCTGCCCCACGGTCGTGGCGAGGAACAGCAGCGAGGCGCCCCCGACGAACCACAACGCGCCGCGCCGGGAGACGGTCGGCGCGTCGGGCCGGGGTGTCACCAGGTCACCCTGTTCCTGCCGTCGTTGCCGGACGGCCCGGACGGCGGTCGGCACCTTCAGCACGGCATGCGCCACGAACGCGGCGAAGAACACCCAGGCGCCGTAGAAGTGCAGCGGGTAGAAGGAGCCGGGGAAGACGTAGTCGAGCTGGACGTTGAGGACACCGGTCGTGAACTCGAACAGCCCGCCGCCGACGAGCAGCAGCAGGGAGAGCCGCTCCAGGGCGTGCGCGAACGAGCGGGCCGGGGGGAGCGCGAACAGCCTCGGCACCACCGACCACAGCTTGGCCAGCAGGACCGGGATCAGGGTGATGCCGAGGGTGACGTGCAGGCCCTGGGTGAGCCGGTACAGCCAGTACGGGTTCGTCGGCCAGGCGAAGAGATAGAAGCCCAGGACGCCCTTGTCCGGGGTCTGGTCGTTCACCCGTGCCAGGTCCGGGTTGTAGGCGGCGTACGACACCAGGCCCGTCACGAACAGCACCGTGATGCCCACGAGCAGCACGAGACCGAGCACCGAGGTGAAGGTGGGGCCGCGCAGCGGGCTGCGCCAGAAACCGGGCGAGGAGGGAAGCCGTGCGTCGTGGTCTCGCATGTTCCGACGGTAGGCCGGAACAGCCTGGGCAGCGGTGCGCAACCCATGACGAAACGCTGACGTCGTGCCGCCGGTCCGTTCCTTCCCCCGGCTGCCGCCCTAGCGTGCCGGTGTGACCCAGGCTCCCCTCCGTGACCGGTACGCCGGCCTGCGCGCCGACCTCTGTGCCGCTGCCGCCGCCGCCCTGCTCGTCCTCGTCGCCGTGCTCGTCGGCCGGCACGTCCAGGACACCCACCACACCCTGTTCGTCCACTGGCCGCCGCTGTTCGCCGACTGGGGCCCGCATGCGGGCCCGGGCACGGTGGCCGCGGTCCTGGTGGCCGGCGCGGTGGTGGCCTACGGTCCGGCGGTCGCCGCCCGGCTGCCGTGGCAGGGGCTGCTGCTCGCGGCCTGGGCCACCGCCCTGGCCTGGACGTGGTCGCTCGCGCTGGTCGACGGCTGGCAGCGGGGTGTGGCCGGCCGGCTCACCACCCGCAACGAGTACCTCACGGTCATCGGCCGCTTCCACGACATTCCGGCCGCCCTGCACGACTTCACGCACCACATCGTGAGCGGCTCCCCGGGTCCCTGGCCCGCCCACATCGCCGGGCATCCCCCGGCGGCCACGCTCACCTTCGTCCTCCTGGACCGGGCCGGACTGCGCGGTGGCGGCTGGGCCGGCGCCTGGTGCATCACCGTCGGGGCGAGCGCCTGCGTGGCGGTGCTGGTGGCGGTGCGGGCGCTGGCCGGCGAGCGCCTGGCCCGGCGGGCGGCGCCGTTCCTGGTGACGGCCCCGGCCGCCGTGTGGGTGGGCGCCTCGGCCGACGGGTACTTCACGGCGGTCGCCGCCTGGTCCATGGCCCTGCTGGCCCTCGCGGTGACCGGACGGTCCCCGGCCTGGGCGGCGGGCAGCGGGCTGCTGTACGGGCTGACCTGCTTCCTCTCCTACGGCCTCACTCTCTTCGCGCTCATCGGGGCGGCGGTGCTGGTGGCGGGCCGGCGCCGGGTCCGCGCGCGACCGGTGCTGCTGGTCCTTTTCCTTGCCGGGACGGCGGTGGTCCCGGCGGCGTTCACGCTCGCCGGTTTCGACTGGTGGGAGGGGTACCGGCTGCTGGTCACCCGCTACTACCAAGGCGTCGGCGGCACCCGCCCCTACGGCTACTGGGTGTGGGCCAACCTCGCCTGCACGGTACTGATCACCGGTCTGGCCACGGCGGCGGGGCTGCGGCGGACCGGCACGGTACTCACCCGCCACCGCACGGCCCCCGCCACCGAGGCCCGACTCGACCGCCACCACACAGCCCCCGCCACCGAGGCCCGGCTCGACCGCCACCACACAGCCCCCGCCACCGAGGCCCGACTCGCGCTCCTCGTGGCGGCCGCCCTGCTCGCCGTGCTCGCCGCCGATCTGTCCGGGATGAGCAAGGCGGAGACGGAACGCATCTGGCTGCCCTTCGCGATGTGGCTGCTCCCGGCCTGCGCACTCCTGCCCCGCCCCCGCGCCTGGCTCGCCGCCCAGACGGCCCTGGCCCTGCTGCTGAACCATCTGCTGTTCACCGGGTGGTGACCCGCCCGCACGGGCGAGGATCGCGGCACCGGGCACGTTGTTCACCGGGCAGAGGCAGGCGGCGTTCAGCCGGATCGAACGCTCCCGTGTCTCCCGGTGGCTGGACGAGGCGGGAACCCGGCACGGCCCGCAGTGACCTCGGGCCGTGGCCGGTCGGGGAAGGGGCCCGCTCGCTCCGGGCCGGAGAAGCGCCGCCCCTCGGGTGTGGGCCGTGGCCCCCTGTGTCGCCGAGCCTTCCTTCCCGCCGGCGTGCTCGCCCGCGTTGGCGCAGCGGTTGCCCATGGCGGGGTTGAGCAGTCCGGCCACGTTCACGGTGTTCCCGCACACGGTCACCGGGACGTGCACCGGCAACTGGATGCCGTTGCCGGAGATCAGTCCGGGCGAGCCGGCCGCGGCGGCGTCCGCGGCGGAGTCGGCGTGCACCGGTCCCGCGACGGCCAGGGCACCGGAGGCGGCGGCGACGGCGGTCACACTGTTTCGGGTAACCGTTTCATCGGTTCCCTGTCCTTCCGGATACGGTCACGGGCACTCGCCCGCATCCGGTGAAACTCATCGCAAACCGTGCAAGTTATGGCTTATCAACCTTTCGACCGCTAGAACGCGCGTATGAGCACCCCGCACAGATGGCCGAGCGTGCCGCAGCGGTGGAACCCGGGGAACTGGTAGCTCTCGGTAGGGCAGCCGCCGCCGGAACCGACCGACCCGGGAACCGACCGAGGAACCGACCGAGACGAGGAGCGATGGCGACCATCGTGCGCGACACCAGGGCCGAGACCGCGCCCGCCAGTCTTCAGCTGCCCGGGATCCTGCTGGGCGTGGGGCTCGGCGGATTCGCGGACGGCATCCTGCTGCACCAGCTCCTGCAATGGCACCACATGCTCACCAGCACCGACCACGACCACATCGGTGTGAAGTACTACGACCCGCACAGCGTCTCCGGGCTGCGGATGAACACCGTGTGGGACGGCGTCTTCCACACCGTGTGCTGGCTCGCCGTCCTGACCGGGCTCGCCGTGCTGTACGCCCGGGTGACCACGGGCCGGCGGCGGGTGTGGGCCTCACGGGTGCTGTGGGGCTGGATCCTGGCCGGCTGGGGCCTGTTCAACCTCGTCGAGGGCGTGCTGGACCATCACGTCCTGGGGATCCACCACGTCCACGGCGGGCCGCACCAGCTCTGGTGGGACAGCGGCTTCCTCGCCCTCGGCGCGCTGCTGGTGGCCGGCGGCCTGCTCCTCCGGCGCAGGGGGCGGTCCTTCGACCCGGCGGACCGCGGCGCCGGACGAACCGGACACGCCGGCTGATGGGCCACCACGCGCCGCACATGCATCACCAGGAAGGCGGCGGTGCGCTGGGCGTGCTGCTGCCGGCTCTGGCCCTGCTGGCGGGCGCGGGCGGGTATCTGCTGCTCGCGCGCCGGGCGCGCCGCCGGAATCCGGGCCGCGGCTGGAGTCCCTGGCGGACCGTCGGTTTCTGCGCGGGCGTCGTCCTGCTGGCGGCGGCGCTGCTGCCGCCTCTCGCGCCCTTCGCACACCGCGACTTCCGCGGTCACATGGCCCAGCACATGCTCATCGGCATGTACGCGCCGCTCGCTCTCGTGCTCGGCGCCCCCGTCACCCTCCTGCTGCGGGCCCTTCCCGCGCCCCGCGCCCGCCGCCTCACCGCCGTGCTGCACAGCGGCCCGGCCCGCCTGCTCGCCCACCCGGCCGTCGCCCTGCCGCTGTCCGTCGGCACCCTTCCGGTCCTGTACTTCACCCCGCTGTACGGCACCGCCACGGCCCATCCGGCCGGACACTGGCTGCTGCACGCGCACTTCCTGCTGTCGGGCTGCCTGTTCGCGCACTCCGTCGCGGGGCCGGACCCGGCCCCGGCCCAGCCGGGTGTGCGGGCCCGGCTGGTGTTCCTGGGGTGCGCCATCGCCGTGCACGCGGTCGTCGCGCAGCTGATGTACGGCGGGTTCCGGGTGGCCGTCCATGCTCCGATCCCCGAGGTCCGGGGCGGTGCGGAGATCATGTACTACGGCGGTGACATCGCCGAGCTGCTCCTGGCCGCGGCGCTCGTCGCCACCTGGCGTCCCGAGCGCCCCAGGCTCGTGAGCACCACGGCGCCGCAGATTTAGTAGCCATGTACATAATAGCTATGTACTCTATTTTCCATGAGCAGGGTTTCCGAAGGAGCCACGCCCGGTTTTCTGGTGTGGCGGCTGTCGATGAAGTGGCGGGTCGCCGTGGACCGGGCGGTGGCTCCGCTCGGACTGACGCACGCGCAGTACTCGCTGGTGGCCTCGCTGTACGGGATGCAGCGCTCCGGGCTGCGCCCCAGCCAGCGCCGTCTCGCCGACCACACCGGCCTGGAGGCCCTCTACGTCTCCAAGCTGGCCCGCAGCCTGGAGTCGGCCGGGCTCCTCGACCGCACCCGGGACCCGGACGACCCGCGCGCGGTCCAGCTCGCACTGACCGAGCAGGGCCGCGAGACCACCCGGAAGGCGATCGACGTCGTACAGGTGCTGCTGGGCCGGCTGTTGGCACCCCTGGGCGGACCCGACAGCCCGCGCGCCCGGGAGTTCACCCGCGAACTGACGGCCCTGCTCGACGCACCGCTTGACCCGTTCGGCACCACCGATCACGAGACGGAGCAGTCATGACCACCACCGCACCCCGCGCCGACGGCCGCACCATAGCCCTCGCCCACTACGCCTCCCGTGCCGCCCTGGAGCACGTCCTCGACCCGCACGGCATCTCCTACCTCCAGTCCATCGCCCTTCGGCTCACGGCCGTCGCGGACGGGCCGGTCGAGCGGTCCGCCCTGGTGGACGGCGTCGTCAGCGCGGTGAAGGTCGACGAGAGCGACGCACGGCGCGAGATAGAGGGCCTGACGGCTGCGGGCCTGACCGCTCCCGAGGGACCGTCGGGCCTGCGCATCACCGAGGCCGGGCGGGAGCTGTACGCCACGACCTCCGCCGAGACCGCGGTGATCTCCGCGCGGCTGTACGAAGGCATCTCCGAGGAGGACCGGGGCGTGGCCGGCCGCGTGCTCGCCCTGGTCACCGAGCGGGCCGACGCCGAGCTGGCCGCCCTGTGGCAGCGGTAGCCAGGTAGTGGAATTTTGAACAACCACTCTCCGTTGTGGCCGTCGAAGGAGGTCACGAGTGGACACGCACGAGCAGACCACGTACTACGACCACGGCAGCCCCGCCGAGCGCTGGGAGCGCGCGCGGCTGTTCTTCGACGCGAAGGACTACGCGGGCGCGGCCCGGGTGCTGGCCGGGCTGGTCGAGGAGGTGCCGGAGCAGACCGGACCCCGGCTGCTGCTGGCCCGCGCCTACTACCACTCGGCCCAGCTGCGTCGCGCCGAAGCCGAGCTGCGGGCCGTCGTGGAGCACGACCCGGTCGAGCACTACGCCCGGCTGATGCTGGGCCGCACGCTCCAGCGGCAGGCCCGCCACGAGGAGGCGGAGCCGCACCTGCGGATCGCCGCGGCGCTCGCGGGCGACTTCCCCCAGGAGTGAGACGCCTCGCCCTGGGACATGCCGTCGACCATGGGCCCGGCCCCCTCGGGGACCGGGCCCGCGGCATACCTCTCGGCGAGCCGGGCGACCGGCCACGCGGACAGCGGCAGCACCGGCGGCGGCACCACAACGGGCTCGGTTCGCCTGCCGGCGAGCCGGCGCACGCTACTTCACGCCACGGACACTGCCGTGGACACGGCGTCCGCGCCGGTGTGCGATCTCACCGAGGACGATGTCGACGGCGAGGAAGGCGGCCAGCGGGATGCCGAGCAGGGGCATGAACCAGCCGAGCACGGCGATCGCGGCGAGGGCCGGTACGAGGAAGTGGGGCGGCACCTGCGCCCACGCACCGCGCGGGATCGGCCGGCCGAAGGCGGAGCCCCGCCCGCGCTGCCACCACATGCGGTAGCCCCACACGATGAGCAGGATCAGGGCGAGCGCGAGGAGCGCGAGGGCGATCTGGTTGGCGAGGCCGAAGAGGACGCCGGTGTGCAGGTCGATGCCCCAGCGGGTGAGCTTGGCGAGCACCGGGTAGTCGGCGAACCGCAGTTCGTCGGTGACCTGGCCGGTGGCCGGGTCCACGGCGACGGAGTCCGCCTTGGTGGGCCAGGCGCGCTGGATCTGCTTGACGACGTAGGCGCTGCTCGCGTCCGCGGGCGGCACGATCTCGACGGGGTCGCTGAGCCCCTTGGCCCGGGCCGCCGCGAGCACCTTGTCCAGGCTCACCCCGTGCGCGGCCGTGCCGCCGCCACCCGCCGCCGTGCCGTGGCCCGCGTGTTCGCCGCCGGACACGGCTGCCGAGACCGACGGGGTGGCCTGGCCGAGGGAGGTGCGCAGCTCGTCGATGGTGGCGCCCGCGTACGCCGACCAGGTCAGACCGGTCGCGGACAGGAACAGGAAGCCGACGGCGGTCCAGACGCCGACGGTGCCGTGCAGGCCGAGGGTGCGGCGCCGGCCGCTGGTGCCGCGGACCGTGCGTACGGCACGGCGCCGGGAGAACCACAGCACCAGGCCGCCGCCCGCGATCACCCACAGCCAGCTGGCGGCCAGCTCGCTGTAGAGCCGGCCGGTCTCACCGAGGTGCAGATCGCCGTGCAGCCGGTCGATCCAGGTGCGCAACGGCAGCGCGCCGGTGGAGCCGTACTGTTCCTGCGCCCCGCGGACCTCGCCGGTGTACGGGTCGACGAACACGGCGAGCGTGTGCTCGGGGTCGACACCCTGGACGCCGGAGAGCAGCACCCGGGTGGTGGCACCGGCCTCGGGCGAGGGGCGGACGGCCGCGACGGCGCCCTCGGGGTGGGCTTTGCGGGCGGCGGCCACCTGGGCGGAGACCGGCAGCTCGCGCTGGCCGGCCGGAACGGTCAGCTCATGGTCGTACACGAGCTTCTCGGCCTGGAAGGAGCCCGTGTACAGCAGGCCGGTGACGGCGGCGATCAGCACGAAGGGCGCGACGAGCACACCGGCGTAGAAGTGCAGGCGCAGCACGAGGGTGCGCAGGGGTGCCCAGCGGCTGGGGGCGGCGGGGCGGGACGCCTCGGCCGGGGCGGTCGAGGGGGCGGTGGTCATCGGCGGACTTCTCCGGGGTTCGGGGCCAGGGCGGACCATCGGCAGGGATGGCGATGGCGCTCCAGTGGTCGGACCGCGAAAGGGCTGAGTTCCCCGGGGTGTTGGTGAGCTGTGCCACAGGGAGCGGTGGGGGTGCGTGGCATGCTGACGCGATGGCACCTCCCCGTGAAGACACACCGCTCGCCGAGCGTGTCGAGGAACTCCTCGCCGCCGGCGGTCCCTTGCCCATCGTCGCGGCCGGCCGGCCCGTGCTGCGGCGCGGCACCGAGCCGTACGACGGTCAGCTCGGCCCCGCGCTGCTGGCCCGGTTCATCGAGGCCCTGCGCGCCACCATGTACGCGGCCCCCGGTGTCGGCCTCGCCGCGCCGCAGGTCGGGATCCCGCTGCGGATCGCGGTCATCGAGGACCCGGCGCCGGTGCCCGAGGAGGTCGCCGTGGCCCGGGGCCGCGTCCCGCAGCCGTTCCGGGTGCTGGTCAACCCGGTGTACGAGCCGGTCGGGGCCGCCCGGGCCGCGTTCTTCGAGGGCTGCCTGAGCGTGCCGGGCTGGCAGGCGGTGGTGGCCCGGCACGCCGAGGTGCGGCTGCGCGGCCAGGACGAGCACGGACGCGCGCTGGACGAGGTGTTCACCGGCTGGCCCGCCCGGATCGTCCAGCACGAGACGGACCACCTCGACGGCACGCTGTACCTGGACCGCGCGGAGCCGCGCTCCCTGTCGACCAACGAGGCGGTGGCGGCCCTGTGGGCCCAGCCGTCACCGGAGGCGGCGGCCGAGGCCCTCGGCTTCGAACTGCCCTGATAAGCAGCTCAGTTGTCCCGGTACGCCTCCAGTAGCCGCAGCCACACCTCGCTCAGCGTCGGATACGACGGGACCGCGTGCCACAGCCGGCCGACCGGAACGCGGCCCGCGACCGCGATGGTGGCCGAGTGGATGAGTTCGCCGACGCCGGGGCCGACGAAGGTGACCCCGCGCAGGATCTCCTCCTCCAGGTCCACGACCATGCGGGCGCGGCCCTTGTAGCCGTCGCCGTACAGGCCCGCGCCCGCGACGGAGGAGAACTCGACGTCGACGGCGCGGACGCGGTGGCCGGCCTGTTCCGCCTCGGCGAGGGAGAGGCCGACCGCGGCGGCCTCCGGGTCGGTGAAGACGACCTGGGGTACGGCGTCGTGGTCGGCGGTGGCCGTGTGCGCGCCCCACGGCTCGTCCAGGAGGGGGCCGCCGGCCGCGCGGGCGGCGATCGCGGCACCGGCGATACGCGCCTGGTACTTGCCCTGATGGGTGAGGAGGGCCCGGTGGTTGACGTCGCCGACCGCGTACAGCCAGTCGGTGCCGGTGACGCGGAGGCTGTCGTCGACGTCCAGCCAGGAGCCGGGTTCCAGGCCGACGGTGTCCAGGCCGAGGTCGTCGGTGTGCGGGACGCGCCCGGTGGCGAAGAGGATCTCGTCGGCCTCGATCCGGTCGCCGGTGCCGGTGACGGCGACGACGGTGCCGTTCTCCCGGGTCACGGACGCGACGGAGGTGCCGGTGCGGATGTCGGCGCCCGCTTCGGTGAGGGCCTCGGCGACCAGTTCGCCGGCGAAGGGCTCCATCCGGTTCAGCAGGCCCTTGCCGCGGACCAGCAGGGTGACCCGGGAGCCGAGGGCCTGCCAGGCCGTGGCCATCTCGGTGGCGACGACCCCGCCGCCGACCACGATCAGCCGGCCGGGTGCCGCCTTGCCGCTGGTGGCCTCGCGGCTGGTCCACGGCCCGACCTCGGCGAGGCCGGGCAGGTCGGGCAGCTGGGCGCGGGTGCCGGTGCAGACGGCGACGGCGTGCCGGGCGGTGAGCGTGGTGACGGTACCGTCCGGGCCGGTGACCGTGACCGTGCGGGGCCCGGCCAGCCGGCCATGGCCGCGGTACAGGTCGGCGCCGGTGCCCTCCAGCCAGGCGACCTGGCCGTCGTCCTTCCAGTGGGAGGTGTAGTCGTCGCGGCGGGCCAGCACGGCCGGGGTGTCGAGCGGGCCCTGGACCGCCTGGGCGAGGCCGGGCAGGCGGCGGGCGTCGGCCTGGGCGATGACCGGCCTGAGCAGAGCCTTGCTGGGCATGCAGGCCCAGTACGAGCACTCCCCGCCGAGCAGTTCGCTCTCCACGAGCGCGGTGGTGAGGCCGGCCGCGCGGGTGCGGTCGGCGACGTTCTCCCCCACGGGCCCGCCCCCGAGCACCACGACGTCGTACACGTTGGATTCCGTTTCCGTCATGGGGTCAGTCTGGTGGGCGGTGTGCCCGGTGGCCACATGGGTACGCGCGCGGGCATGCTCCGCTGGACTAGGCGGCCCGGCGGCCGTGGAATAGGCGGCCCCGCGGCCGCGTTTCCGCCGTCGGCACACCCCTACACCAGGAAGTGGGAATCACGCCATGAGCAGCACCGTGGAGCTGACCAAGGAGAACTTCGACCAGATGGTCAGCGAGAACGGGTTCGTTCTCATCGACTTCTGGGCGCCCTGGTGCCCGCCGTGCCGGCAGTTCGCGCCCGTCTACGAGAAGGCCGCGGCGGACAACCCCGACCTGGTGTTCGGCAAGGTGGACACCGAGGCGCAGCCGGAGCTGGCCGCGGCCTTCGGCATCCAGTCGATCCCGACGCTGATGATCATCCGCGATCAGGTGGCGGTCTTCTCGCAGCCGGGCGCCCTGCCCGCGCCGGTCCTCGCGGACCTCATCGGGCAGGCCCGCGGGCTGGACATGGACGAGGTCCGCAAGAGCATCGCCGCCCAGGAGGGCCAGGCGCAGCAGTGACCCGTGCCGGGGGCGGCGGGCCGGGTCAGCTGGACTCCCGCTGGACCACCGTGGCCCCCAGCACGGTGTGCACCTCGGGCTCCCCGCCGGGGTCGCGTACGGCGCGGTCGACCAGTTCGGCGAGGTCGCGGCCCGAGGGCAGTTCGATGTGGACCGTGCTGAGCCGGGGCCGCAGCAGCCGGCCGAGCATCAGGTCGTCGGCGCCGATCACGGCGACGTCCTCGGGGACGCGCAGGCCCTCGTCGTGCAGCGCGCGCATCAGCAGCATGGCGTACTCGTCGTTGTACGCGAACACCGCGTCCAGTGCCGACTCGGGCCAGCGGGCGGCCAGTTGGGCGGCGGCCTCTTCCGTGTAGGCGAGCGGCAGCGCGGTCACGGTGGCGTCCGTGCCGTGCAGTGCCTCGCGTACGCCGGCGAGCCGGGGCCGTGAGTAGACCTCCAGCCCCGACTCCTCGGGCATGACGACACCGATCCGGCGCCGGCCCCGGGCGTACAGGTGGGCGCCCGCGCAGTGGCCGACGGCGTCGTGGTCCATCAGCAGGGCGTGTGCTCCGTCGACGCGGTCCGGGCCGAGGGTGACGACGGCCCGGGCGCCGGACCGCTTGAGGACGGCGACGCCCTGCGGGCCCAGGCCGGTCCCGGGCACCAGGACGGCGACGGGCCGCAACTCGGCCCAGGCGCGCGCGGCTTCGTCGCCGTGGAGGCCGACGCTGCCGTACTGGACGACGGTGTAGTCGAGTCGGCCCAGCGCCCACTGGAGTTCATTGAGGAACCCGCTGTAGAGGGGGCCCACCGGGATGGCCGGGGCGGGCATGAGCACCATGCGGCTGTGTCCGGCGCGCAGGCTGCGGGCGGCGGCGTGCGGGACGTACCCCAGTTCCCGGGCGGCCTCGTGCACGCGCCGGCGGGTCGCTTCGCTGATCCGTACGGCGCTGGTGTTGTTCAGGACGTAGGAGACGGTCGCGCGCGAGACGCCGGCCAGCCGGGCCACGTCCGCACTCGTGGGCGTGTTCGGTATCTGCACCATGACAGTCCGCATCTTGGCAGAGGGGCGGAGGCCGGGAGCGGGCGGGGCGACGTGGTTGACCGTTCGACCGACGGGGGCTCACCGCCGCCGTCCCGTACGGGACCACCTCACCGCGGCGTGAGCCGCCGGCGTCCGCCTCAGCCGGCCCGCTCGGTGCGCGTCACCCGGGCGACCAGGTCGAGCCAGCCGGCCTCCAGCCGTTCCATCGGCATCCCGCGCTGCCGGGTGAGGTGATGGATCAGCGCGGGGTCGAGCGAGGCCAGCAGGGTGTGGGCCAGCAGGTCGCAGTCGGCGTGCGGCACGATCTGCCGGAGCAGCATCGTGATGTGCGTGCGCAGGGACCCGAGCGCCGGGTGGGAGAACCGGCGGGTCGGCTCCGGCTGGGCGGCCAGCTGGAGGTCCAGCTGTTCGGCGTGCCGGTAGAGCACCGCCACGCCGAACGCCCGCAGCCGTTCCAGCGGCGGCGCCCCCGGCCCCAGGGGCGGGGACCCGCTCAGGAAGTCGGACTGGAGCTGCTTGGCCGAGTGGTCGAGGAGCGCCATCAGCAGCCCGGTACGGTCGCCGAAGCGGCGGAAGACGGTGCCCTTGCCCACCTTGGCCGCCGCGGCCACCGCCTCCATGGTGACCCCGGCCACGCCGTGCTCCGCGATCAGGCGGGCGGCGGCCTCCAGCAGCCGGGCCCGGTTCCGCGCCGCGTCGGCGCGCAGGCACGGCTCGTCGGAGGCCGAGCCGACCTCCAACAATGTCGGGGTGTCGAAGGACTCCTGAGGCTTCGGGAGGGGCGGCAGCGGGCTGGACATGAAGACAGCGTAAAGCATCGGGAAGAAAACTGGACCGCGGTCCGTTTAGAGTGCTAGAAAACGTAAGCGGACCCCGGTCCGGATCGTGACAGCGATGTTTCAGCCCCTTGGAGTTCCCATGTCCGTTCGCATCCTCGCGCTCGTCGGCAGCCTTCGCGCCGGTTCGCACAACCGCCAGCTCGCCGAGGCGGCCGTGAAGCTCGCGCCGCAGGGCGCCGAGGTCGAGCTGTTCGAGGGCCTGGCCGACGTCCCCTTCTACAACGAGGACATCGACGTCGAGGGCAGCGTCCCGGCCGCCGCCGTGAAGCTGCGCGAGGCCGCCCGGGCCGCCGACGCCTTCCTGTTCTTCTCCCCCGAGTACAACGGCACCATCCCGGCCGTCCTGAAGAACGCCATCGACTGGCTGTCCCGCCCGTACGGCGCCGGCGCGTTCGGCGGCAAGCCCGTCGCCGTGGTCGGCACCGCCTTCGGCCAGTACGGTGGTGTGTGGGCCCAGGACGACACCCGCAAGGCCGTGGGCATCGCCGGCGGCAAGGTGATCGAGGACATCAAGCTGGCCATCCCCGGCTCCGTGACCCGCTTCGCCGAGACCCACCCGGTCGACGACGCCGAGGTCGCCGCCCAGCTGACCGAGGTCGTGGCGCGCCTGCACGGCAACGTGGGCGAGGGCGCGGCCGCCTGAGCCGTACGTTCCCCCAGGGGCCGGAGCCGTCGGGGCTCCGGCCCCTGCCGCGTCTGTGCGCCTCGGTCGGGCGCGGCGCGCGACGGCACCCGCGCCTCCGCGTGGTGCGGCTGGAGCGGGGTGTGCGGGCCGGCCGGCCGACCGCACCGGGCCTGCCACCCACCTGACGGCCCGGCCGGGCACGGGGGCGGCCCGACTGCGGCAGATCGCCCTCCGCCCCCGACGGGGTAGACGGCTCATGACGGCGTACGGGGTTCCGGCCCGGTGCGGCTGGCAGGGCGGCGGACGACCGGCCACCGCCACAGGCAGCCGCACCGGGGCACACGGACCACCGGCCGCCGCCGCGAGCGGACGCGCGGCCGGAACGCCGCCAGGCCCGCGCGGCCGCACCGGACCGCCGACGGTCGCCGCAGCGCAGGGGCGACCGTCGCGGCCGGACGAGTCACGGAAAGGAGCACCCATGTCCCTGGTCCCACCGCCGTTCGACCCGGAACTGGCCGCCGCACTGGAGCAGTTCGGGGACGTGCTCTCGCCCGGTTTCACGCTGGCCGACCTGGCTGCCGCCCGGCAGAGCGCGGCCGTGGAGGCACTGGACCTCACCCTGGACGGCGCCTTCGAGACGGAGGACCGTACGGCACCCGGCCCGGCCGGCGCCGCCGACGTCTCCCTCCTCGTCTGCCGCCCCACGGCCGCCCCCGCCCCGCTGCCGGTGATCTACCACGTACACGGCGGCGGTCTGGTGGCCGGAACCAACCGGACCGGCGTGACGGAACCCCTTGCCTGGGCGCGGGAACTGGGCGCGGTCGTGGTGTCGGTGGAGTACCGGCTCGCGCCCGAACACCCGCACCCGGCGCCGGTCGAGGACGCCTACGCCGGACTGCTGTGGACCGCGGGGCACGCCAAGGAGATCGGCGGGGACCCGGACCGGATCGTGGTCGCGGGCGCCAGCGCGGGCGGCGGGCTCACCGCGGCGCTCGCGCTGCTCGCCCGTGACCGGCAGGGCCCGCGCCCGCTCGGCCAGCTGTTGATGGGCCCGATGCTGGACGACCGCAACGACACCGTCTCCAGCCGCCAGATGGCCGGTCTCGGCGTCTGGGACTGCACGGCCAACGAGACCGCCTGGACGGCCCTGCTCGGCGACCGCCGCGGCGGCCCCGACGTCTCCCCGTACGCCGCCCCGGCCCGCGCCACCGACCTGGCCGGACTGCCCCCGGCCTTCCTGGACGTCGGCTCCGCGGAGACCTTCCGGGACGAGGTGGTCGCGTACTCGTCCCGTATCTGGCAGGCCGGCGGGGTGGCCGAACTCCATGTCTGGCCGGGCGGCTGCCACGGCTTCGACGCCCTGGTCCCGGAGGCGACCCTGTCCCGCACGGCCCGCACGGCCCGGGTGGGGTGGCTACGGCGGCTGCTGGCAGGGTGAGACGGCGGTGGCTACGGCGGCTGCCGGCGGGGTGAGGCGGAGCTTGCGGCGGCACGCGCTCAAGGACACCCGCGCGAAACCCGTACTTCACCCCCGCGCTGACGTTACCGTGCGGTAGACATCGTGACCGGAGTCTCCCGGAGGTGCTCCCCCATGACACCCGACCGTCCCGCAGGACTCGTGGAGACCGGACGTGCCCTTGCCGACGGGGAGGTGACCTCCCGGGCGCTGGTGGAGGAGGCACTGGCCCGGATCGAGGCCACGCAGCCGGCACTGAACGCCTTCCGGATCGTGCGGGCCGAGGCCGCGCTCGCCGAAGCCGACGTCGCCGACCGGGAATTGGCCGCCGGGGTGCGGCGCCCGCTGCTCGGCGTGCCGGTGGCGGTGAAGGACGACATGGACGTGGCCGGCGAGCCGACCGCGTTCGGCTGCCGGGGCGAGTTTCCGCCGGTGGCCACGGACGGGGAGGCGGTACGGCGGCTGCGCGCGGCCGGCGCGGTGATCGTCGGCAAGACGAACACCTGCGAGCTGGGCCAGTGGCCGTTCACCGAGGGGCCCGCGTTCGGCGAGACCCGCAACCCCTGGGACACCGAGCACACGCCCGGCGGGTCTTCCGGTGGTTCGGCCGCCGCCGTCGCCGCGGGGCTGGTCCCCGCCGCGCTCGGTTCCGACGGCGCCGGCTCGGTCCGCATCCCGGCTTCCTGGACCCATCTGATCGGCATCAAGCCGCAGCGCGGGCGGATCTCGACCTGGCCGTGGGGCGAGTCCTTCCACGGCATCACGGTCAACGGCACCCTCGCCCGGACGGTCGCCGACGCGGCCGTGCTGCTGGACGCGGCCAGCGGCAACCACGACCGGGACCCGCACCGGCCGGCCGCGCTGACCGTGGCGGACGCGGCCGGCCGCGACCCGGGCCGGCTGCGCATCGCCCTGTCCCTGAAGCCGCCGTTCACCGCCGTACCCGCCCGGCTGCACCCGGAGATCCGCACCCGGGTCACCGAACTCGCCGCGAAGCTCGCCGAGTTGGGGCATGCCGTCGAGGAGGCCGATCCGCCGTACGGGCAGATCGGGCTGACCTTCGTTCCCCGGGCCACCGCCGGGATCGCCGAGCGGGTCCGCGAGGCCCCCGACCCCGCCCTGCTCGACCCGCGCACCCGGGACGCGGCCCGGCTCGGCCGGCTGCTCGGCGGGGCCCCGCTCAGGGCGGCGCGGCGCGCGGAGGCGGTGCTGCACCGGCGGATCGGCGCCTTCTTCCGGTCGTACGACGTGATCCTCGCGCCGACGACGGCCGTGCCCCCGCCCCGGATCGGCGCCCTGTCCCGGCTCGGCGGCCTGGCCACCGACCGCGCGATCATCGCCGCCTGCCCGTACGCCTGGCCGTGGAACGTGCTCGGCTGGCCGGGCGTGAACGTGCCCGCCGGGTTCACCGCCGCCGGCCTGCCGGTGGGCGCGCAACTGCTCGGCCCGGCCAGCAGCGAGCCTCTCCTGGTCTCGCTCGCCGCCCAGTTGGAGGCGGAGCTGCGCTGGCACGAGCTGTGGCCGCCGCGGCGCCGGTCGGAACCGACGCCGGACCGTCGAGAGACCGGCCCCCTGCGGTGAGGCGCCGCCGCACGATCCGGCGGACCCTACTCTGTTCCCATGGAGGACGCGTCGATGGTCGGGCTGATGGGGCGGGTGACGGGGACGGTCGGGCCCGGTCTGGTCGGCGAGGTGATCGTGCGGGTGCGCGGTGGCGCGGAGCACTTCCTCGCCTATCCGGCCGACGGCACGGGGCGGCTCGCGACCGGGACGGTGGTGATGGTGATGGAGTATCTGCCGCCGCGGACCGTCTACGTCACGGCGGCGTACGACAGTTGAGCGCGCTTCGCCCCAGGTGAGGGCATGTGCGTCAAGATTGCAACAAGGTTTCGCCGGTATCTTCACCCGGGATCCGAACGGGCGCACACTCCCTTCGTTCGGTGCCGAACGGGCACCATGCAAAGGGGGCGTATGCCGATGATGGTCGGCGTCGTTGCGGGGGCGGTCGTCGTTGCCGTCCTCGTCCTGATCGGTCTGTTCAAGTTGATGTGGCGGGTCGCCGAGCCGAACGAGGCGCTCATCATTTCCGGGTCCAAGCACCGCACGGAGGGCATCGAGGAGGGCATGGGCTTCCGCATCGTCACCGGGCGCGGCACACTCGTGCTGCCCGGTGTGCAGGCGGTGCGCAGGCTTTCGCTGGACCTGAACGAGACCGAGCTGCACGTGGACTGTGTGACCCACCAGGGCATTCCGCTGAAGGTGCGGGGCGTGGTCATCTTCAAGGTGGGCGACGACTTCGTGTCGATCGCGAACGCGGCCCGCCGGTTCCTGGACCAGCAGCGGCTGATGGCGGAGCGGGTGCACAACGTCTTCGCCGGTCATCTGCGGTCCATCGTGGGCGGGTTGACGGTCGAGGACATGATCCGCGACCGGGAGAAGCTGACCGGGCAGACCCGGGCGGCCTGCGGTACGGAGATGGAGAAGCTCGGCCTGATCGTGGACTCGTTGCAGATCCACGAGATCGAGGACCCGACCGGGTACATCCAGAACCTGGCGATGCCGCACGCGGCGGCCGTGCAGCGGGACGCGCGGATCGCCCAGGCGGAGGCGAACCGGCTGGCCACCGAGGCCGAGCAGCAGTCGTTCGCGCGGATGGCGGAGGCCACCCGGGACAGCGAGATCCTTCAGGCCGGTTATCAGGCCGAGCGGGACAAGGCGGCGGCGAAGGCCCAGCAGGCCGGCCCGCTCGCCGCTGCCGCCGCCCGGCAGGAGGTCGTCGTCCAGGAGACGCGGGTCGCCGAGCTGGAGGCGCACCGGCGGGAGCAGCAGCTCCAGGCGGACGTCCGCAAGCCGGCCGACGCGAAGGCGTACGAGAAGCGGACGCTGGCCGAGGGTGAGCGCGACGCGCGGATCTCGGCGGCCGAGGCCAAGGCGAAGGAGACGGAGCTGGCCGCGGTGGCCGAGGCGACCCGGGTGAAGGCCGCCGCGGCGGCCGAGGCCGAGGCGACGAAGACCCGTGGTACGGCGACCGCCGCCGCCACCCGCGCGACCGGCGAGGCCGAGGCCGCCGCCGCGCAGGCGAAGGGCCTGGCGGAGGCCGAGGCGACCCGGGCCCAGGGTCTGGCGGAAGCGGAGGCCATCAAGGCCCGGGCCGCGGCCCTCGCGGAGAACCAGGAGGCGGTCGTCGCCCAGCAACTCGCCGAGAAGTGGCCGGAGATCGTCCAGGCCGGCGCGTCCGCGTTCGGCAACGTGGACAACATGGTGCTGCTCAACGGCGCCGACGGCATGGGCGAGTTGTTCGCCAAGGCACTCACGATGGGCGGCACGGGCCTGGGGCTCGCCCGCAAGCTGCTCGCCACGATGGGGGACAACGGGCACTCTCCGAACGGCACTTCGCCCTCCCTCGCCGGCGTGGCGGCCGTCCCGCCGCAGAAGGTGCCGGTGGAGCAGGAGGGCTGAGCGAGGTCGGCGGTTTCCTGCGGCCGGGGTCCCCACCAGGGGCCCCGGCCGGGTGCGCGCGGCCGGGCCCGCGGCCGGAAGGGCTTCACGAGCGCTTCCCGCCGTCCCAGGGAGCCGGTCGATCGGCTGGGGAAACGGCCGGTCGCCGCCCTTACGCCGTGAGCAGGCCGACGCCCAGGGCGATCCGTGTGCCGGTCAAGCCCCCCGGTTCCCCGGCCGATGCCGTCGTGATCTCCCGGCTCGCGGATCCGGATCCAATCCGTTCAGTCGGGCGGCGCCGCTCCCAAGTGCGCCAGGCAGGACTCGGGTTCGGCGAACGGCTCCAGCGCGGTGGCCGTCAGGGGTGCACCCAGCTGTGCCAAGGCGCCCTGCATCAGGCCCAGATGGAGCGGGCAGACCAGCCTGCCGTGCTCCTCGGCGAGTTCGAGGAAGGGGCAGTGCCGCAGCCGGATCCGGTCCGGCGTCCGCCCGGCCGCGCCGCCGCCCCCTTCCGCCTCCGGCGCGAAGCCCAGCTCGGCCAGCAGGGCGAGCAGCCCGGCCACCGACCGTTCGGGCGTCGGCGGCTCGTACGGCGGGAGCGGGTCGGTGAGGAAACGACCCCAGGCACGGCCCGTCTCCAGCGCCTCCGCCTGCGCCTCGGCCGGATCGGCGGCGGCCCACCGGCTGAGCAGTATGCGGGCGAGCAGTCGGTAGTCGCGGAGGCCGCCGCGGTCCATGCCGGGGCGCGCGGTGTAGACGGTGCGCGGCCGGCCGGGACCCGAGGGCGTCTCGGTCCGGCGCTCGACCAGGCCGTCGGCCTCCAAGGCGTCCAGGTGGAACCGCACCGTGTTGGGATGCAGCCCCATCCGCTCGGCGGCCTCCGCGACCCCGAGCGGCGAGGGCGCGGCACGCAGCACGTCCAGCACCTCGCGTCGGCGCGGGCTCTCCCGCGTGGTCAACGTCCGGACACCCCTTTCCCACCTTCGGTCCTTTTTCACGAATCCTACATGTATTAATTGTAGAGTTGTGGGGGACGATGGGCGCGGAGATGCCCGGTGGGTGCAGGGACACGGAAGAGCCGAGGGGAACACGAGATGACGTCGCGGTCCGCGGGGGACACCGGGCCGGCCGGCCGCACGGCGACGGACCCGCCACGGGTGCTGTGCGACACCCGCGCGCTGGCCGAGGCGCCGCCGGTGCCGGCGGGCGTGCTGTGGAAGCTGGCCGAGAGCGGCCGGCAGTTGGACGCGAACGTGGTCCGGCTGGCCCCGGGCGGAGGGGTCACGGCGCACACCGAGGCACAGTTGGACGTACTGGTCGTGGTGGTCGCCGGGGACGGGGTCCTCGGCAAGGGCCCGGCGGACGAGCCGGAGCCGCTCGCCGAGGGCGCCCTCGTCTGGCTGCCGCACGGCGCTGCCCGCAGCATCACCGCCGGCGCGGCCGGGCTGACGTACCTGACCGTGCACGGCCGGCGGCCCGGCATGCGGATCGGCACGCGCCCCGGCAGCGCACCGCTTCCGCAGACCGGTGACACACCGCAGTAACGCACGCAGGGCGGACGCGTGTTGCGCGGGGGGCCACTAGGTCCTGTCGTCGAACTCCCGTCGTCCGCCCGAAGGGCGGGCCGCGCGGTGTCAGGTGCGTGCTCTGGGGTCCTCCGGCCGAAGGCTGGGGTAGTGCCGGGCCCCGGCCCTCGTACGGGATGTACTTGGATCAGGGCCTGGTACGGCGAGAGTGCGTGCATGGCGTCGCGGGGCAGGCGGGAGTGTGACGACAGGGCCTAGGGTGCCTGCGTGAGCACGTTTACCGAAGAGAACGCCCCCGGCCGCGACGGCCCCCACTCCACCACCGAGGCCGACCCGCGCGAGGTCGGCCGGGTGCGCACCGAATACGCGCCGGCCCACGACGGCGATCCGGACCCCGGCGAGATCGTGTGGACGTGGGTGCCCTTCGAGGAAAACGACGGCCGGGGCAAGGACCGCCCGGTCCTGGTCGTGGCCCGGGAGACGGCGGGCACCTTCCTCGCCGTCCAGCTGTCCAGCAAGCGGCATGACGCCGGGCGGGCGGGCGGAGGAAGAGGTGCCCGGGAGTGGGTGGCGATCGGCAGCGGGCCGTGGGACCGGTCGGGCCGGGACTCGTGGGTGAACGTGGACCGGGTGCTGCGGCTGCACGAGGAGGGCATGCGACGCGAGGCGTGCGCGCTGGACCGCATGCGGTTCAACCTGGTCCGGCAGCGACTGCACGAGCGCTACGGCTGGACGTGACCGGCCGGCACCTGCCGCACGAGCACTCGAACTCCACCGCACCGGCCGCGCCGGTCGCACGAGCCCTCAAGCTCGACCGAACACCCGCGCGAACGCCGCCCGTACGGTCGCTTGCGGGGTCCGGTCCAGTACCCCGAACACCACGTGCTCGAAGGAGCGCGCGAACCGGCCGCCGGGGCCCAGTGCGGCCCGGAAGGCGCCCGCGACCTGCGCCGGGTCGTTCTGGAAGACACCGCAGCCCCAGGCGCCGAGCACCAGCCGCCGGTAGCCCTGGGCCGCGGCCGTCTCCAGCACGCGTTCGGCCCGTGCCGCCAGGGCACCGGGCAGCTCGGCCGCCCGCTGCGGCGCCGTACGCCGGATCACGCCCGCGTTGGGGGCGGCGGCCGTCAGGAAGCCCGCGCGGTACGGCTCCGTCAGCAGCCGGCCGCGGTCGTCGCGGAAGACGGGGACGGCCGGGGAGTGGATCACCCGGTCCGTGTAGAACGGGTCGCGGTCGGCGCGGTGGTGGTCGTAGAAGGCGCGGGCCTCCAGCAGGCAGGTGTGCAGCGCGGAGGCGCGGCACAGGGCCTCCTCCTGGGCCTGCGCGCCGTTCAGATAGCCGCCGCCCGGGTTCCGGGCCGAGGCGAAGTTCAGGACGGCGACGGGTGCGCCGGCCAGCCGGCGAGCCGCCTCCAGGCTGCTCTCACCGGTGACCTCGAAGACGGTGTCCGCGTCGGGCGCCGACACCACCGGCACGGGCTCGGGGCCGTACATCCGGGTGCCCGCCCGGGCGGCCGCGACCGCTTCCGCGACCGGCACCTCCCGGCCGTCCGGCGCCCGGTACCGGCCCGCGGCCACGATCTGTTCGGTCTCCGCGGCGATCCCGCGCAGGCGCGCGCTCACGGCGCCACCCCCGTGGGCGCCGCGACCGCGGCCTGCTCGTCCCCTGCCGTCGTGCTCATGCACGCATCCTGGGCGATGCTGGTGAGCGGTGCAACGGAGTTTCCCGCGCCCGGAACGGCCCGGAAATGCGCAAGGAAACGGAGGTGCCCAATCCGGGACGTCCGGGCGGGCACTCTTGTGCGAAGAGGCCGAAGGGTTTTGGGTGGGACGAGTGCCCGCCCGGCCCCCCCGCCGGGCGGGGGCACAGCGGAACCTCAGGAGGATCCAGACATGTCCGATACGAGGAGTGACGGCGGCGACTGTACCGCGCACCGCACCGCCGTCACCGAGGCCGAGGTGGAGGCCCTGGTGCGGGGCATCTGCTTCAAAACCGGGCCACCCCGCACGCTCGGTGTCGAGCTGGAGTGGCTCGTCCACGCACGGGAGCTGCCACAGCTCCCGGTCACACCCGAACGGCTCGAAGCGGCCTACGCCACCTTGCGGACCGTACCCCTGGGATCGGCGCTCACCGTCGAACCCGGCGGCCAGCTGGAGCTGAGCTCGCCGCCCGCCTCCTCCCTGATGGAGTGCGTCGACACCGTCTCCGCCGATCTGGACACCGTCCGGGCCGTCCTGGCCGAGGACGGTCTCGGCCTCGCCGGCATCGGCCACGACCCCTGGCACGCGCCCCGCAGATTCCTGCACGAGCCGCGCTACGACGCCATGGAGACGTGCCTGGACCGCACCGGCCCGGCCGGCCGCCACATGATGTGCACCTCGGCCTCCGTCCAGGTCTGTGTGGACGCCGGCCACGAGGAGCCCGGCCCGCTGGGGCACGTCCGGCGCTGGTGGCTGGCGCACCAGCTGGGCGCGGTGCTGGCGGCCGCGTTCGCCAACTCGCCGCTGATCGGCCGGCGGCCCACCGGCTGGCGGTCCACCCGGCAGCTGCTGTGGATGGAGATCGGTGCCGGCCGGGCCGGCGCTCCCCCGCTGACCGGCGAACCCCGGGCCGCCTGGGCCCGGCATGTGCTGGACTCGCCGGTGATGTGCGTCCGCCAGGACGGCGGGCCCTGGGAGGTGCCCGAGAGGCTCACCTTCCGGGAGTGGACCCGCTCCCGGGCGCCCCGGCCGCCCACCCGGGCGGATCTCGACTACCACCTGACCACCCTCTTCCCGCCCGTCCGGCCGCGCGGCCATCTGGAACTGCGGATGATCGACGCGCAGCCCGGCGAGGACGGCTGGATCGTGCCGCTCGCGGTGACGGCGGCGCTGTTCGACGATCCGGAGGCCGCCGAGACCGCCTACCGGACCGTGAAGCCGCTCGCCGAACGGGCCCTGAATCTGCCCGCCCCGCACAACCCCCTGTGGGTCGACGCGGCCCGGCACGGGCTCGCCGACCCGGAGCTGCGCGAGGCCGCCGCCGGCTGCTTCGCTGCGGCCCTGGAGGCCCTGCCCCGGCTCGGCGCCACCACGCGGGTCACCGAGGCCGTGGCGGCCTACCGGGACCGCTATGTCGCCCAGGGCCGCTGCCCGGCCGACGACCTGCTGGACCGGCTGCCCGCCACGGATCCGCAGTCCCGGCCCGGCCCGGCCGGGGGCACCCCCACCGCCCACGGGAGGAAGGACATCCGCACATGACCGCCCCCGAGTCCGGCACCGAGACCGCCGAGACGGACACCGAGGCGCTGCGCAAGCGCGCGCTGGCCTCCCTCACCACCGCCCGTGACCGCACCACGCTGCTGACCACCTGCGTCGACGAACCGGACCTCACCGCCCAGCACTCCCCGCTGATGTCCCCGCTGGTGTGGGACCTGGCGCACATCGGCAGCCAGGAAGAGCTGTGGCTGCTGCGGGCGGTCGGCGGCCGGGAGGCGATGCGGCCCGAGATCGACAGCCTCTACGACGCCTTCGAGCATCCGCGCGCCGAGCGCCCCTCGCTGCCGCTGCTGCCGCCCGCCGAGGCCCGCCGGTACGCGGCCGACGTGCGTGGCCGGGCGCTGGATCTGCTGGAGACGGCGGACTTCCACGGCACCCGGCTGACCGAGGCCGGTTTCGCCTTCGGGATGATCGCCCAGCACGAACAGCAGCACGACGAGACCATGCTGATCACGCATCAGCTGCGCAAGGGGCCCCAGGCCCTGACCGCCCCGGAGCCGGCCCCGGCCCCGCTGTTCACGGGCCCGGCCGAAGTCCTCGTCCCCGGCGGCCCGTTCACCATGGGCACCTCCAGTGAGCCCTGGGCGCTGGACAACGAACGCCCGGCGCACCCGCGGGAGGTGGCACCGTTCTGGATCGACACCACCCCGGTCACCAACGCGGCGTACCAGGCGTTCATCGAGGACGGCGGGTACGACAGCGAGCGCTGGTGGGCGCCGGAGGGCTGGGCGCACATCAGGCGGCACGGCATCACCGCCCCGCTGTTCTGGCGGCGGGACGGCGACCGGTGGCTCAGGCGCCGGTTCGGCGTCACCGAGCCGGTCCCGGCCGACGAGCCGGTGCTGCACGTGTGCTGGTACGAGGCGGACGCCTACGCCCGCTGGGCCGGGCGGCGGCTGCCCACCGAGACGGAATGGGAGAAGGCGGCCCGCTTCGACCCGGCGACGGGCCGGTCCCGGCGCTACCCCTGGGGTGACGCCGACCCGGCCCCCGAGCACGCCAATCTCGGCCAGCGGCACCTCAGGCCCGCACCGGCCGGCAGCTACCCGGCCGGTGCGTCACCGCTGGGCGTGCGCCAGTTGATCGGCGACGTGTGGGAGTGGACGGCGAGCGACTTCCTGCCGTACCCGGGCTTCAGGGCCTTCCCGTACAAGGAGTACTCGGAGGTGTTCTTCGGCCCCGACCACAAGGTGCTGCGCGGCGGTTCGTTCGCCGTGGACCCGGTGGCCTGCCGGGGCACGTTCCGCAACTGGGACTACCCGATCCGCCGGCAGATCTTCTCCGGGTTCCGCACCGCCCGCTCGGGGGCCGTCTGATGTGCCGTCACCTCGCCTATCTGGGACCGCAGGAGCCGCTCGGCCGGCTGCTGCTGGAGCCTGCGCACAGCCTCTTCCGCCAGTCGTGGGCGCCGCGCCGGCAGCGGTACGGGACGGTCAACGCCGACGGCTTCGGGGTCGGCTGGTACGCGCCGGAGGATCCGGTGCCGGCGCGCTACCGGCGGGCCGGGCCGATCTGGGCCGATCTGTCCTTCGCCGACCTGGCCCGGGTGGTGCGTTCGGGTGCCGTGCTCGCCGCCGTCCGGGACGCCACCCTCGCGGGGGCGGACGCCGAGGCCGCGGCGGCGCCGTTCGCGGCGGGGCGGTGGCTGTTCAGCCACAACGGCGCGATCGCGGGCTGGCCGGACGCGGTGGCGCCCCTGGTGCCCGCGCTACCCCCGGTCGACCTGCTGTCGCTCCAGGCCAGCACCGACTCGGCGTTCATCTGGGCGCTGGTCCTGCACCGGCTGCGGATGGGCGCGGAACCGGGCCAGGCCCTGGGGGAGACCGTGCGCCGGCTGGCCGAGGCGGCCCCCGCCTCCCGGCTCAACCTGCTGCTGACGGACGGGGACACGATCACCGCCACCGCCTGGGGCGACTCGCTCTGGTACCGCACGGAGCCCGGCCGGTGCACGGTCGTCGCCTCCGAGCCGTACGACGACGACCCGCTCTGGCAGGAGGTCCCCGACCGCACCGTACTCACCGCGAGCCGTGCCGGTGTGCTGCTCGCCCCGCCGATGGATCCGGCGGCCTCCCCCACTCCCGACTCCGCCCGAGCGGGGGCGCCCCCGTCACCGAAGGAGCCCTGCCGTTGAGTCCCCTGCACGTCACCCGCACCCTTCCTGAGGACACGGCGGACGCCGCGCTGCGCGCCGACGTCCTGCACGGCCTCACCGTCACGCCCAAGTGGCTGCCGCCCAAGTGGTTCTACGACGCCCGGGGCAGCGAGCTGTTCGAGCGGATCACCGAGCTGCCCGAGTACTACCCGACGCGCGCCGAGCGGGAGATCCTCGCCGCCCGGTCCGGTGAGATCGCCGCCGCCAGCGGTGCCCGCACCCTGGTCGAACTGGGCTCGGGTTCCTCGGAGAAGACCCGCTATCTGATCGACGCCCTGCCCTCGCTCGCCGCCTACGTCCCCGTCGACGTCAGCGAGAGCGCCCTCGTCCAGGCGGGACAGGCCCTCATCGAGGAGCGACCGGATCTCGATGTGCACGCCCTGATCGCCGACTTCACGGCCCCGCTGGCCCTGCCCGCCACGCCCGGCCCGCGGCTGCTGGCGTTCCTCGGCGGCACGATCGGCAATCTGCTGCCCGCCGAACGCGCGGACTTCCTGGCCTCCGTGCGCTCGCTGCTCGCTCCGGGCGACGGGCTGCTGCTCGGCACGGACCTGGTCAAGGACGAGCGGGTGCTGGTCCGGGCGTACGACGACGCGGCCGGGGTGACGGCCGCGTTCAACAAGAACGTGCTGGCCGTCATCGACCGGGAGCTGGGGGCCGACTTCGATCCGGACGCGTTCGACCATGTGGCCCTGTGGAACGCCGAGCGGGAGTGGATCGAGATGCGGCTGCGCTCCCGTACCGACCAGACCGTGAAGGTGCCCGCGCTGGATCTCGCCGTGCACTTCGCCGCGGGCGAGGAGCTGCGCACCGAGGTGTCGGCCAAGTTCCGGAGGGACGGCGTGACCGCCGAACTGGCTGCGGTGGGCCTTGAGTTGACGCACTGGTGGACGGACGCCCAGGACCGGTTCGCGCTGTCGCTGAGCGTCGTGCGGTGAGCCGGGGGCGGTGGCTCAGCCCACGTTCGGGGCGAGCGCCTCGGTGATCTTCCGGGAGGCACGGCGGGCCTCCGTCGCGGGGTCCGCGCCTCCCAGCACCCGGGTCATGTACTCCTTGATCGGGTTGTCGGCCTCCACGTCGGCCCACTGAGGGGTGTGGGGGGTCGCCCGGCCGTGTGCCGCACCCGCGGCCATGGCGGCGACCCCCTCCTCGCCCGCGACGGCGTCGGCCAGCGTGGTCTTGTTGGGCACGTAGTTCATGGTGCGGGCGAGTTCGGTGTCCCATTTGGCACCGGTGAGGGCCGCGACGACGGCGGTCGCGGCGAACTGGTCATCGGTGTTCCGCGGGACGACCAGGTCGGAGCCGCCGGTGAAGACGGTGCCGGGCCGCCCGGCGGCCTTGCCGGGCACGGGGAAGAAGCCGAGCTTGTCCTCGAGGTCCGGCTTCTGCCGCACGATCGCCTGAGCGAGCCCGGGTACGGCGATGATCTGCGCGACCTTGCCGCCGGCGAACACCCCGGCCTGGGGCGGGTGTTCCTCGTCGGCGGCGGCGGGCCCCTTCCCCAGCGCCTGGAGCCGGCGGTAGAAGTCCATGCCGCGCAGCGCGGCCGGCGTGTCCAGCGCGCCCTCCCACGTGTAGTCCTTCTCCCGGGCGAGGTCGCCGCCCTCGTCCCAGATGAAGCCGGAGAGCGTGTACCAGTCCTGCCCGGCGAGGTAGATGCCCTGGCCGTCACCGGAGTTGAGCTTCTCGGTGTCGGCGAGCCACTCGTCGCGCGTCATCGGCGGGCGGGTGATGCCGGCCTGCTCGAAGAGGTCCTTGCGGTAGATGACCACACGGTTGGCCGCGTACCAGGGAACGCCGTACTGCTTGTTGCCGTCCCGGCCGGGCTGGGCGAGGCCGGGCAGCCACTTCTCCTTGCCCCAGTCCCGCATCGACTCCAGGGTGAGGTCCACGAGCCGGCCGCCGTCCGCGTACAGCGGGACCTGGGTGTTGCCGACCTCGATCACGTCGGGGCCGTCGCCGGAGTCCGTCTTGAGCGCGGTGCGCACCTTCTCGACGACGCCGGTCCACTCCTGGATGCGGATGTCCAGGCGCAGGTCCTGGTGGCCGCGTTCGAAGTCCTCGGTGAACCGCTGGAGGAACTCCCTGGAGGCACTGCCCTTCATCAGCCACACGGTCACGGTCGTGCGCTCGTGTCCGCCGGGGAGCAGTCCGCAGCCGCTGACGAGGGAGCCGGTGACACAGATGAGGGCGAGCAGACGACGTCTCACGAGGGGTCCTGTTCTGTCTGGCAGGGCGGTGCGGACAGGGGTGGGGGCCCGACGTGGGGGGACGAGCCGACGGCTCGTACGGGGTGTGCTGGATTTTGGTATGGACCAATGCGGAGGTCAAGGGTTACCGACGGCAGGCACGGGACGCCGTGCGGCCGCGGCGTTGATGCGGCACGGTGGAGTACGGCGTGACCCCGCCGAGAGGAGAACCCTCATGTCGAACCACACCTACCGCGTCACCGAGATCGTCGGCACGTCGCACGACGGCGTCGACCAGGCCATCCGCAACGGCATCGCCCGCGCCGACCAGACCCTGCGCAACCTGGACTGGTTCGAGGTGACCCAGATCCGCGGCCAGATCGAGAACGGGCGGATCGAGCACTACCAGGTGGGCCTGAAGGTCGGCTTCCGCATCGAGGACGGCGACTGACCCGGCCGGGCCGTCCCACCCGCCGTCCGCGCCTCAGGTACGCCCCTCCCGCTCCTGCGCGTCCTCCAGCGCGGCCGACTTCGCGGCCCAGCGGGCCCGTACGACCCTGAACCCGGCGCGCTCGGCGTCGTCGCACACCAGCTCGTCGTCGTCCACGAGCACCCGGATCTCCCGGTTGCGGGCGAGCCGGCGCAGGATCTCCAGCTTGGTGAACCGCGCCGGCCTGCGGTCGGCGTTGCCGCGCATGTACACGCGCCCCTCGGGCAGCCCGTGGGCGGCGAGCCATTCCAGCGTGTCCCGGCGGCACCGCTCGGGACGGCCCGTGAGGTAGACGATCTCGCAGTCACCGGCGCTCTGCACGGCCAGCGCGACGCCCTCGGCGAGCGGTGGATCCTGCGGCGCGGCGGCGAAGAACCCGTCCCAGTCGCGCGGCCGGCCCTCCAGGAAGTGCTGGCGGTGCGCGGTGCCGGCGAGTGTGTTGTCGAGGTCGAACACGGCGAGCGGACGTGTGCTGCTGTCTGTCACACCGGCCACCCTAGCCAGCCCCCGGACTCCGCATCCCGCGTGCGCCGAGCGGCTGCCGGGGTACGAGCGAGCGGACGGCCACCGGGAGACCTCGGGCGCGACGTGCCGTTCCGGCCGAAGCCGCGGATGCCGGGCGCGGTCGGCTTCCGGGCACGGCACCCCACCCACCCTCAACTCGCCCCGACGGGTACCTTCATGCTTCTCTCATGCCCAACTCCTCCACGCCGCCGTCTCCGGCGCCGACCTCTCCCGCCCCTTCCTCTCCCGCGCCCCACGCCGCCGTCGCCCGCCCCTGCACGCTCGTCGTGTGCCGGGGGTGCTGCTGCGGCGATCCGGCCAAGCATCCCGGCACCGACCACGCCGGCCAGCTGGAGCGGCTGCGACAAGCCGCCGCCGAGGGGGACTTCGAGGTGCGGGTCACCGACTGCCTCGGACCGTGCGACCAGGCCAACGTGATCGTCGTACGGCCGTCGACGGCGGGCCGGCGCGCCGGCGGCCGGCCGGCGTGGATCGGGTTCGCCCTGGACGACGTCGGCACGGCCGAGGTCGCGGACTGGGCACGGGCGGGCGGCCCCGGCCTGGCAGCACCCCCGCCGACGCTGGAGCTCCAGATGATCCAGGCCCCGCGCGGCGCCAGGGCGCGTTCCGGCCGCTGACGGTCACCGGCGACCGCGGTCACCCACAGCCACACACCACGACCACTTGATAATGGCATCCATTTTCATATAGCGTCCTCGGTGCCTGCCCCCAGCACCGAGGAGGACTCCATGGCCGTTCCCAAGCGGAAGATGTCCCGCAGCAACACCCGCCACCGCCGCGCCCAGTGGAAGGCGGCCACCCCCACCCTGGTCCCCGTCACGCTCGACGGCGTCCGGCACCTCGTCCCGCAGCGCCTGGCCAAGGCATACGAGCGCGGGCTGCTGCGCCCGGAGGACTGACCGGGAATCCCGGGCGCGCCAGGGCGTTGAACCCTGCGTGAGCAGCACAGTGATCGCCCGGACCCGGTTCTCCGTCCTCGACCGCTCCCGCACCCGCGAGGGCCGTCCGCCCGCCGAGGCGCTGCGGGACACCGTCGCGCTGGCCCGGGAGGCGGAGGCCCTCGGCTACCACCGGTTCTGGGTGTCCGAGCACCACGGAGTGCCCGGCGTGGCCGGCTCCGCGCCGACCGTGCTCGCCGCAGCGGTCGCCGCGGCCACCCGCGACATCCGGGTCGGCACCGGCGGAGTCATGCTGCCCAACCACCGGCCCCTGGTCGTCGCCGAGCAGTTCGGGGTGCTGGAGGCGCTGTTCCCGGGGCGTGTCGACATGGGGCTCGGCCGCTCCGTCGGCTTCACGGACGGGGTGCGCAGAGCCCTCGGCCGGGACAAGGAGGACGCCGAGGACTTCGCGGCGCAGCTCGGCGAACTGCTGGACTGGTTCACGGGCGGCTCGCCGACCGGGGTGCACGCCCGCCCCGCGGAGGGCCTGACCGTGCCGCCGTTCGTACTGGCCATGGGAGAGGGCGCGCGGATCGCGGCCCGCGCGGGCCTGCCCATGGTCATCGGTGACCTGCGCGGCCGCGACAGGATGCTGCGCGGCATCGACCAGTACCGCTCGCTGTTCCGCCCCTCCCGCTGGGCGGCCGAACCGTACGTCGTGATCTCCGGTACCGTCGCGGTCGCCGGCACCGAGACCGAGGCGCGGCGGCTGCTGGTCCCGGAGGCCTGGTCGATGGCGTACTCCCGCACGCACGGCACCTTCCCGCCGCTCGCCCCCGCCGCATCGGTCGAGGCCCGCACCATGACCGCGAAGGAACGCGGCTTCTACGAGTCCGCCCTGGCCGGGCACATCGCCGGCACCGCGGACCAGGTCGCCCACGAGCTGGAGACGGTGCTGAAGGAGACGGGTGCCGAGGAGGTGCTCGTCACCACCAGCACCTACGACCGTACGGCCCTGCTGGACTCCTACCGGCGGCTCGCCGCGCTGTTCGCGCCGGTGACGTGACCGCTCGAGATGCGATCCCCGCCCCCGCCGGTGACCCTTGGGAGAGCACAACCCCCACGCGACGAGGAGGGCTGCCATGTCCTTCATGGACAAGATCAAGGGCATGCTCAAGGGCCATGAGAGCATGGCCGACAAGGGCATCGACAAGGGCGGGGACTACGTCGACCAGCGCACCGGGAACAAGTACCGGTCCCAGGTCGACACCGGGCAGGACAAGGTGAGGGACGAGTTCGGCACCCGGCAGGACCGGGACAACCCTCCGCGGTCGTAGCGCCCGGGGGCGGTTAGAGTACCCCCGATGCACCACCCCCACGACCCGTACGTCCGCGTCCGCGGCGCCCGTGAGCACAACCTCAAGGGCGTCGACGTGGACATCCCCCGGGACGTGCTGGCGGTGTTCACCGGTGTCTCCGGCTCGGGCAAGTCGTCCCTGGCCTTCGGCACGGTCTACGCCGAGGCCCAGCGGCGGTACTTCGAGTCGGTCGCCCCGTACGCGCGCAGGCTCATCCACCAGGTCGGGGCGCCCAAGGTCGGCGAGATCACCGGGCTGCCGCCCGCGGTCTCGCTCCAGCAGCGCCGCTCGGCCCCCACCTCGCGCTCCTCGGTGGGCACCGTCACCAATCTCTCCAACTCGCTGCGCATGCTCTTCTCGCGCGCCGGCACGTACCCGCCCGGTGCCGAACGGCTCGACTCGGACGCGTTCTCGCCGAACACCGCGGCGGGCGCCTGCCCCGGCTGCCACGGCCTGGGGCAGGTGCACGAGACCAGCGAGGAGTTGCTGGTCCCGGATCCCTCGCTGTCCGTCCGCGAGGGCGCCATCGCGGCCTGGCCGGGCGCCTGGCAGGGCAAGAACCTCAGGGACATCCTCGACACGCTCGGGTACGACGTGGACCGGCCCTGGCGCGAGCTGCCCGCGCGGCAGCGCGAGTGGATCCTGTTCACCGACGAACAGCCGGTCGTCACCGTGCACCCGGTCCGGGACGCGGACCGCATCCAACGGCCGTACCAGGGCACGTACACGAGCGCCCGCCGGTATGTGCTGAAGACCTTCTCGGACACCAAGTCGGCCACCCTGCGGGCGAAGGCGGAGCGGTTCCTGGCCGGCGCGCCCTGCCGGGCGTGCGAGGGCAGCCGGCTGCGGCCCGAGGCGCTCGCGGTGACCTTCGGCGGCCGGACCATCGCCGAACTGGCCGCGCTGCCGCTGACCGACCTCGCGGGGCTGCTGGACGGCGCCGCCACGGAGACCGCCCGGGTGCTCACCGAGGACCTGAAGTCCCGTATCGCGCCCGTGGTCGAACTGGGCCTCGGTTATCTCAGCCTGGACCGGGCCACCCCCACCCTGTCGGCGGGCGAGCTCCAGCGGCTGCGGCTCGCCACCCAGTTGCGCTCCGGGCTGTTCGGTGTGGTGTACGTGCTGGACGAGCCGTCCGCCGGACTGCACCCGGCGGACACCGAGGCGCTGCTGACGGTGCTGGACCGGCTCAAGGCGGCCGGGAACTCGGTGTTCGTGGTGGAGCATCACCTGGAGGTGGTGCGTGCCGCCGACTGGCTGGTGGACGTGGGCCCCGGCGCCGGCGAGCACGGCGGTCGCGTGCTGTACAGCGGGCCGCCGGCCGAGCTGGCCTCGGTCGAGGAGTCGGCGACGGCCGCGTTCCTGTTCGACGAGTCGCCCGGACCGGCGCGGGAGGTGCGCACGCCACGCGGCTGGCTGTCGGTGGGTCCGGTGACCCGGCACAACCTGCGCGCGGTGACGGCCGGGTTCCCGCTCGGCGCGTTCACCGCCGTCACCGGTGTCTCCGGGTCCGGAAAGTCCACGCTGATCGGTGAGTTGACGGAGGACCTGGAGGGGGTGGGGCGGCTGGTCCGGGTCGACCAGAAGCCCATCGGACGCACCCCGCGGTCCAACCTGGCCACCTACACCGGCCTGTTCGACGTCGTACGGAAGGTGTTCGCCGGCACCGAGGAGGCGCGGGCGCACGGGTACGGCGTCGGGCGGTTCTCGTTCAATGTGGCCGGGGGACGCTGCGAGACCTGTCAGGGTGAGGGGTTCGTCAGTGTGGAGCTGCTGTTCCTGCCGAGCACGTACGCGCCCTGCCCGGACTGCGGCGGCGCCCGCTACCGGCCGGAGACGCTCCAGGTGACGTACCGGGGACGGAACATCGCCGAGGTGCTGGACCTGACGGTGGAGGCGGCCGCGGAGTTCTTCGCGGACACCCCGGCCGCCGCCCGCAGTCTTGGCACGCTGCTCGACGTGGGCCTCGGCTATCTGCGGCTCGGCCAGCCCGCGACCGAGCTGTCCGGCGGGGAGGCCCAGCGGATCAAGCTGGCGAGCGAGCTCCAGCGCGGACGCCGGGGGCACACCCTGTATCTGCTGGACGAGCCGACCACCGGACTGCACCCGGCCGACGTGGAGGTGCTGATGGACCGGCTGCACGGGCTGGTGGACGCCGGCCACACGGTGGTCGTGGTGGAGCACGACATGACGGTGGTCGCGGGCGCCGACTGGGTGATCGACCTGGGTCCGGGCGGCGGCGAACGGGGCGGCCGGATCGTGGCGGCCGGCCCGCCGGAGCGGGTGGCCCGGGCGGAGGGCAGCGCGACGGCGCCGTATCTGGCCCGGGTCATGCCCTGAGCCTCGGGTGGTCCAGCGAGTCCAAGGCATCGATGCGGTAACCGAGTTGTGCAAGAACAGCGGCTGGCGCGGGCTTCCCGCCGATAATACGAACCGTGAGCTCTTTCGCCGATTCCTCCGATCTCGCGCTCGACGACGGCACTCCGGTCCGGTTCCTGCTCGGGCCCGGCACGGTACCGCTGCCCTCTCCACCGGACGACGACCTCCCGGAGGGCATGGGCCGGGCGGTACCGGTCGGCGCGGGCGGCCGCGCGGTCGCGAACTTCGCGGCCGAGGCGCTCCGGGGTGCGCTGCGGCCGATCGGCCCGCTGCTCCAGGAGGTCCACGACGCCGCCACGGCGGTGCCCGAGCCGCCCACCGAGCTGACCGTGACCTTCGGCGTGCAGGTCGGCCAGGACCTCAAGTTCGGGATCGTCGGGGCGGCCGGGCAGGCGCATCTCACCGTCACCGCCAGTTGGCGGCCCGCCCCGGACACCGGTGCGACGCCCGCCGCGGAGTGACACGTGGGATGGTTCCGGAATCGGTGGGACAGTTTCGATGATCCGTCCCGGTACGTCGTGTCCATCCGGCGCATCGAGGACGGCAAGACCGCGGGTGCGGGCTTCGTGCTCGGCCCCGACACGGTGCTGACCTGCGCGCACGTCGTCAACGCCGCGCTGGGCAGGGAGATGTTCGACGCACGGGCACCGGGCGTGGCGGAGGTTCCCGTCGAGGTGCCCGACGCCGGGTCGGCAGGCAGCCGGGGGTACCCGGCCCGCGTGGCCCACTGGATCCCGCCCCGCGCCCGGGACGGCGGAGCGGTGAGCGCGGGCAGCGACGAGTGGCGCGGCGACCTCGCCGTCCTGCGCGTCGACGCCCCGGCCGGGGGCCTGCCGCCCGGTCCCCGCCAGGCGGCCATGGCGGTCGGCCACAAGGTGGACGCCTGGCACGGTGTGGGCCGTGCCTCCACCGTGGCCCGTCTCACCGTCGCCGCTCTCCAGGGCCCCCTCGCCTATGTGGACGGCGCGCCCACCGGCATGGCCGTCGGCCCCGGCTACAGCGGCAGCCCGCTGTGGTGCCGGGAGGAACAGGCCGTGGTCGGACTCGTCGTCGGCCACTTCATGCCCGTGGACCGCACGGGTGCGCCGCTCGCCCTCGCTTTCCAGAGCGTCATCCGGCGCAGCTGGGCCCTGCCCTGGCAGGCCGTCGAGGCGGAGCTGCGCCCCCTCGGCGTGCTGGACGGCCTGCGGCCCGCGCCGGTCGACCCCGACGACCCCGCCTTCGCGTTGCTGGTGGAGGCGATCGAGGACGGGCTTCCCTCCCCCAGCGGGCGTGGTGACTGCGCCCGCAAGCTGGCCCGGCTGTGCGGTGTCGAGCCGGGCAGCGACGTCGTCCCGCCCTCCCCCGAGGAGGTCGGTGCATTCGTGCTGACCCACCCGCGGGCCCTGGCGGCGCTGGTCGGGGTTCTGCGCCGGGACGACCCGCGGGCGGCCGACCGGATCCTGGCCGCGGGCGCCCTGTCCCGCACGCCCCGGCTGCTGACCGCGGCCGAGTTCACGGAGCTGCGCGGCCACCTGCGCGCCATCGTCCCGGCCGTGCTGGGACGCTTCCCCGAGGCGGTCCGGGCCGCGCTGCCGCATCTCGCGGCCCGGCCGGGCGGCGACACCGTGGACGCGTTGCTCGATCATCTGGAGGGCCTGTCGGGCGACGGCCACGCGAGCGGCGACGAGCGCCGGGTGCCGGCGCTGCTGCGGGTGATGGAGTACGTCGGCGCGCTGTGCCCCGACACCCAGCGGGCGCGGCTGCGGCTGTGGGCGGACGGGGTGGCCCGGCGCCTGGGCATCGAGCGGTCGGCGCTGGCCGAGCGCCGTTTCGACGCGCAGGAGTGGGCGCGTTCGGTGCGCGCGCGGGCCACCCGGGTCCGCGTGCTGGTACAGGTGACCAAGACCGGGCGGAACCGGCACCGGCTGCGGATCTGGTGCGACGAGGGGACCGGGCCGCGGCAGGTCTCCGCCGAGAGCGTGAAGTCGTACTCGGCCTCGGAGGCGGCGCGCGAGGTGCTGCGTGCGCTGGACTCGCTCACGCCTCCGGCCGAGGACGAGCGTCCGCCGCTGGTGGAGGTGCTCGTGGACCGCGGCGGTCTCAACCTGCCCGTGGACGAGTGGGCGGCCAGGGACCCGGCCGAGCTGGTGCCCGGCGTGCTCGGGGTGGAGTTCCCGCTGGTCGTGCACTGTCCCGAACTGCTGCGTCGCAACGGTCGGTTCGTCTCCCGCTGGCGTACGCGGTGGAGCCGCCTGGACTCGGGCAAGGCGCTCGTCGTCTCCGAACCCACCGACCGGGACACGCTCTACTCCCGGCTGGTCAACCAACTCGACACCGTGCGCGTCTCCGTGGACGTACCGCCCGGTCCTCCCCGGGACCGCATCGTGCAGACCTGCCTGGCGCTGGGCATACCTGTGGTGATGTGGGACCGCCGCGAGGACGGCCCCTCGCACAGCGTCCGGCACATGGCCGAGGTCGCGACCCGGGAGCTGCCCGACGGTGTGCACAGCTATCGGGCGAACGCCCAGGCCAACCCTCCCGAGTTCCCCGGCCGGCCGGTCCTCGCCTGGGCCGACGCCGACCGTACCGTCCCTCGTCTGCATCTGTCCGAACCTCAGGAGGGCTCATGACATCCGCCGCCGACTGGCGCCTGTTCCGAGGCGACGGTGTGCCCCGGGCCGTCGGGCTCCCCTCCGCCCCGCCCTGGCGGCGCTTCACCCCGGCGCGCGCGACGCGCCCCGAGCTGCCGTACGTGATCGATCCGCGGCACGCCGACATCGTCAACGCGGCGCTGCACCTGCGCCGTCCGCTGCTGGTGACCGGGCCCGCCGGTACCGGCAAGTCGTCCCTCGCCCGGGCCGTCGCGCACGAGCTGTGCCTGGGCGACCTGCTGCGCTGGTCGGTCACCAGCCGCTCCACGGTGCCGGACGCGCTGTACGTGTACGACGCCATCGGCCGGCTGCGGGAGACCACGCTCAGCCGGGACCGCGGCGAAGGGGAGCCGTCCATCGGGCAGTTCATCCGGCTCGGGCCACTCGGTACGGCGCTGGTGGCGTCGGCCGCCCCGCGCTGTCTGCTCGTGGACGAGATGGACAAGGGTGACGTGGACCTGCCCAACGACCTGCTCACCGTGTTCGAGGAGGGCTACTTCGAGATCAAGGAGCTGGTCCGGCTGCCCGAGGACACGGCCGACGTGGAGGTGCAGACCTCCGACCACCGGGGGACCGTCCGGGTGCACCAGGGGGTGGTGCAGTGCGCCGAGTTCCCGGTGGTGATCATCACCAGCAACGGGGAGCGGGACTTCCCGCCCGCGTTCCTGCGCCGGTGTCTGCGGCTCGAACTGCCGGTGCCCGACGAGGAGCGGCTGCGCACCATCGTCGCCGCTCATCTGGGCGAGGATGCGCTGCGGGAGGCGGACGACCTGATCGACGCCTTCCTGCGCCGCCGCGCTCTGGGCGAGCTGGCCACCGACCAGTTGCTGAACGCCGTGTTCCTGCGCAGCGGAGGCGTCGACCTGAACGCGGACGGCCTGCTGGACGCCGTGCTGCACCAGCTCACCGGGGCGATGTGACGGTGGCCGGCGGGGGCGAACGGCTGGCCGAGGTGGTGCGGGTCCTGTCGGCCTGCGGCCACGACCTGGACGCGGACCAGGTCCTCGACGTGCTGTGGCTCGCCCGCAGGCTGCCCCCGGACGCCGGCGCCCCGCTGCTGCGTGAGCCGTCGCCCCCGTCGGCCCGCCCGGCGCCGGATCCCCTCCCCGAGCCCGGCCGGGCCGCCCCGCAGCAGCCGGCGCCGGAGCCCGACGACCCGGACCTGCCCGATCTCACCGCCCCCTCTCTGTACGCGGCGGCCCGGCAGAGTGCGGTGGCGGAGGTACGCATCGCCCCGGCGGCCCCCGAGCCGCGGCGGGCGATGCCGGTGCGGGTGCCCGAGGACAAGGCCCTCGCCGACGAACTCGAACTGGGCCGGGCGCTCAGGCCGTTGCGCCGCCGCCTCGACAGCCGCTACCGCACGGAGATCGACGAGGAGCGCACCGCCGCCCAGCTCGCCGAGACGAATCTGCCCGACGTGGTGGAGCGGCCGGTGCGGGAGCGCTGGCTGAATCTGGCGCTGCTCGTGGACGACGGCCTGTCGATGCTGTTGTGGCATCGGCTCGGCGCCGAACTGCGCACGCTTCTGGAGCGGTTGGGTGCGTTCGCCACCACCCGGGTGTTCGGCCTCGACACCCGCAGTGCCCGCGAGCCCTGCCTGCGCGCCCGCCCGTTCCGGCCCGAGAGCGGTGTGCTGCCGCTGAGCACCGTCAGCGACCCCTCGGGCCGTACCCTCGTGCTCGTCGTCAGCGACGGCATGGGCGCCGCCTGGCGGTCCGGGACGCTGCACCGGCTGCTGGCGGAGTGGGCTGCCCGCGGCCCGGTCGCGGTGCTCCAGACGCTGCCGCCGGACATGTGGGAGGCGTCCGGTATCGCCGCGGAGCGCTGGCAGTGCACGACCCGGCGGATCGGCGGTGCCAACGCGGCCTGGGAGGTGGGCGATCCGGTGCTGCCACCGGAGCTGTCCGCCTTCGACGGGGTGCCGGTGCCCGTGCTGGAGCCGACGCCTCAGGCGCTGCGGGACTGGGCGCGGCTGCTGGCCTCGCCCGGCGCCACCGTGGAGCTGCCGCTGCTGGCCCGTCCCGATCCGTACGGCAGTGTGGCCGCCGCGCGGGATCTGACCAGCGCGCAGCACTTCCGGGACGCGGCCACCCCGGAGGCGTACCGGCTGGCGGCGCATCTGGCGGCGGTCTCCCCGCTGTCGGTACCGGTGATGCGGCTGGTGCGGGCGGCGGTGCCGTGGCCGGCGACGACCTCGCACCTGGCGGAGGTGTTCCTGGGCGGCCTGGTCCGTCCGCATCCGGCGCCGGTGCCCGGCCCGCTGCCCGCCAAGCACCGGGTGTTCGACTTCACCGAGGAGTCCAAGGCGGTCCTCCTGGACTCGGTCCCGCAGGCCGAACTGTTGCGCACCAGCCGGCGCATCGGCCGCCACCTGGAGGAACTGGCGGGCAACTCCCCGGACTTCCCCGCCTGGCTGGCCCATCCGGACGGCTCCGCCCAGCTGCCCGGCTCGCACCAGCCGTTCACCAGCGTCGAGCGCCGGCTGCTGGCCCGGTTCGGGATGTCCTTCGACCGGGTGCCCGGCCTGCCCCGCCGGGAGCCGGACCGCACCGCCGGGTCCACCGACGACTGGGAGCCCCTGACCGACGCCGACCCGGTGCGGCTCGGCGCCTACCAGCTGCGCGACCGGCGCCGGGGCCGCCGTACGGTGGTGTACCGCGGTGTCGACGCGCAGGGCACCGAGGCGGTGCTCCGTACGCCACGACCCGAGCTGCCCGCGGCCAACGCCCAGTTGATCGCGGTGGAGGCGGAGGTGCTGGGCCGGCTCCAGGGCCAGTACGCGCCGGCGCTGCTGGCCACCGGACTGGAAGATTCCCCGCCGTGGCTGGCGATGGCCCCGGTGCGGGACCAGGACGCCCCGGACGGGCAGCCGCCCCGGCTGTCGGACGTGTTCGCCCGGTCCCTGGAGCAGGGCAGGACCCCGTTCGACCTGGTGCGCGGTCTGCTGGTGTCCTGGCATCTGGCGAACGCGCTCGCCCTGTGCCACGCCGGCGGGCTGGTGCCGGCCGGCTTCGGCATGGACAGCGTGTACGTGCTGCGCCGCACCATCGTGCTCGGCGACCTGTCCGACTGCGCGGTCGACGGCCGGTATCTGGGGCCCGGCCCGGTGCCGACCGTCGCGGACAGCATGCGCGCGCTGGGGGCGATGCTCCAGCTGATCAGCAGCAAGGTGCCGAGCCAGCCGGAGGGCATGCATCTGTGGCAGGGCGACGGCTGGGAGCAGCTGCGGCGCCTGGTGCTGCGCTGCCTGGACGAGGACCCGGCCCGCCGGCCCACCGCCAGCGAGGTCGCCGACGCCCTCGCCAAGTACATCGCGCTGGCCCGGCTGCGGCAGGGTGACGACGTGCCGCGGCCGGTGGCGCCGGCGGGCAGCCGGGCGCCGGCCCCCGTGCCGCTCACCCCGCCGGCCCCGGCCGAGCCGGTCCCGCCGGCCGACCGGCTGCTGCGCCTGCGCCTGCGTCCGGCCCGCTCCGAGTTCCGCAGGCGCCTGGACCGGGTGCGCCAGGGGATGCGGCACAGCAGGCGGGTGACGCTGGTCAGTGCCTTCCACTACAGCGGCCGGGCCACCGCCACGGTCGCCCTGGGCTCCCTGCTGGCCGCCGTCCGGGCCGAACCCGTCCTCGCCCTCGACGGAGCCTCCACCGAGGGCGCGCTCGGTTCCTTCCTGCCGCCCGACCGCAACCAGGCCGTCCCGCGGGATCTGGCCGCGCTGCCGCTCGGCCCGTCGTACGAGGAGGTCCGTGCCCTCACCACGCGCCTGCCCTCGGGCCTGGAAGTGATCGCGCACCGCTCGGGGCACGTAGGGCCCAACTCCGCGCACGCGCAGGAGTATCTGCGGGTGCTGGCCCATACGGCGCCGTACTACTCCTTCGTGCTGACCGACTGGGCGCCGATGCGGCTGGACCAGACGACGGACGTGGTCCTGGACCACACCGACCAGCTGGTCGTGTGCTGCAGCACCGCCGACTGGTTCTTCGAGGCGGCGGCGCGCACGCTCGGCCGGATCCGGCAGGACGGCCGGCCCGATCTGGCGGACCGGGCGGTCGTCGTGGCCACCCGGACCGACGGCTCGCACCGCCGGAATCTCCCCGGTGACCTGCACCGGACGCTGGGCATCCGGCACGATCAGGTCGTCCAGGTGCCGTTCGACACCGCGCTCCAGTCAGCGCGCTGGCAGCTGAAGGACCTCCGCGGGGCCACCGTGGACGCCTATCTGCGGCTGGCGGAGCTGGTCGTACGGCCTCTCTAGGACGCCCGCGACCAGCGCCGCGTGGGTCCAGGCCGGCTCGGGGGCGACCGGCTGGGCCGCGTCGGCGAGGGCGCGGCGGTCGGGGTGGACGCCCGGCGGGATCACCGGCCGGACCTCCACCTCGGCGACCAGGCCGCGAGCCCGGGCCACCCGCCACAGGGAGGACAGCAGGGTGTCCTCGCCGACGAAGGCCGCCGCGGTGCCGGGCCCGCCGTCCTGCTGCCGGTAGCGCAGGCCGACCGGCTGGACGGGTACGCCCGCGTCGAGCGCGGCCTGGAAGACGGCCCGGCGGTACCGGCCCTGGGCGCGCCCGCACCAGGTGCTGCCCTCGGGGAAGGCGGTCACGGCCGCGCCCGCCCGCAGGGCGTCGGCGATCCGGGCGACCGTGCCGGGCAGGGCGCGCAGCCGGTCCCGTTCGATGAACAGGGCCCCGCCGCGTGCGGCCAGCGCGCCCGCCACGGGCCACTGCCGGACCTCGGCCTTGGCGAGCATGCGGGCCGGTCGGACGGTGGTGAGCAGGGGGATGTCCAGCCAGGAGACGTGGTTGGCGACCATCAGCAGCGCGCCGGCCGGTGCGGCGGCGCCGGTGACGCGGACCCGGACCCCGATGGCCCGCACGATCATCCGGCACCACCGCCTGGCCCACTCGGCGGGGATCCTCCCGCCGAGCGGGGACAGCGCGATCCCGGCCAGCGCCAGGACCACGACCGCGGTCAGCCGCAGCACGGCACGGGGTACGGCCGCGGCGGCCCGGACCGGTTCCACGCAGGCGCCCGGGGTGCAGGGCGCGGTGGGCAGCCAGACGCTCATCAGGCCGGCACGAGGGACAGGAAGTGCCGCAGATAGCGCGGGTTGACCCGGCGCATCGACAGCAGGACGTACAGGTCGGCGACCCCGAAGTCGGGGTCGTACGCGGGCTCGCCGCACACCCGGGCGCCGAGGCGGAGGTAGCCGCGCAGCAGGACGGGGAGCTCGTGGCGGGTAGGCGGGAGATGAGGGGCGCGGGTGGCCGGGGCCTCGGCGTTCGGGACCCAGGGCAGCAGGGGCCGTACCCGGAACTCGTCGGGTGCCAGGTGCCCCGCGCGGACCCGCTCCCAGGTGGCTGTGGCGAGGGCGCCGCCGTCGGCGAGCGGCACGGAGCAGCAGCCCGCCAGCCACTCGTGGCCCCGGTCGGTCATGTAGCGGGCTATGCCGGCCCAGATCAGGCCGATGACGGCGCCGTCACGGTGGTCGGGGTGGACGCAGGAGCGGCCGACCTCGACCAGGCCGGGGCGGATCGCGTCGAGCGCGCCCAGGTCGAACTCGCCCTCGGAGTAGAGCCGGCCGGCGATCGCGGCCCGGTCCGGCGGCAGCAGCCGGTAGGTGCCGACGACCTGCCCGGTCTCCGTGTCGTGCACGAGGAGGTGGTCGCAGTAGGCGTCGAAGGCGTCGACGTCGTACCCCGGCTCCGTGGTGGCCAGCAGGGCCCCCATCTCGCCGGCGAAGACGTCGTGCCGCAGCCGCTGCGCGGCGCGCACGTCGGACTCGTCGCGGGCGAGGGTGACGGTGTAGCGGGTGGGTGCCGCGGGCTGCGGGGGACGGTCGAGGGTGGAAACGCCGGTCATGGCTCTCTCCTGGTCACGGGCCGGTTCGGCGACGGCGGGCCTGCCGCGCAGACCCGCCGTTCCAGTTCTTCCGACGCGGGTTGGCCGGTGCATGACCTGTGCCAGGAGAGCGGATGTGGGGGTGGTGAACGCCGGGGTCGGCGGGTCAGCCGTCCTTGCTGACGCACCCGGCGAGCAGCCGCCCGGCCTCCTCCGGAGCGAGCACGCGCTCCAGGACGAGGTCGCCCCTCATGTGCGGGAAGAACCGGCCCGCGGGCCAGCCGCGCTGGTAGGGCGGCGGGTCCAGGACGAGCAGCCGTACGCCGTCGACGACGGGGATGTCCGTGGGCGTGCCCTCGTTCCACACCCAGGCACCGGACGGGGTGACCAGGTTGAAGGAGCCGGTGGTGTCCACCTGCCCGGGCTGGTCGCGGCAGACGGCGGCCTCCTCGGCGGAGGGGGCGCGGCCGGGCAGGTGGCCGCCGCCTATCAGGACGTCGGCGAGCAGGGTGTGCAGCTGGAAGTTGTCGCCGATACCGCTCATGCGCAGCGCGTAGCCGGTTCCGGTGGGGCGGTGCAGGACGACCAGTGGTTCGTCGTCGAGCACGAGCAGGGCGTAGGCCAGGCACTTGAAGTCGTGTCCGGAGGCCTCCTCCACCGACCGCAAGACCTTGAACAGGCCGGCGCGCGTGTCGGCGTCGAGGGCGGTGCGGACGGCGGCGTGGTTGAGCATGGCGACGGAGGCCATCTCCCACTGGTGCAGGGTCAGCCAGGCCATGGCCGCCTCCGGCCCGACCCGGTCGAAGAGGCCCTCGTGAGCCTCCTCGGCCTCCGGGTCGGGGAAGTCGCCGCCGCCGGTCGCCTCCCAGCGCTCGCAGAACTGCCGGGCGCCGTCGAGCGTCTCGGCGAGCCCGGCGAGGATGTGCGGCCCGCAGACCGAGGCGTCGGCACCGCGCTCGACGCACGCGCCGACGATCACGGCGACGGTGGCGCGGGGCCCCGGCGGGACCTCGTCGAGTATGCCGGCCAGCCGTGGCCCGGCCTGGTGGAACTCCGCGTCGGCCGCCTCACCGAAGAACCGGTGCATGTCCTGGAAGTGCTGCTGCGACCGGTCGGCGTCCCGTTCGCGCACAGCGGCCTCGAAACCGGATACGGCATCGAGGAACCGCTCACTCCCCTTGTTTCCGAAGATCATGTGCGGAGACTACCGGCGCCCGTGAAACCAGACGGGGCCGGGGAGCACCACTCCCGGCCCCGCCCGCCCGCCCCTTGTCAGGCGAACGCTCCGGCGCTCAGCGCTTGCCCACCTTCCGGGTAGCCCTCAGCCACTCCCTGTTCATGCTCGTGATCGACACCAGCGGAATCCCCTTGGGACAGGCGGTCGCGCACTCCCCCGTCAGCGTGCACCCGCCGAACCCCTCCGCATCCATCTGCGCCACCATGTCCAGCACCCGCGTCTCCCGCTCGGGCGCCCCCTGGGGCAGGACGTTGAGGTGGTTGACCTTGGCCGAGGTGAACAGCATCGCCGCCCCGTTGGGACACGCGGCCACACACGCCCCGCACCCGATGCACTCGGCGTGCTCGAAGGCGAAGTCGGCGTCGGCCTTCGGGACCGGCGTGGCGTGGGCCTCCGGCGCGGACCCGGTCGGGGCGGTGATGTAGCCGCCGGCCTGGATGATCCGGTCGAACGCCGACCGGTCCACCACCAGGTCCTTGATCACCGGGAACGCGGCCGCCCGCCACGGCTCGATGTCGATCGTGTCGCCGTCCCGGAAGGACCGCATGTGCAGCTGGCAGGTGGTGGTGCGCTCCGGCCCGTGCGCGTCGCCGTTGATGACCAGCGAGCACGCACCGCAGATGCCTTCGCGGCAGTCGTGGTCGAAGGCGACCGGCTCCTCGCCGGAGAGGATGAGCTGTTCGTTGAGGACGTCCAGCATCTCCAGGAAGGACATGTCGGGCGAGATGTCGTCCACCTCGTAGGTGGACATCGCTCCATCGGCGTCGGCGTTCTTCTGCCGCCAGACGCGCAGGGTGAGCTTCATGCGTAGCTCCGCTGGGTGGGGTGGACGTACTCGAAGACCAGGTCTTCCTTGTGCAGGACGGGGGCCTCGCCGGTGCCGGTGAACTCCCAGGCCGCCGCGTAGCCGAACGCGTCGTCCCTGCGGGCCGCCTCGCCGTCCGGGGTCTGGGACTCCTCGCGGAAGTGGCCGCCGCAGGACTCGGCGCGGTGCAGCGCGTCGAGGCACATCAGCTCGGCGAGTTCCAGGTAGTCGACGATGCGGTTGGCCTTCTCCAGCGACTGGTTGAACTCCTCGCCGGTACCGGGGACCTTGATGCGCCGCCAGAACTCCTCACGGATCTGCGGGATGCGCTCCAGGGCCTTGCGCAGCCCCGTGTCGGTGCGGGCCATGCCGCAGAACTCCCACATCAGTTCGCCGAGTTCGCGGTGGAAGGAGTCCGGGGTACGGTCGCCGTCCACCGCCAGCAGCAGGTTGATCCGGTCCTCGGTCTCGGCCAGCACCTCCTGGACGACGGGGTGTTCGACGGTGACCGCCTCCTGGTGCGGGTTGCGGGCCAGGTAGTCGTTGATGGTGGCCGGCAGCACGAAGTAGCCGTCGGCCAGGCCCTGCATCAGCGCGGAGGCGCCGAGCCGGTTGGCGCCGTGGTCGGAGAAGTTGGCCTCGCCGATCGCGAACAGGCCGGGGATGGTGGTCTGGAGGTCGTAGTCGACCCACAGGCCGCCCATCGTGTAGTGCACGGCGGGGTAGATCCGCATCGGCACCTCGTACGGATCCTCGTCGGTGATCCGCTGGTACATGTCGAAGAGGTTGCCGTACCTGGCCTCGACGGCCTTGCGACCCATGCGCTTGATGGCGTCGGCGAAGTCCAGGTACACGCCCTGCCCGCCGGGGCCCACTCCCCTGCCCTCGTCGCAGACGTTCTTGGCGGCGCGGGAGGCGATGTCGCGGGGCACGAGGTTGCCGAAGGACGGGTAGATGCGCTCCAGGTAGTAGTCGCGCTCGTCCTCGGGGATCTCGTTCGGCGGGCGGGTGTCGCCCGGGGCCTTGGGCACCCAGATCCGGCCGTCGTTGCGCAGCGACTCGCTCATCAGCGTCAGCTTGGACTGGTGGTCGCCGGTGCGCGGGATGCAGGTCGGGTGGATCTGCGTGAAGCAGGGGTTGGCGAAGTACGCGCCGCGCCGGTGCGCCCGCCAGACGGCGGTCGCGTTGGAGTTCATCGCGTTGGTCGACAGGTAGAAGACGTTGCCGTAGCCGCCGGAGGCGAGGACGACGGCGTCCGCGAAGTACGTGTCGATCTTGCCGGTGACCAGGTCCCGCGCGACGATTCCGCGGGCCCGGCCGTCGACGACGATCAGGTCCAGCATCTCGGTGCGCGGATGCATCTCCACGTTCCCGGCGGCGACCTGCCGGGACAGCGCCTGGTAGGCGCCGAGCAGCAGCTGCTGGCCCGTCTGGCCGCGGGCGTAGAAGGTGCGGGAGACCTGGACGCCGCCGAAGGAGCGGGTGTCGAGCAGGCCGCCGTACTCGCGGGCGAACGGCACGCCCTGGGCCACGCACTGGTCGATGATCTCGACGGAGATCTGCGCGAGGCGGTGCACGTTGGACTCGCGGGCCCGGAAGTCGCCGCCCTTGACGGTGTCGTAGAACAGCCGGTGGATCGAGTCGCCGTCGTTTCGGTAGTTCTTCGCCGCGTTGATGCCTCCCTGCGCGGCGATGGAGTGGGCACGGCGCGGGGAGTCCTGGTAGCAGAACTGGACGACGCGGTAGCCCTGTTCGGCCAGGGTGGCGCCCGCGGAGCCGCCGGCGAGGCCGGTGCCGACGACGATGATCGTGTGCTTGCGGCGGTTGGCGGGGTTGACCAGCTTGGCCTCGAAGCGGCGGGTGTCCCAGCGCTCGTGGATCGGCCCGGAGGGGGCCTTGGTGTCGGTGACCGGCGCGCCGGTCGCGTAGTCGGCGTAGGTAGTCATGTCAGCTCACCACTCCGGTCATGACGCCCACGGGTACGGCGATGAAGCCGGCCGTGAGCAGCAGCGCGAGGACGTCGGCGACGGTCTTCAGGGCGCGGTCGCGCCTCCGGCTGCCGGCGCCGAGGGTCTGGGCGGCGCTCCAGAAGCCGTGCCGGATGTGCAGGCCGAGCGCGAGCATCGCGACGATGTAGATGACGTTGCCGTACCAGGTGGAGAAGGTGTCCACGACGTTCTGGTACGGGTGGCCCTCCTGGAAGCCGGGGTGCACGGTGCCGGTCGTGATGTCCAGGATGTGCCAGACGATGAACAGGCCGAGGATGACGCCGCCCCAGCGCATGGTGCGGGTGGCGTAACTGGCCCTCGGCTTCTTGTGCACGTACTTGCTGGGCCGTGCCTTGATGTCGCGGCGGCTGAGCTGGTAGGCGGACGTGGCGTGGGCGACCACGGCGACGAGGAGGACGACCCGGATGAGCCAGAGCGTCCACTCGTAGTGCATGAAGGGTTCGCCGACCGTGCGCAGCCAGTGCCCGTAGTGGTTGAACTCCTCCGGGCCGAAGAAGATCTTCAGATTGCCGATGACGTGGGCGACCAGGTACAGCAGCATGATCAGGCCGCTGACGGCCATCACCGTCTTCTTGCCGACGGAGGAGTCCCACATCGTGCGCGCCATGGACGGCCGTCGGTCCGTCCGCGTTGCCAGAGCCATGGCACAAGACGCTAGGGCCGAACAGGCCAATCGGTCCAAGACATGGTCCAGCTCGATTCAATAGCCGGAAGCTATCGTGACACCATGCAGTTCCAGCAGCTCCAGTATTTCGTGGCCGTCGCCGAGACCCGGCACTTCACCCGGGCCGCGGAGCTGGTCCATGTCGCCCAGCCGTCGCTCTCGCAGCAGATCAAGGCGCTGGAGCGGGAGCTGGGCGCGGATCTCTTCCTGCGCGCGCGGGGCAACATCACGCTCACCGACGCCGGCGAGGCGCTGCTGCCGCTGGCCCGGCGCATCCTGGCCGACACCGACACCGCCCGGCACGAGGTGCAGGAACTGGTCCAGCTGCGTCGGGGGCGGGTACGGCTGGGGGCGACGCCGAGCCTGTGCACAGGGCTGCTGCCGGATGTGCTGCGGGCCTTTCACGACCGCTATCCGGGCATTCGCCTGCTGATCGAGGAGGGCGGCTCGCACGACCTCGTGCGGGGGCTGGCGCGGGGTGCGCTCGACCTCGCGCTGATCGTGCTGCCGCTGCCGACGCCCGCGCCCGCGCTGACGACCGTGGAGCTGCTGCGGGAGGATCTGGTGGTGGTGTCCTCACCGGAGGCCCCCCGGCCCGGCGGCGGGCGGCGCACCGTACGGGTCGCCGACCTGGAGGGCGAGCGGCTGGTGATGTTCCGGCACGGCTACGACCTGCGGGAACTGACCGTGGCCGCGTGCCGCGCCGAGGGCTTCGAGCCGGAATTCGCGGTGGAGGGCGGGGAGATGGACGCGGTGCTGGGCTTCGTACGGGCCGGACTGGGCGTGGCAGTCGTCCCGCGCATGGTGGCCACCCGTTCCGGGCGCGGACTGCGGGTGACTCCACTGGCCCGCCCCGGCCTGAACCGCACCATCGCACTCGCCCACCGGAGCGACGTGGCGCCGCCACGGGCGGCACGGGAGTTGCAGCGGATGCTGCTGGAAAGGTGACCGCATTCCGGTCCGGGGGACGGGCCGTGGCGGTCGGCCAACGACCCAGGTCTGGCGGTCAGCGGGTCCGCATGGAACGACCCGAGCTCACGGGGCAGTCACGGGCACGTGCGGTACCGGTCTCATCGGATCAACCGACCAACCCACCAAAGAGACACGCTCACGCGCGCGACCGGGCGAGCCGGGTCTGCCAGGCGAGGAGAGCGGGCGGAAGGAGCAGTTCGACGCCGATGAACGCCGTGTGCAGCGGGTGCGGTGCTCCGACCGCGAGGAAGGAGACCAGCCGCGCCAGCCCGCCGAGGAACACCGCACCGAACACCGCCCGCAGTCCGGTGCCGTTGCGCTCGACGTGTGGCACGAGCCACAGCAGGACCAGACCGAGAGTCGTCCAGACACCGGCGAAGAAACGGTAGTTGCTGTCCACGGTGGTGCTCACCTCCGGATGTCCCGGCAGCGCGGCCGGCCCGGAGACGACATCGAGACCGCCGGTACCGAGCACGATGAGAGCGAGCACGACAAGAACGGTCTGCAGACTACGACGGAAGGGCACGGTGGCAGCCTTTCTCACGATCGGTCGCGGGGTCGTCAGCAGTCGCGGCGCGGCCGGGCGCGGGGGGCGGCAACCCCTCTGGACGCGCCGGCTCGAGTCCGGCATCACGATCCGTTCCGGGCCGGCCTTCGGTCTCCTGGCCGCAAGGTCGTATGGCATGCTGCTTCGACCGGCGAGACGCGATCAGCGCCATCACGCCGATGACGGGCAGCGCCCAACTGCCGGTGGCGGGGAAGCAGATGACGCACAGCGGCACCCCGACCGCCATCAGAAACCAGCCGACCTGGGCGGGCAGCCGTCCCGTGGCGTGGAGCGTGTGGTGCGTGAGTGAACCGAAAGCCAGCAGCACCACGCCTGCCGCCATGAACCACACGGTGGCCTCACGCGGGTAGTACTCCTCCGCATGCTGGTCAACGACACTGGCGAGGAACCCGTCGCGGGCGATCCCGGACCAGTCGTTGGGCTGGACGAACGCCCAGGCGAAGTGGAGCACCGCCGTGGCAATCATGAGCCGCGGCACCCAGCGGGCGAGGCCGTTCATCCGTTTCCCTTCCGGCCGGCCGATGCCAGGCGCAGGTTCGGACTGCTTCCGGACTGCGGACGGGAGTCGTCGCCGTCCCTGATCTCCTGGACTTCAGTCTGGTTGCCTGCACGGGGTGAGGGAAGATCAGATCGATGTGACGGTCCGGGCGATTGATAGCCTGCGCTGCATGGGGATGGGTGGGGCACCTCAGCAGAAGCCGCTTGACCTGGATATGGGTGGCATTGCCTCCGATCCGAGCGTGCACCGGTTACGACTGCTGCTCGTGCTGTCGGAGGAACTGCATTTCGGGCGGGCGGCACGACGGATGTTCATCAGTCAGCCCGCGTTCAGCCGGCAGATCCGGGCCCTCGAGGAACACCTCGGCGTGTCTCTGGTCGAGCGGTCCACGCGACGGGTGGAACTGACGGCGGCTGGGGAGGCTCTGCTGCCCCGGGTGCGGGCGGTGGTGGAGGCCGCCGACAGCCTCCGCCAGGCGGCTGGAGCGGAGGCCCACTCGCTCTCGGGCCGGCTGGTGCTCGGCTCGTACATCACCGCGCTGCCCGTGATCCGGCTGATCGTCGAGCGTATGCGCGAGCACCACCCGCGCCTGGAGATCGAGCTGCGGGAGATCGACTTCGTCGAGCAGGCCGGTGTCCTCCTGGAGGGGCATGCCGACGCCGTTCTGTGCTACGAACCCATGCCCGCCGGAATCCAGACTCTTCCACTGGCCGCCGAGCCACAGGTCGCCTGCCTCCCCGAGAGCCATCCGCTCGCCGACCGCAACACGCTGACCCTGGCGGAACTCGCGGACGTGCCCGTCATCGGCCTTTCGGAGCGCGTGCCCCGGCAGTGGCGCGATTTCTGGGCGGCGGACCCGCGCCCCGGGGGAACTCCGGTGCAGTACACCGATCACGGGGCGACCACGTTCGAGTCCAGTATCTCCGCCGTCAGCCTGGGGCACGGCATTCGCTTCGTCTCCGCCAGTTGCCGGGTGCTCTTCCCTCGTCCCGGCATCCGCTACGTCGACGTCGTCGATCTGCCTCCCTGCTCGGCCGCGCTCGCCTGGTCGGCCACGCACCGCGACTCCCCGGCGGTCGCCACACTCCGGCACGTCGTCCACCAGCTGGCGAGCGCCGACGGTGCACCGGGTGCACCGGGTGCACCGGCACCGAACAGCTGTTGGTGGGACGTCCGCAGCGGATGACGCGCGGCCGCCTCCTCGTGGGGGCGGCTCGGCAGTACGGAGATCCCCGGTACGAGCGGCTGAGCATGTGACGGGTTCGCTGAAGCTGCCCCACGAGTACGGGGAGCCGGTCAGCGCGCGCTGCGTCGGGTGGCGTTCGCTTGCCACTCGCGGCCGATGGAGCGCATCAGGGCGGGGTAGACCCCGATGTAGCGGAAGGGCTTGACGGCGGCCATGTAGAGCGTGCCGAACAGCCCGTTCGGCTTCACCAGGACGGCCATCTGGCCGCGGTAGCCGCCGGAGCCGTCCTGGCTTGCGAGCACTGGTCGAAGGCGGCCCCGAGGCCGTCCGGATCGAGGCCCTGGCGCAGGCGCTCGCCGTCAGCAAGGGCGGCTTCTACGGGTACTTCCGCAACCGCGGCGCACTGCTCGCCGAAATACTCGACACCTGGGAGTACGAGGTCACCGAGAGCGTGATCGAACAGGTCGAAAGCGGCGGCGGAGATGCCAGGGCCAAACTGGAGCGGCTGTTCGACATCGTCGCCGCCACCACCGACGGTCCGGTGCGGGGCACCACCGCCGATATAGCGATCCGCGACTGGGCCCGCCGGGACCCTGCCGTCGCCGTGCGCCTGCGCCGGGTCGACAACCGCCGTATGGACTACTTGCGTTCCCTGTTCTCCGCCTTCTGCCCCGACGAGGACGAGGTCGAGGTCCGCTGCCTGCTCGCCGTCTCGGTGCGCATCGGCAACCACTTCAATGCGGCCGACAACGGCAAGCACAGCCGCGCGGAGGTGATGGAGCTGATCAGGCAACGGCTGCTGAAGTAACCTCCCCGGGCGCCCGGTCACGAAGCCGGGGGCATGTGGCAGCGGGTGGCGATGCCTCCGGACTCGGCGGCCAAAGCCCAGCCGGCCGCATCACCGACCTGTCCGGCCAGTAACACCTAGCCCGACGCATCCACCAACGCCAGGTCGTGGAGTCTCTCCGGGGGGCCGGGGCGGGCGTAGTACCAGCCCTGGGCCGTGTCGCAGCCCAGGATCCGCAGTTGTTCGGCCTGGGCACCGGTTTCCACGCCCTCCACCGTGACGGCCAGGTCGAGGCTGTGGGCGAGGGAGACGATTCCCTCCACGATCTTCAGATCGACGGGGTCGGCGGGGAACTGCTGCATGCCCCGGGTGAAGGAGCGGTCGAGTTTGAGGATGCTCACCGGCAGCCGGCGCAGGTTGGCGAGGTTGGAGTAGCCGGTGCCGAAGTCGTCCAGGGCGATGTCGACGCCCATCTCGGCCAGCCGGCGCAGCGGTTTGAGCAGGTCGTCGTCGGCGCCGATGAGGGCCGATTCGGTGACCTCCAGGCAGAGGGCGTCGGGGGTGACGCCCGCCCGTTCGAGGATGTCGACCGTGTCCTGGACCAGACCGGGATGGCTGAGCTGGCACGGCGAGAGGTTGACGTTGATGCGCAGGGGGCCGGCGGCGGTCTGTTCGCCGTGGCGTTCGCGCCAGGCGCGGGCCTGGCGGATCGACTCCTCCAGGACCCAGCGGCCGAGCGGGACGATCAGGCCGGTGTGCTCGGCGAGCGGGATGAAACGGTCGGGGCCGAGTACGCCGTGCTGCGGGTGCAGCCAGCGCACCAGGGCCTCGGCGCCGCGCACGCTGCCGTCGCCGAGGTGCACCAGGGGCTGGTACTCGATGAAGAACTCGCCGCGTTCCAGGGCGGTCGGCAGGGCCGTGGTGAGGCCGTGCCGGGTGATGGCGCGGGCGTCGGCCTCGGGGTCGGCGAGTTCGGAGCGGTTGCCGCCCGCCGACTTGGCCCGGTACATGGTGATGTCGGCGCTGCGCAGGACCTCGGCGGCGGTGCGTTCGCCGGCCGGGCCCTCGACGATGCCGAGGCTGCCGCGCACCAGGAGGTCGCGGCCGTCGACGCTGATGGGGGTCAGGAGCGCGTTCATGATGCGGTCGGCGAGTTCGTCGACCTTGCGGTCGGTGCCGGGGCCGGTGGTCAGGGCCACGAACTCGTCGCCGCCGAGCCGGGCCACCATCTCGCCGGGCGCGGTCGCGCAGGACTGCAGCCGGTCGGCGACCTCCACCAGCAGCCGGTCGCCGGCCGCGTGACCGAGGCTGTCGTTGATGGTCTTGAAGCCGTCCAGGTCCAGGTAGCACAGGCCGAAGCGCTGGCCCTCGCCCGCGTTCAGGGCCTTCTCCAGCCGCTCGAAGAACAGCGTGCGGTTGGGCAGGCCGGTGAGGGCGTCGTGCGTGGCCTCGTAGCGCAGCCGGAGGTTGAGCAGCCGGCGCTCGGTGGTGTCCTCCATGAGGGCGAGCTGGTACTGCGGGGAGCCGTCGGCGTCGCGCAGCAGGGAGACCGTCAGGTTGGTCCACAGGACCGTGCCGTCGGGGCGGTTGAAGGCCTTCTCCACGTGGTAGTGCTCGCGCTCGCCGCGCACGAGTTCGTCGTAGAGCCGCCAGGTCTGCGGGGCGTCCTCCGGGTGGACCCACTCCTGGACGCTCCGGCCGCGCAGGGTCTGCTCGGAGAGGCCGAACATGCGCAGCAGCGCCTCGTTGACTTGGAGGACGTTGCCGTCCAGGTCGGCGATGCCGATCCCTATGGCGGCGCCCTCGAACACCGCGCGGAAGCGGGCCTCGCTGGCGTGCAGCGCCTGGGCCACCACGCCCTGGGCGCGCAGCGCGGCCTGGGCGATGGCCTCCTGCTCGGCGAGGGTGCGCTCGCGCAGCGCCTGGGCGTAGCCGGCGGCCATCGCGTGCAGCAGCCGGGAGGAACGCATGCGCAGTTCGTCCTGGGGGCCGTCCTCGCCGCAGTACAGGACCAGGTAGGCGTCGACGCAGTCCAGGGTGCGGGTGAGCGCCTCGGGGTCGGTGCAGTGGGCCCCGACCAGGGCGGCGCCGACGGCTTTCGCCGCGTCCGCGTCGAAGTGACGGGCGCGCAGCAGGTCGCTCAACCGGCGTGCGAGCGGCAGCAGTTGCTCTTCGAACTCGGCGCGGGTCAGCGACGTCGAGGTCACCGGGAAGACCACCCGGCTCCAGATCGTCGTCAGCCGGCGCAGTCTGTCCTCCGGCCCGTCCGGCTCCGCGCTCACGCCGTACGCCCCACGCCGGCGAATCCGGAGAAGGCATACGGATCCTCGTCCTCCGGCGCCGACTCCGGGCGCCAGTGCGGCATCGGCACCAGTCCGGGTTCCACCATGTCGTACCCCTCGAAGAACCGCGCGATCTCGTCGCGCGAGCGCATGATCAGCGGGTTGCGAATGTCCTTGTACACGTCCACCGCACCCTCGGCCCGCTCGGCGGGCACCGGGATTCCCTCGTACGAGGCATGGGTGAGGATCAGCAGGCTGCCGGGCGCGAGTGCCTCGCGCAGCTCGGCCACCGCACCGTACGGGTCGTCCGCGTCTTCCACGAAGTGCAGTATGGCAACGAGGAGGAGGGCCACTGGCCGATTCAGGTCGATCAGCCGGTCCAGTCGGGGACTGGCGAGGATCTCCTGGGGCTTGCACAGATCGGCGGCGATCACCTCCGCGTTCTCGTTGCCCGTGAGGACCGCCTGGCTGTGGGCGACGGCCACCGGGTCGTGGTCGACGTAGACCACGCGGGCACCGGGTACGGCCGCCTGGGCCACCTCGTGGACGTTGCCGAACGTCGGGATGCCCGAACCGATGTCGAGGAACTGGGTGATGCCCTCCCCGGCCGCGAACCGCACGGCCCTGCGCATGAACGCCCGGTTGGCCTGCATGATTTTCGGCAGACCCGGCATGAACTCCATGGCCTTGCGGGCCGCTTCCCGGTCGACCTCGAAGTTGTGCGAACCGCCCAGGTAGTAGTCGTAGATCCGCGAGACGCTGGGCACCGAGATGTCGATGCTCCGTGGGGCCCAGGCGGGACGCTCCATGTATCTCTCCAAGGCGTGGACAGGGGTAGGCGATCCGGTGTTCGAGCAGAGGCTACTGATCGACCGCCAAAGGAGCGACCTGAACCGGAAATTGACCGTCCGTTCCCGGTCACTGCCTGCGGCAAGTGCCCGTATGGCCCCGCTGTGTGACGGCTGTGCCGTCCGACTCGCCTGCTCCGTACACAACGATCCGCCCCCTCCGTGCGGTGCGGAGGGGGCGGATCTTCGGTCGCGCGCCGGGTCGGGCGGGGCGATCGACCCTGGGGAGGTGATCTAGTTGCCCGGCGCGCCGACCGGCTTGCCGTCGGGCGAGACGGCGTACCACGTGCCGCCCACGCCCTGACCGTTGGTGTCGCCCGGGGCCTTGTCCCCGGAGAAGGTGTAGATGGGCCAGCAGTTGACCGTCATCTGCTTGATCCCGTCGGGCCGGGTGAAGGGCATCAGGCCCTTCTTCTTCACGCCCTCGGTGTCGTCGGAGCCGACCGGTCCGACGGCCGGCCACTTCTCCAGGCAGGCCCCGGTGCAGTTGGAGACGGACTTCGGCCAGGCCTTGTCCTTCAGGAAGCGGTAGACCGTCATGCCGTTCCTGTCCACGACGACCTCGCCGAGCTTGGGGTCCTTGCGGACGGACAGCCCGGGCAGGTCGGACAGCTTGGCCTTCTTGCCGTTGGGGGCGAGCGCGAACCACTTTCCGCCCACGCCCTGGCCGTTGACGTCACCGGCGTTGACGTCCTTGACGTAACGGTAGGCGGGCCAGCCGCCGATGGTGAGCTGCTTGCTGCCGTCGGCCCGGGTCACCTCGCCGAGCAGCGCCTTGTCGATGCCGGCACCGGCGGTGGCGTCGTCGGCGGGGACCGGCGGCCAGGTGGTGGCGCAGTCGCCGTCGCAGTTCGACTTGGGCGGGTTGGCGGTGTCCTTGTCGAACCGGTAGAGGGTGAGGCCGGAGCCGTCGGTCAGCACATTGCCGAGGTCGGGGTTGGCGGCCACGGACAGCTTGCCCGCGGGGGAAGCCGGGGCCGCGGAGGCGGAGCTCTGCTTGCCGTCGGCACCGTAGCCGTTGCCCGTTCCGGTCGCGGTGCCGGCACCCGGGTTGCCGTAGTCGCCGGCCGCGGCCGTGGCTCCGACGTTCTGGGCCGCCGACGCGGGAGTGGTGGCGTTGTCCTGACCGCACGCCGTCGTCAGCACCAGCACCGCAGTGGCTGAGGCCACCAGTGAGGCGGTCCGCCAGGAGGTCTTCATCGTCAACTCCCCATTATCGCCTGAATATTGCAGCGCCTCTGTGCCGCCGCACGGCCATGGGTACGCACCGCAGGGGCCGCAGCGTTCAACGGCGGCCGGAATTTCTTTCCGGATCCTGTGACGGTGCCGCCCGCCGCGGGTGCGTACCTCCGCGCGCGTCACGCCGATTCAGGCTCTTCCGCCCGTCAAACCACTCATCGCACCATCTCCCTCTTTCGGAGCAATCTCGACGCACTACGGCGTACGGCGGCGCTCCGCCCCTCATGATCTTCGTCGTGCATGGACCCGAAGTGACCCGATGCGCGCCCGCCACAAGAGTGTTGGCCCTGTTGACGCTGACCTGGACCCTGGTGGGCTGTCCGGCCGGCAGCGCGTCGGCCGACGCCTGCGCGTCCGCCTCGACGGGCCCGGACGGCACGGTGGCGGTGGCCTACGCGGGCGGCCACCACCACTGGCCACCGCCACCCTGTCCGAAGCCGCCGCCACCGTGTCCGCCCTCACCCACGCCCCCACCCACGCCCACGCCGCCCCCGCCGCCCAAACCGACGCCACCGCCGAAGCCGACGCCACCGCCGAAGCCGACGCCCCATCCGACGCCGACGCCGAAACCCACACCGAAACCCACGCCCAAGCCAAAGCCGAAGCCGCCCACCCGGCCCGCTCCGCCACCCCCGGCACCCCCGGCACCCCGGCCGACGCCCCCGCCGGCGCCCACCCCGACGCCGGCGCCCAAGCCGAAGCCCACGCCGAAGCCTCCGCCCACACCGACCCCGCGGCCCTCCGTGACCCCGGTGAGCTACCCGGCGTATCACCCCCACGCCATCAGCCACCCCCGGCGCGGTCACACCAAGCCCGTCACCTATGTCCTGCTCATCACCGTTCCCGCGATCGTCGCCGTCGCGGCGCTGCGCCCGCGCTGACGCGCCGGCCCCCTCACTTCTGGAGGCACCAGTTGTCGGATTGGCTTGTTCTCGTCCTCGCGATGCTGGGGGCCTGTGGCGTGGTGGTCGTCATCACGCTGCTGCGGCACCGGACGGCGTCCGAGGACGAGGATCCCAGCGAGACCCCGGATGTCATCGAGTACATGACGATGTGGATCGGTGTCATCTACGCCATCGTCCTGGGCCTGGCCATCGCGGGCGTGTGGGAGGCCCGCAGCACCGCCCAGGACTATGTGCAGTCGGAGGCCCAGGCGCTGCACGAGATCTCGGAGCGGGTCCGGGTCTACCCGCCGGACGTCCGTGACCGCATCCGCGACGACGTGGACAGCTACGTCGGTTACGTCGTGCACACCGAGTGGACGCGGATGGCGGCCGACGAGGAGGTCACGGTCCGCGGTGGTGAACTGCTCCACAAGATCCGCGAGGACGTCACCGACTACCGGCCGAAGAACGACTTCGAGGCGCAGACGTACCAGCCACTGCTCGACCAGTTGGCCGCCGCCGACCAGGCGCGCACCGCGCGTGCCGACTCCACCGGGGCCACCATGCCGTCGGTCGTGTGGTGGGGCCTGATCACCGGCGGGCTGATCACCATCGCGATGGTATTCGCCCTCCAGATCCGGCGCACCGGGCGGGAACTGCTCCTGGCCGGGGTGTTCTCCGCGACCATCGCCTTCATGCTGTTCCTCATCTGGGACTTCGACGCGCCCTTCAGCCGGGGCATCGCGGTGACCGCGGAGCCGTTCCTGAACCTGTTCCCGGGCGTCACCGGATAACCGCCCGGCAGCGGCCCCGGCCCGCGCCGGTCCACCTGGTCCGCGCCGGACCATGCCGGACCGCGCCGGACCACGACAGGCCTTCGCCCCCGCTCCCGCAAGGAGCGGGGCGAAGGCCTGTCGACGTGTGCGGTGCTCCTTCGCGGGTCGGGCCCGGAGGCTCGCCCGACCCGGCTCAGATGTGCTTCTCGTGCCGTCGACGCAGCCAGAAGGCACCGCCTCCGAGCACGGCGGATGCCACCAGGCCGCCACCGATGGCCATGTCGGTGGGCGTCGCGCCGCTGGTCCTGCTTCCGCCGACACCGCCGTTGACGCCGCCGATCACGGTGAAGGCATCCCGGCGGGTCAAGGTGCGGCCGTCACAGCGGACGGTGACGTCGTACCGGCCGCGCCGGGCGTCGCGGTCGATGATGGCGACACCCCGCGCGGTGTCGTCGGACGCCTCCAGCCGGATGGTGCCGAAGGCTTCGGAACTCGCCGTGCCGCCTCGGCAGCCGTTCACGATGACGGTGAGGCGGCCCCCGGCGGGGAGCACGTCGGGCGTGACGAAGATGTCGCGCGCGTTGCCGGAGCCTTCGCCCCGGCCACCGAAGCCGTTCCCGCCGGAGCCGTCCCCGCGGCCGAAGTCGTTTCCTCGGTTGCCGCCGTCGCCCCCACGGCCGTTGCCGTTGCCGTTGCCCCCGCGGCCGTTGCCGTTTCCGTTTCCGTTGAAGTTACCGTTTCCGTTGAAGTTACCGTTCCCGTTCCCGTTGAAGTGGCCGTTGCCATTGGCGTTGCCGGTCCCGGGGAGCACGCCGTTTCCGCTGACGGCGCCGATGTTGCCGGTCCCAGGGACGATGACGGTGGTGTCGGTGCTGCTCGGCCCGCCCCCGTTGCCCATGCCGTCCGCGACGGCCACGGGGGCTGCGAGCCCGAGGACGGCGAGCGTGGTGCACGCCGCCGCCAGGGCACGTTTGTTGCGCATGTGATCCTCCGCGGGAGGTCACCGGGTCCCGTCCCCGGTGGATCGGCGAGAAGACACCTCCCAGAAAGACCCTCGGACGCGCGGAACACGCCCGCATGTCGAGAATGGTCCGTCCTGGTGATACGACACACCGGAGGAAAACCACACAATCGGATATTGTCGCAGGTCACATACCGTCAGAAAATTCCTGGGAACGGCAACTCGGATGGCGCACCGAACGGGCGCCGGGCCACCCGTTCGCCGATCGCCCCGTCGCCCGTCGTGCGCGCTGGACTTAGTTTTTTCCCATGCGGATGGACGCGGCCGGCCGCGACCGCGTCGAGAGGGGATGGCGAATGTCTGCGTCCAAGCTGTCGGAGCTTGCCGAAGAGGAGGAGCGGCGCAAGAGGCGCGCTCCGTGGGGCGTCATAGCGCTTGTTCTGCTGACCGGCCTGGCGCTCATTCGAAACGGCTCGGGAGAGTTCGACGTCGGACCGCCGCAGCCCGCCTCGGCGGCGGCCCCGGACACCGGCGCCACATCGGGCACCTTCGCGCCCGCGCCCGTCTCGCTGCCGTTCGCCGTCGTGGACCGGGTCCGCATCCCCGCGATCCAGGTGGACGCGCCTGTCGTGCCGGTCGGGCTGGACGCGGACGGCTGGGTCGCCGCGCCCCCGCCGAACCGCCCCGACCTGGCCGGCTGGTTCACCGGCGCCGTCTCGCCGGGGGAAAAGGGCACCGCGGTCGTCGTCGGCCATGTCGACAACCAGCAGGGTCCCGCCGTGTTCTACGGCCTCGGGGCGCTGAAGAAGGGAAACCAGGTCGAGGTCCTGCGCCAGGACGGGCGGACCGCTGTCTTCGAGATCTATGGAGTCGAGGTCTTCGAGAAGAACAATTTCCCCGGCAACCGGGTGTACGGCTCGAAGGGGACACCGGAACTCCGGGTCATCACCTGCGGTGGCGGATTCTCGAAGCAGAACGGCTACAACGGGAATGTCGTCGTCTTCGCCCGCCTGGTCGCGGTCATGTGAACCACCGCGGACGGGCGGGCGAAGTCCGGCAGTTGCCGGGAAAGCCCGGGACCGTCACAGGCGCCGGCGCGGCACGGTGAGGTGATATCCGGAGTCGATCAGATAGGGAAGCCATTCCCGGATCGCCCGGACGGTCTGCGAACGGTCGCCCCCGGCGTCGTGCGAGAGCACCACGACACCGGGAGCGGCGCCGCTCTCCACCCGGTCGACGATGGTGCTCGTGCCGGGTTCCTCCCAGTCGGTCGTGTCGACGGTCCAGGCCATCGGCTCCATGCCCATCTCGGCGCCCAACTGGAAGGCGGCGCGGTTCCAGGCGCCGTAGGGGGCGCGGAACCACTGCGGGGACTGGCCGTAGGCGTCCTCGATGGCGTCGCTGGTGCTCTCCATCTCGGAGCGGATCGCCCCGCGGCTCAGGGTCGTCAGCAGCGGATGCGTCCAGGTGTGGTTGCCCACGACATGGCCCTCGTCCGCCATCCGGGCCAGCAGTTCCCGGTTCTCGACGACACACTCGCCGCACACGAAGAACATCGCCCGGACGTCGTACTTGGCGAGGGTGTCCAGGATGTGCGGGGTGTAGTCCGGGTGGGGGCCGTCGTCGAAGGTCAGCACCATGCGCCGGCCGCGTCCGGAGACGTGGAGGATGGGTTCCGTGCGCACCTTGAGCTTGCGGGGCACGGCACGCGGCGGGCCGTATCCGGTGAGCGGCTGGAGCCGGAAGGAGGAGGGCCTGAGCGCCTGGCGGGCCTGCGGACCGGCGACGGGGGCCGCGGCGGTCCGGGCGGTCTCCTCACCACCGCCCGCCAGGATGGCTCCGGCGGTGCCCGCGGCTCCCAGCGCGGCGGCGCCGGCGAGGAGCATCCGGCGCCGCGTGAACAACTGATCCTTCTGCATGACTCATCAGTCGCCCCACCAGACTCCGGCGCACCACAACGGGACCGGTGCGGCGGCGGGATTGCACCCGGACGGCGGAGCGAACCACCCGTTGAACGGCGCCCGTTCAGGGGCCCCCCACTTCAGCGCCCGTCCATCGTTGCCGGTCCGGCGGGCCCCGTCATCAGAGCCGGTCCAGCGGCGCCGGTTCAGCGGCGCCGTACGAGCGGGAAGGGGAGCGTCTCGCGGATCGTCAGGCCGGTCAGGAACATGATGAGCCGGTCGACGCCGATGCCGAGGCCGCCGGTCGGGGGCATCGCGTAGGCGAGGGCCTGGAGGAAGTCCTCGTCCAGTTCCATGGCCTCCGGGTCGCCGCCGGCGGCCAGCAGCGACTGCTCGGTGAGCCGGCGGCGCTGTTCGACGGGGTCAGTCAGCTCCGAGTAGGCGGTGCCGAGTTCGGTGCCGAAGGCGACGAGGTCCCAGCGTTCGGCGAGCCGCGGGTCGGTGCGGTGCTGCCGGGTCAGCGGGGAGACGTCGGTCGGGAAGTCCTTGTAGAAGGTGGGCGGTCCGGTCCGGTGCTCGACCAGCCGCTCGTACATCTCCAGCACGACGTCACCGGTCCCGTCGTCGGCGGTGTACGGCACTCCGGCCCGGTCGCACAGCCGGTGCAGCCGCAGCAGTTCGGTGCCGGGACCGATCTCCTCGCCGAGCGTCTCGGAAAGCGCCCCGTACACGGTCTTGACCGGCCAGGTCCCGGAGATGTCGTACTCCGCGCCGTCCCTGCACACCACCGGGGAGCCGGAGGCGGCGGTCGCGGCGCCCTGGATCAGCTCACGGGCGAGGTCGAGCATCACGTCGTAGTCGGCGTGGGCCTGGTACGCCTCCAGCATCGTGAACTCGGGGTTGTGCTTGTAGGAGACGCCCTCGTTGCGGAAGGTGCGGCCCAGCTCGAAGACCTTCTCCAGGCCGCCGACGCACAGCCGCTTCAGATACAGCTCGGGGGCGATGCGCAGGTGAAGGTCGAGGTCGTAGGCGTTGATGTGGGTGGTGAAGGGGCGGGCGTTGGCGCCCCCGTGGATCTGCTGGAGCATCGGGGTCTCGACCTCCAGATAGCCCCGGTCCAGCAGGCCCTGGCGCAGGGCCTGTACGGCGGCGGAGCGGGCGCGGACGACGGCGCGGGCTTCGGGGCTGGTGATCAGGTCCAGGTGGCGGCGGCGGACCTTGGCCTCGGGGTCCGTGAGGCCGCGCCGCTTGTCGGGCAGCACGTTCAGGCACTTGCCGGTGAGCTGCCAGGAGGTGACGAAGACGGTCGGCTCGCCCTTGTCGCTGAGCCCGGTGTGGCCGGTCGCGGTGATGTGGTCGCCGATGTCGGTGTCGGCGGTGAAGCGGTCGAGTGCCGGGCCGCAGCCGTCGCGGGTGAGGGCGATCTGGTGGTCGCCGGACCAGTCGCGCAGCACGGCGAAGACGATGCCGCCGAAGTCGCGGACCAGCATGACGCGTCCGGCCACGGTGACGTCCTCGTCGGGCGGTACGTCGGCCAGGGCGTGGGTGGGTGCCGGCACGCCCACCGGGTAGGGGTCTGTGCCGGTGACGCGCAGCCGGTCGAGGGTGCGGTGCCGGACGCGGACCTGGTCGGGCAGGCCCGCGTCCGGGGCGACGGCGGGCCCGGCCTCCTCCCCTCCGTCGAGGCCGAGCACCGGCGCAGACGGCAGCCCCGGTGTGGCGGCGGGCGGCCGTCCGCTCCTCGGGTGCCCCTTTCCCCAGAGTTTGTGCAGTGAAGGTACGGACACGAATCCTTCGGCGATGCCGGAGGCGAGGCCGATGCGGGCGAGGGAGGCGGTGTCGCCGTAACAGAGGAAGCGCGGGTACCACTCGGGGCGGTACTTGGCGTTGGAGCGGTACAGGGCCTCAAGTTGCCACCAGCGGGAGAAGAACAGCAGCAGCCGGCGCCAGAGCCTGAGGACCGGTCCCGCGCCGATGCGGGCGCCCTCCTCGAAGACCGACCGGAAGACGGCGAAGTTCAGGGAGATACGGCGCACGCCCAGTTTCGGCGCGGCGGCGCACAGTTCGCTGACCATGAACTCCATCACCCCGTTGGGGGCGGTCCGGTCACGGCGCATCAGGTCGAGGGAGACGCCCTCGCGGCCCCAGGGGACGAAGGAGAGCAGGGCGAGCAGCCGGCCGTCGTCGCCGAGGGCCTCCACGAGCAGGCAGCCGCCGTCGGCGGGGTCGCCGAGCCGGTCCAGGGCCATGGAGAAGCCGCGCTCGGTCTCGGTGTCCCGCCAGGCGTCGGCCTTGTCGACGATCTCCTCCATCTCCCGCTCGGTGAGGCAGGCGTGGCGGCGGACCCGGCAGACGGCCCCGGTACGGCGTACCCGGTGCACGGCCTGCCGGGTGACCCGCATCTCCCGGCCGTTCAGGTCGAAGGAGGCCACGTGCACGATGGCCTCGTCACCGAGCTCCAGCGCGCCGAGGCCGGCGCGGGCGTAGGCGCGGGCGCCGTCCTCGGAGGCCCCCATCACGGCGGGCGCCCAGGCGTACCGGCGGGCCACGTCCAGCCAGGCGTCGATGGCGTGCGGCCAGGCCTCCGGGTCGCCGACGGGGTCGCCGCTGGCCAGACACACGCCGGCCTCGACGCGGTAGGTGACGGCGGCCTTGCCGCTGGGCGAGAAGACGACGGCCTTGTCGCGCCGGGTGGCGAAGTAGCCGAGGGAGTCCCGCTCGCCGTACGCCGTCAGCAGGGCGCGGACGCGGGCCTCCTCGTCGCCGTGCAGGGCGGCTTCCAGGCGCTGGGAGCGAAAGAGGGTGGCGGCCGCGTTGAGCAGGGCGAGCGCGCCGAGCAGGCCGAGCACGAAGGTGACCCGGCGTGGCGGGCGCCCGTCGAAGGAACTGTTGGAGACGAGCCCGCCGCACACCCGGTCGGCGGCCCAGGCCAGGTGCTGGTCCGCCGGCAGGCTGCCCGGGAAGAGCAGCACCAGGCCCGAGCCGAGCAGGATCGCCACGGCCAGCCCGGCCAGCAGCACGGCGAGCGCCCGCCACACGGCGCCGCGCCGGGAGGCGGCGTAGAACTCCCGTCGGGCGGCCACCAGCAGGGACAGCAGCAGCGCGCACAGCACCAGGGACGGCAGTGACTCGGCGTACACGCCGACGGCCACGCCGAGCACGTCGGTGAGGACGAGCAGGCCGAGATAGACGACGACCAGCCACCAGGCGACCTTCTTGCGGGCCGCGGTGGCGGCGGCCAGCAGGAACAGGAAGACGGCGTAGGCGAGATTGGCGCTGATGGGGACGAGCAGCAGGTCGAGGGTGCGGACGACCGGACGCAGCAGGCGGCGCAGCGGGGCGATGAACGCGAGCAGGGCGCACAGCAGGCCGAGCGTGGCGAACAGGGTGGCGAAGGCCTCCGGGACCCAGCCGAGGCGCCCGCCGGCGGGCGGGCGTGTCGGGGCCGTGGTGTCCCGCCGTGCGGTGGGCTCCGCGGTGCCGGTCATGGTTCCGACTCTAGGAAGAGGGCGGGCGGCTCGCCCGTCGGGAGACACCCCGGGGCCGCGGGTGCCGAGAGCGCCCGGAGCGCCGAACAGCCCCGGCCCGCGGTGGGAACCGGTGGTTCCGATAGCCTCGGCCTTGTGACGGAGCAGCAGGGGCAGCATGCGCAACCGCACCGGTTCGAGCGGGGCACGGACGGGCCGAAAGTGATCCTGGCCGGGGTGGACGGCTCCGAGTCCTCGCTGCGCGCCGCCGCGTACGCGGGCGGTCTGGCGCGGCGCCAGCACGCGCTGCTGGCCGTGGTGTACGTGCAGCCGGTGCTCGCGGCCGGGGCGGCCCTCGGGGCGCCGGTGGCGGAGACGACCGAGGAGATCGCCCAGGACCTGATCGCGCAGATCCGGGAGGCCACCGAGCGGGTCAAGGGGATATTCGAGGTGCGCTGGGAGTTCCACACCTTCCGCGGCGACCCCTTCACCGGCCTGGTGCGGGCGGCCGACGAGCTGAAGGCGGACGCGGTGGTGGTGGGCGCCTCGGAGCAGGCCGGGCACCGGATCATCGGCTCGGTGGCGGTCCGGCTGGTGAAGGCGGGGCGCTGGCCGGTGACCGTCGTTCCGTGAGGCGCCACAGCTGCAGGGGGGTCGCCAGCAGCAGCACTCCGGCCAGGGCGAGCGCGGTGCGCGGGCCGGTGCGGGCGGCCAGCAGGCCCCACAGGGCGGTCACGGCGGCGGTGACGGCCTTGCCGGTGACCGACCAGGCGGCCAGGGTACGGGCCACCCGGTCGGCCGGGGTCAGCTCCAGGCGCTCGGCGGCGTAGACGGGGTTGAACACGCCCGAGCAGGTGATCAGGCCGGACTCGACCACCATCACCACGAGCAGGCCGGGGACGCCCGGGCCGACGAAGGCCAGCCCGATGGGCCAGCAGGCGCGCAGCACGCCCGTCGTGAGCAGCACCCGGCGGCGACCGTAGCGGGTGGCCAGGGGGCGGGCCAGCCGGGAGCCGAGCAGTCCGCCGAGGCAGGGCACGGCGAAGGCGAGGCCGTACTGCCAGGGCGCGAAGCCGAGCGGGCCGAGCATGAAGACCGAGAGCACCGGCAGGCCGGCCATGATCAGGGCGTTGACCAGGAGCACGTTGAAGAACAGCGGGCGCAGGGCGGGGCTGGTGAGGATGTGCCGCCAGCCGTGGAGGACGTCGGCGGCCCGGGTCACGGCGGGGTGGCGCTCGGGGTGGGGCTCGTCCGTGCCGATGGCGCGGATGCCGAGGGCCGACAGGAGATAGCTGACGGCGTCGGCGGCCACCGTGGTCAGCGGTCCGAGCAGGCCGATCGCGGCTCCGCCGAGCGGGGGCCCGAGCACGGTGGCGGTCCACGTCGTGGACTCGAACCGGCTGGTGGCGGTGAGCAGCCCGGAGGACGGCACGAGCGCCTTGAGGTGGGCACCGGAGGCGGCGGTGAAGGTGATGTCGGCCGCCGCGACCACCATGGAGACGGCCAGCAGTTGCCCGAAGCCGAGCATCCCGAGCGCGTAGCCGGCCGGGAGTGTGAGCAGCGCGGCACAGCGCACGAGGTCGGCCGCGATCATCACCGGGCGCTTGCGGCGGAACTCCACCCAGGGCCCGAGCGGTACGGCGGCCACCGCGCCGACCGCCGATCCGGCGGAGGCGAGCAGCGCCACCTCGACGGATCCGGCGTGCAGCACGAGGACGGCGATCAGCGCGAAGGCGTCGAAGGCGAGCCAGGTGCCGAAGGTGCTGACGGTGTACGCGGCCCACAGCCACCCGAACGCCCGCCCCAGCCTCATGCACAACCTCCCGTTGACCCGGGATATGAAAACCAGCGGGCGGGGGCCGGATCAAACAACCACGAGGCGGCCGTCCACAACCATCGGTTGTACGGTGGCCTGGTGGATCTCAGGGCCGTGCGCACCTTCGTCGCCGTGGCGGACAGCGGGCAGTTCCAGGAGGCCGCGTCCGTCCTCGGCATCACCCAGCAGGCCGTCTCCAAGCGGATCGCGGCTCTGGAGAGTGAGCTGGGCGTGCGGTTGTTCACGCGCACCGCGCGCGGGGCGGAGCCGACCATCGACGGGCAGGCGTTCCTGCCGCACGCCCGGGAACTGCTGCTGGCCGCAGAGCGGGCGGCGGCCTCGGTACGGCCGGGGCGGCGGGCGCTGCGTGTGGACGTGATCAGGGCACGGCTGGCCCCGGCGGCCCTGCTGCGCGGCTTCCACCGGGCCCACCCGGAGACGGATCTGGACGTGGTGACGCTCTTCGACGCGGACACGGCCGTCGCCGCCGTGCGCTCCGGCGCGATCGACGCGACGTTCCGCGCGGTCACCGGGCCGCTGCCCGAGGGCCTGCGGGCGGTTCGGGTGCTGGACGAGCCGCTCCAGCTGCTCACCGGGCCGGGGCACGCGCTCGCCGGTGCCCGGTCGGTGACGCCGGCGCAGCTCGCCGGGCACCGGATCTGGATGCCGGGCATCGTGGACGGCACCGAATGGGCGGCCTATTACGCGGACCTCGCGGCCGGGTTCGGGCTGACCATCGACTCCGTGGGGCCCAACTTCGGCATCGAGGCACTGCTCGACGCGGTCGCCGACTCGTCCTCGCTCGCCACCTTCGTCGGCGGGCACACCCGGCTGGTGTGGCCCGCCGGGCACGATCTGCGGCGCATCCCGCTGACCGACCCGCAGCCGGTGTACCCGCACTCCCTGGTGTGGGACGCGGCCAACCCCCATCCGGGGCTCGCCGCGCTGCACGCCCATCTCACCGCCCGGCTGCCGGAGAGGCCGGCCTCCCGGACGTGGACACCGGCGTGGGCCGTGCGTGGCGCCTTCCCTGAGGGTCCCGGCTGAGACATCATGATCCGCCGTCAGCCGTTTGCCGTCGGCGAAGAGGTGAGGCGCGTGGACAGGCTCCGAGCGGGTGAGGGAATTCTCCGCCGCAAACCCATCGAACACATCGAGGAGACGGAGGTCGGCGAGGGCACCCGCCTGGACAAGTCGCTGGGGCTCTGGCAGCTCACCGCGATCGGCGTGGGCGGCATCATCGGCGCGGGCATCTTCACACTGGCCGGCACGGTGGCCCACCAGACGGCCGGTCCCGCGGTGCTCGTGTCCTTCCTCATCGCCGGTGTCGCGAGCGCCTGCGCGGCCCTGTCGTACGCGGAGTTCGCCGGGCTGATCCCGAAGGCGGGATCGGCGTACACCTACGGCTACGCGGTGCTCGGCGAGTTCGCGGGCTGGTTCATCGGCTGGGACCTGCTTCTGGAGTACACGGCGATCGTGGCCGTGGTGGCGATCGGCATCTCCGGCTACTTCGGCTTCCTGGTCGAGGCGATGGGCGCGAACCTGCCCGACTGGATGCTGGGCGCGCCCGGCACCGGCCACGGGCACCGGGTGGACCTGTTCGCGGCCGTGCTCTGCCTGCTGATCGCCTGGCTGCTGAACCTGGGCATCCGCGCCGCGGCCCGCTTCGAGACGTTCGTGGTGGCGCTGAAGGTGCTGGTGGTGCTGCTGGTGATCGCGGTGGGGGTGCTCCACATCAACTCGGCGAACTACCAGCCGTTCTTCCCCTTCGGCCTCAGCGGAGCGTTCACCGGGGCGGCGACGGTGTTCTTCGCGGTGTTCGGCTACGACGCCATGTCCACGGCGGCCGAGGAGTCGAAGGACGCCCAGCGGCACATGCCGAGGGCGATCATCTACTCGCTGGCGATCTCGATGGTGCTGTACGTGGCGGCCTGTCTGGTGCTGACGGGCATGCAGAACTACAAGGGCATCGACCCGGAGAGCGGCTTCTCCTCGGCGTTCAAGTCGGTGGGCCTGAGCGCGCTCGCGGACGTGATCGCGGTGGGCGCGATCATCGGCATCCTCACGGTGATGTTCACCTTCATGCTGGGCGTGACACGCGTGTGGTTCTCGATGTCCCGTGACGGGCTGCTGCCCACGTGGTTCGCCAAGACGCACCCGACGCGGCACGTACCGACGCGCGTGACCTGGATCGTCGGGGCGGCGTCGGCCGTCATCGCCGGGTTCGTGCCGATCGGCCAGGCGGCCGAACTCACCAACATCGGCATCCTGCTGGCGTTCGTGGTGGTGTGCGTGGCGGTGATCGTGCTGCGCTACCGGCAGCCGGAGCTGCCGCGCACCTTCCGGACGCCGTGGATGCCGTTCGTGCCCGCGCTGGGTGTCGTCTTCTCGGTCTGGCTGATCACGTTCCTCCAGTGGCAGACCTGGGTGCGGTTCGCGGTGTGGTTCGCGATCGGGTGCGTGATCTACTTCGGCTACTCCTACCGGCGCTCGGTGCTGGCCACCCGGCAGCCCGCCGCCTGACCAGGCGCTGATCACTCCGCCATGGTCAGGCCGTCCTGAGCGGCCCCGCGGCTGAGCACCACCTGACTGATCCGGTCGCGCACCGCCTGCAGGTCGGCGCCCCGGGCGATGGCCTGGTTGAGGTCGAGCACCCGGCCGGCGTCGAGGTCGTACAGCTGCGGGACGAACTCGGCCTTGGTGACCCGCCAGCGCTCGCCCGGGCGGGCCGGCGGGGCGAAGGTGAAACGGCCGAGCGTGGACTCGTTGCCGCGCGAATCCTGGGCGCCGTCGTCGTTGTACATCTCGCCGGCGATCTGGTCGCCCATCCCGTAGATCACCCAGGTGCCGTTGACCTTCTCGTACGCCTGCGGGACGTGGGCGTGGGTGCCGAGGATCAGGTCGATGTCCGGGCGGCCGTTCGTGGCCGAGGCGGTCAGGCGCTGAGCGAGGGAGAGCTGGATCCGGTCGGGCTCGTCCTGCCATTCGGTGCCCCAGAGCACGGAGAGCACGACCACGTCGGCGCCGGCCCGACGGGCGGCGCGGGCGTCGGCGATCATCCGGTCGGCGTCGATCAGGTTGACCGCCCAGGGCTGTCCGGGCGGCAGCGGGATGTTGTTGGTACCGAAGGTGTACGACAGGTGGGCGACCTTGGCCGAGCCCGCCCGGAGGATCGTGACCGTCCGGGCCTCGGCCTCGGTGCGGGCGGTGCCGGCGTGCCGCAGGCCGGCCCGGTCCATGGCGTCCAGGGTGCGCCGGACGCCGGCGGGACCGTCGTCCAGGGCGTGGGTGGAGGCGGTGGAGCAGCCGTCGTAGCCGGTCGCGGCCAGGCCGTCGGCGATCTGCGGCGGGGATTTGAACAGGGGGTAGCCCGCGTAGTCGCCGTCGCCGCCGTAGACGGTCTCCATGTGACACAGTGCCAGGTCGGCGCGGGAGACGACCGGTTGGACGCCGGAGAGCATGGGGCGGAAGTCGTGGCCGTCGCCGTCGGCGTCGTAGGAGGCCCGTTCGATCACGGAGGTGTGCGGCAGGACGTCTCCGGAGGCGACGAGGGTGAAGCCGCCGGCCGCGGACGGCGCCGAACGCCCCTGCGTGCCGGATTCCTCCCGGTGCTGGTTCTGGCAGGCGGCCCCGGCCGCGAGGACGGCGGTCAGGGCCAGAGCCACCTGCTGTCTGCGTCCGAACATCAACTCACCCCTGGATTGTCGTATATACAGACCAAGCCGTGACGGGCATATGGGTATGAATCTGACGCGCCGGATAAACGGCCCAGGTGGCGTCATTAACCCGTCCGGTGTCCTGGCGTACCGCTCGTCCGACCGTTCGCCGACGCGATCGACCGTCCGTCGCAGAACCGGCTCCGCGCCCTGTCCGCCGGCCGCGCCCTGCGCTGCCATACGGCCATGACGGCCGGAACCTCACTCACCCCCGGGACGACGACCGCCGAGCACGAGCTGGCCGCGCTCCAGCGCGAGCACGGCGGCCCCCTGTTCGCCCTGCTGCTCAGGCTCTGCGACGGAGACCGGCAGCGCGCCGAGGACCTGGTACAGGAGACCCTGGTACGCGCCTGGCAGCACCCGGAGGCGCTGCACGCCGACGACTTCGACTCGGTACGACCCTGGCTGCTCACCGTGGCCCGGCGGCTCGCGATCGACGCCCGGCGGGCCCGGCAGGCGCGGCCGCCGGAGAGCGGCGACGAGGTTCCCGAGGACGCGCGGGTGACCGCCGACCACGCCGAGCGGGCCGCGGCGATGCTCGATGTCCGGGAGGCTGTGAAGACACTCACGCCGGAACACCGTGACGTTCTGATCCTCGTGTATTTCCTCGGGGCCAGTGTGACGGAAGCGGCGACGACCCTGGGGATTCCAGCCGGTACGGTGAAATCGCGCGCGTACTACGCGCTGCGCGCCCTGCGCCGGGTCCTTCCGGGTTATGCGGCCGACCTGCGGTGAAACCGGAAGCCTGGTCAAACCTCGGTAAAGCGCCTTGCTATGGCCCCCGTTCGGGCAATGGGCTGTCCTCATCCGCGTTCCGGGCGGGGGCGGGCCCGGGGGGTCGGGCGACGCGCACGCACCTGGAGGAAGGGCAGGAAGGGATGCTGCACAGAGGACACGAGAGTACGGACGGCACCGACGGCGATGAACTGGCCGTCCCCATGGCCTGGCTGTACGCCGAGTACATCGCCGACGAGCTGCTGCGCACCGGCGATCTGATGCCACCGACGTCCTTCGAGTTCCGGGCCGGCCGGGACGCGCTGGCACTGACCGTCTTCCTGTCCGACACCGACGGGGAGCTCTCCGGCATCCGGGTGATCTCACAGCTGGAGAACTGGCTGTCGCTGACCGCCTACGACCAGCCGTGGCAGGACTGGGTGCGCGAGCGCATGGCCGAGCTGGCCGAGCGGGCGGCCGGCTCCGGCGCCCCCTCCCCCGACCTGGCACTGGCGGCGGACGCCTGGCGCTGGCTGGAGGAGACGGAGCTGCTCGCGCCGGACCTGGACGCGGTGCCGGGCGGTGGCGCGGTGGTCGGCGAGGACGACGGGCCGAAGGTCTGGACACCGGCCTGGCGGCTCGGGCTGCCCCTCGGGCACCTCGCGATCCATCTCTTCTGAAGCTTCCGGAATTCACACCAATCCGCGGGCCGGGCCGCTCCGAATCTCTTGACCGTGATTCTGTGCGCGCCTTGAGTGATTCGGCGATCGGCTGCGTACGGGTGGGAGCAAGGAGTAACCCCACCCGCACCCATCGGCACGAGGATTCGGCATGAGGTCCCTGGAAAGGCATCGCGACGTCGGCGCATACGCGCTCGGCGTGCTCGGCGAGGCGGAGGCCTTCCGCTTCGAGGACCACCTCATGGAGTGCCCTCAGTGCGCGGCACACGTGACCGAATTCGGGCCCACGACCCGGCAGTTGATGCTCTACCGCCGGGCCACGCCGCGCTTCGTGCACCCCATGGCACAGCCCGGTCCCCGGCTGCTCGACCGGCTGCTCGGCGACCTGGCGCGGCGGCAGCGGGCACGGCGCCGCCGGCTGCTGTACGGCCTGGCCGCCTCGGTGGTGCTCGCCCTGGCCGGTCCGGGGATCATGGCCTTCGCCGGCCACGCGGAACCGACCGCCGAGGTCAGGGCGGCGACCGATCCGCGGACCGGGGTGTGGGCGCAGGTCACCTCCGCGGACAAGGACTGGGGCAGCGATCTGCGCCTGGAGGTCAAGGACGGCTCCGGGGCGCACACCTGCCGGCTGGTCGCGGTCGGCAGCGACGGCACGGAACAGGTCGTCGCAGGCTGGACCAACCGCGGCGACGGCAGCCGGCCCACCACCACGATGGGCGCCGCCTCGATGCACCCCGACCAGATCCTTAGGTACGAGATCCGCACCGCGGACGGAAAGCGGCTGGTCACGATAGAGGCACGGTAACGACACCAGGACTTGACCCAAGATTCACATTAGGTAAGCCTTACCTAGCTTTTGCTGTGAGTCCCCTAGGAGCAGTCCGTGTCCGTGCGTCCCGAGCCTTCCCTGTCCCCGCAGGCGACCGCCGCTTCCCCCGGGGCGCGGCTGGGCCTGTACGACACCTGGTGGACGGTCGGCGCGGCGGCGGTGGCGGCCTGTGCGAGCCTCGCGGCCTGCGCCTGGATCTCCCTGCACCTGCGCGTGGACGCCAGCCTGCACACCGCGGCGCTCTTCGTCCACCTCGCCTCGCTGGTGCTCGGCTTCGGCGCAGTGCTGGCCGCCGACTACCACGTCCTGCTGTGGCTGACCGGCCGGTGCTCCCTGGCGGACGCCCTCGGCGGCACCCACCGGCTGCACGTGCCCGTCTGGGCCGGGCTCGCCGGGCTGGTGGCCAGCGGAGTCCTGCTCCACCCCGACCTCGGCTCCGCCCTCACCCGGACCAAGCTCGCCCTGGTGCTCGCGCTCACTCTCAACGGCCTCCAGGCCGGACTGCTCACCCGGCGGATGCGGGCGCAGCACGCCGGAGCCGTCCCACCGCGCCTGCTCGCCTGGGGCGCCGGCACGGCGCTCGTGTCCCAGGTGTGCTGGTGGGGAGCGGTGGTCATCGGGTTCCGCAACAGCCAGCGCTGACAGCGCCCGCTCGGGCTCACTTCAGCAGCCGGGACAGCCGGCGGTCGGCGAGGGGCTTGCCGCCCGTCTGGCAGGTCGGGCAGTACTGGAGCGAGGAGTCGCTGAAGGAGACCTCGCGGATGGTGTCGCCGCACTCCGGGCAGGGTTCGCCGGTGCGGCCGTGCACGCGCAGGCCGGTCTTCTTCTCCGTCTTCAGCCGGCCGGCGGCCACGCCCCGGGAGCGCTCGACCGCCTCGGCGAGCGTGTCGCGCAGCGCCTCGTACAGGCGGTGGGTCTCCTGCGGGGTGAGGGACGCGGCGAGCTTGAACGGGGACATCTTCGCGGCGTGCAGGATCTCGTCGCTGTAAGCGTTGCCGACGCCCGCGATCAGCGACTGGTCCCGCAGCGCGCCCTTCAACTGGCGTCTTTCGTCCTTCAGCAGGGCGGCGAAGCGGTCCTCGTCGAAGTCGGCGGCGAGCGGATCGGGGCCGAGGCGGGCGATGCCGGGCACCTCCCGCGGGTCGCGGACGACGTACACGGCGAGGCGTTTCTGGGTGCCGGCCTCGGTGAGGTCGAAGCCCTCGCCGGTCTCCAGGGCGACGCGCAGCGCGAGCGGGCCCTTGCCGGGCTTCGGCGGGCCGTCCGGCAGCCGGTCCTTCCAGTGCAGCCAGCCCGCACGGGCCAGATGGGTCACCAGGTGCAGCCCGCCGTCCGTCTCGACGTCCAGGAACTTGCCGTACCGGCGCACGGCCGTCACCTCGCCGCCCTCGACGGCGGTGACCGGAGGGTCGTACGTCTTCAGGACGCTGATGGCGACCGGCAGCACCCGCACCACCCTGCGGCCGACCAGGTGCTCGGTGAGGAAGTCGGTGAGCGCTTCTACCTCGGGCAGTTCCGGCATACGTACAGGGTGCCACCCGGCACCGACAACGCCAGGCGGCCGTCATGGCCCGCTCCTACCGCAGCCGGAACTCGCACCACACCGCCTTGCCGCCACCGCGCGCCTCCACGCCCCAGCTGTCGGCGAGCCGTTCCACGAGGAGCAGCCCGCGGCCGGAGACACCGTTCTCCCCCGCGTCGCGGCGGCGCGGCAGGGCGCTGGAGGAGTCCTCGACCTCGAGGCGCAGCCTGCGGTGACCGCCGTCCAGGGCCCGCAGGGTGACGATCGCGGAGCCCTCGGTGTGCATCAGCGCGTTGGTGATCAGTTCGTCGGCGACCAGCTCGATCTCGTCGGCGAGGTCGCCGGCGCCCCAGGCGCGGACCGCAGCGCGGATCATGTGCCGGGCCTGGGTGAGGGCCTCCGGGTCGCCGGGCGCCACGTGCTGCTGGAGCCGGCCGCCGGGCCGCGTGGTCTCCCGGGCGCGGCGGCGCAGCAGGAGCAGGGCCACGTCGTCGTCGCCGCCCCGCGCCTCGGCCACCTGGATCAGCTGGTCGGCGAGGTCCCGCACCTCTTCGGGCCCCTCGCAGATGAGCGCCGTGAGGCCGCGCATGCCGTCGTCCAGATCGGCGCCGGGCTGCTCGACCAGCCCGTCGGTGCACAGCAGCAGGGTGTGACCCGGGTCGAGTTCGAGGGTGGCGACGGGATACTCCAGCCGGCCGAACTCGGCGGACAGGCCGAGCGGCAGCCCGCCCTCGACGGGGATCCGGGTGCAGGTGCCGTCGCTGCCGCGGATCAGCGGGTCGATGTGCCCGGCGCGGACCACCTGGACGACCCCGGTGGACAGGTCGGCTTCGGCGTACAGACAGGTGGCGAACCGGTCGGTGTCGAGTTCGTGGAGGAAGACGGAGGCGCGGGCCATCACGGTGGCCGGGGTGTGGCCCTCGGCGGCGTAGGCGCGCAGCACGATCCGCAGCTGGCCCATGACGGCCGCCGCGTGCGTGTCGTGACCCTGGACGTCCCCGATGACCGCGCCGACCCGGCCGCCGGGCAGCGGGATCAGGTCGTACCAGTCGCCGCCGATGTCCCGGCCGAGGGCGGCCGAACGGTAGCGGACCGCGACGTCGGCGCCGCGCACGCTGGGGATGGTGCGCGGCAGCATGGCCTGCTGGAGCCCCTGGGCGAGGTCCTTCTCCTGCTCGTAGAGCATGGCCCGCTGGAGGCTCTGCGCGATGCTGCTGCCGAGCGCGACCAGCACGGCGCGCTCCTCGGCGGAGAAGCCGCGCCGGTCGTCGTAGAGCAGGCCCATCGCGCCGATCGGGCGGGCCTGGGCGATCAGGGGCAGGTAGGCGGCCGAGGTGATGTGCAGGTCGGTGAGGTGCGGCCAGAGGATCGGGTAGTGCGCGGCGAACTCCTCCGGGGACTCGATGAACCGCGGGACGAGGGTACGGACGACCTCACTCATCGGGTACGGCTCGTCGATCCGGGTGACGCGGGTGCCGGGCACGAAGCTGCCCGCGGGGCCCTCGGCCACCAGCCGGATCCGGCCCGCCTCCACCAGCCCCATCACGAGGCTCGCCGCGCCGAGATGGCGGACGCCGTGGGTGTCCTTGAGGACGTCGATGACGTCCTGGACGTCGCGGGCGTGGGCGAGGGCGGCGGAGATGACCTGGACGACGCTGGTCTGCTGCCGGAACGCCTCGTCCTGGGCGGCTCTGAGGCTGCGGGCCGCGCTGTCGGCGAGTTCCTGGGTGGCGTCGCGGACGATGCCGACGACCCGGCGCGGGCGGCCGGACTCGTCGCGCCGGATGTAGCCCTGGGTGTGCGTCCAGCGCAGGGTGCCGTCGCGGCAGCGGATGCGGAAGTAGGCGCCGTAGTTCTCGCTGCCGTCCTTGATCGCCTGGGCGACCGCCGCGTCGAGCCGGGCGGCCTCCGGCCGCGGCACCCGCACGGTCAGGGTCTCCGGGCGGCCGTCGTACTCCTCGGGAAGCAGGTCGAACACCTCGAACGCCTGGGCGTCCATGTCCATCAGACCGGCGTCCAGGTCCCAGTCGAAGCTGCCCATGCGGTTGAGCGCGAGGATCGGGTCCGGGTGTGCGGGCCAGTCCTCCGGGAGTGACAGGGCGCTCGCTCCCCGATCGGCCATGGGGCCAACCTTGCCAGCATCCGGGTGATTCTTCGACTTCATCGACGGGTGGCGGTCACGGGCGGGCCAGGCGGCCGGTGCGGCGCGGGGCACGCGGTCAGCCACCGGTCCGACCGGCCCGGCCGCCGGGGGCGGTGCCGGTTGTGCCCGGTGTGCCTGGTGTGCCGGATGTGCCCGGGGCGGTGCCGGGTGTGCCCGGGGCGGCGTTGGTGGTGGTGCCGGGAGTGCCGGGGGCGGTGTCCGCGCGGGTTTCCGGCGGGTCCCCCGGGACAGGACCGCCGTCGGGGAGGCCGGGGGTGTCGGGCACGCTGGGCAGGCCGGTCCCGTCGAGCGGGTCCGGGGAGGATTCCAGGAAGGGATCGGTGTAGGGCGGCTGCTCCGCGGGGGGCGTGGTGTGCCGGTCCGCCAGGCTCGTGGCGCTGTCCGGGGGCTCGGTGCGGTCTTCCGGGGACACGGGGCCGGCCGGGGACGGCGTCATGCCGGTCCGACCCGGGGAGAGGGCCGTCCCGCTCTCGCGCAGGGTGGACGGTCCGGTGGAAGGCGGTGCGGTGCCGACAGGGTCGGGTGCGGACGGGCTCGTCGTGGCCCGCGCCGGTGCGGACACGACATGGTCCCGGCGGACGTCGTGGCCGATGCGGCGCTCGATCCAGGTGCTGGTCTCGACGTTGACGAGGGTGATGCGGGTGACGGCCCGCGGCGCCGGGGTCACCACGACCACCTGGTTCGGCCGGTAGCCGACCCAGACGGTGCCACGGGCGCCGGCGCCGACGTGGGCCGGGGCGGGCGGGCTCAGCGGGTTGCCGCAGGCGCAGCGCACCCGGGGCACGCCCCGGTTGTCGACGAGGACGGCGGTGCCGGCCTGGAGCACGGCCTGGAATCCGGCCGCCCGGCTGTCCCGGTAGGTGTGGCTGGTGACGCGGGTGTCGGCGCGCAGCAGGACGGGGGTCAGGCCGCGCAGATAGCCGGGCAGCGCCGTCCGGCTGACGCCGGCCGCGTGGGCGAACGCCTCGGCCTTGGTCTCGTCCGCCGTCAGATAGCCGATCTGCCGCGCGACGTCACAGCCGGCGACGTGCGCAGTGCCCCGGTACAGGCCGGGGGTCTCGCCGGACAGGGTGCGTGCCACGTGCAGGGGCGCCATGGCCGGGCCGGTCGGCACGACGCCGGGGACCCGGGCGGAGGGGGGCGCGGCGGCCACGGTGGCGGTGGAGGCGGTGAAGGGCTCGGGCCCCTGGTCGGCGGCGGCCTGGAGGACGACCTGCTCGCCCACCCGGGCCTGCTTGATACCGGAGCCCGCGCAGCCGGCGGCGAGGAGCGCCGCCGAGAGCGCACAGGCCCCGACGAGGGACCGGGTGGGTATCCGCACCGCACACTCCACATCACTTTGGGTAACTACGCCCTATTGTTGGCATTGCACATGTTTGGCTGGCAACTCGGAGAACGCCGCACCGAGCGCGGCGCCGGGTGGCCGTACAGGAGGGCGCGCACAGCCGTGGACTGGTTCACCGCACCCGACTACTGGCTGAGCCGGCTGGTCTTCCAGCGGGCCCTGGCAGCCGTGTACCTGGTCGCGTTCCTGACGGCGGCGCTCCAGTTCCGGGCCCTGCTGGGTGAGCGCGGGATGCTGCCGATCCCCCGCTTCACTGCCCGGGTACGGTTCCGGCGCGCCCCGAGCCTGTTCCAGCTGCACTACTCCGACCGTTTCTTCGCGGCCTGCGCCTGGACGGGCTGTGCGGTGTCGACGGCCCTGCTCGCCGGGGCGGACTCGGCGCTGCCGCTGTGGGCCGGGATCCTGCTGTGGCTGGTGCCGTGGGCGCTGTACCTGTCGATCGTCAACGTGGGCCAGACGTGGTACGCGTTCGGCTGGGAGTCGCTCCTGCTGGAGACGGGTTTCCTCGCCGCCTTCCTCGGCAACGACGAGGTGGCGCCACCGGTCGTCGTGCTGTTCCTGCTGCGCTGGATCCTGTTCCGGGTCGAGTTCGGCGCCGGGCTGATCAAGCTGCGGGGCGACGCCTGCTGGCGGAAGCTGACCTGTCTGCACTACCACCACGAGACCCAGCCGATGCCGGGCCCGCTGAGCTGGTTCTTCCACCATCTGCCGGGGCCGCTGCACCGGGTGGAGGTGGCCGCCAACCACATCACCCAACTGGCCGTACCGGTCCTGCTGTTCACTCCGCAGCCGATCGCCTCGGCCGCCGCCGCCCTGATGATCCTCACCCAGCTGTGGCTGGTGCTCTCGGGCAACTTCTCCTGGCTCAACTGGATCACCATCGTGCTGGCCCTGTCCGCGCTCCGGCTGCCGGCGTCGGCGCCGTCCGTGCCGCCGGCGCCGCTGTGGTACGAGGTACTGGTGCTCGCGGTCGCCGCGCTGCTGGTCTTCCTGAGCTACCACCCGGTGGTGAACATGACCTCCCGCCGCCAGGTCATGAACCGCTCCTTCGACCCGCTGCACCTGGTCAACACCTACGGCGCGTTCGGCAGCGTCAGCCGGGTGCGCTACGAGGTCGTGGTCGAGGGCACGCTGGACGACACCCCGCGCGCGGACTCGGACTGGCGGGAGTACGCGTTCAAGGGCAAGCCCGGTGATCCCCGGCGCTGGCCGCGCCAGTTCGCCCCCTACCATCTGCGTCTGGACTGGCTGATGTGGTTCGCGGCGCTGTCCCCCGGTTACGCCGGGGAGTGGTTCGGCGCCTTGGTGGAGCGCCTCCTGGAGAACGACCGGGACACGCTCAGGCTGCTCCGCCGCTCCCCGTTCCCGCCGGACACCCCGCCCCGCTATGTCCGGGCCCGGCTGTTCCGGTACCGGTACACGAGCTGGCGGGAGCTGCGGGAGACGGGGGCGTGCTGGGAGCGGACGTTCGTACGGGAGTATCTGCCGCCGACGCGGCTGGCCGGGGCTGCTCAGAGGTCGTAGACCCGGGTGGCGGTGCCCTCGAACAGCGCGCAGCGCTCCGCGGGGCCGAGAGCCATGGTCAACTCCACCGCTGTTTCGTGCACTTGGGCGTAGATGGCGGCCGGCGAGCACACGGGCCAGTCGGAGCCGAACATCAGACGGCCGGGGCCGAATGCCTCCAGGGCGGCATCGGCGTAGGGGCGCAGGTCATCGGTCGTCCAGGAGGCGGGGTCGGCCTCGGTGACCGGGCCGGAGAGCTTGGCGACGGTGTTGGGCAGGCCGGCGAGGGCGCGCAGGGACGTCGTCCAGGGTTCGCGCGGGCCCGAGGCGATGGGCGGCTTGCCCAGGTGATCGAGGACGAAGGTGAGCCGGGGCAGCGTCGCCGCCGCCCGCGCGCAGGCCGGGAGCTGACGGGGCAGGACCACGAGGTCGTAGACGAGACCGGCGTCGGCCACGGCGGCCAGGCCGCGGAGGACGTCGGGGCGCAGCAGCCACTCGGGGTCGGACTCGCTCTGGACCTGGTGCCGGATGCCCTTCAGGAAGGAGCCGCCGGGGAGCGCGCGCAGCCGGGCCAGCTCGTCGGCGATGTCGGCCCGGGTGAGGTCGGTCCAGCCGACGACTCCGGCGATCAGGTCGTGCTCGGCGGCGAGGACGAGGAACTCGGGGGTCTCCTCGGGGACGGTGACCGTCTGGACGAGGACGGTACGGTCCACCCCGGCGGCCCGGGCCTGGGGTTCCAGATCGGCGAGGGTGAAGTTCCGCCACAGCGGAGCGAGTTCCGGTCCGCGGATCCAGTCCTGGTCGCGGACGGTCAGGTCCCAGACGTGGTGGTGGGCGTCGACGGTCACGGCAGCTCCCATGCGACGGGCGGCCCGGCCTCCGCTCCGGCGCCTCTCATGACGGCTCCTCGACGGGCGCAGGCCGGTGTCGCGCAGTTCCCGCCAGAAGGCGTCCGGGACCGTCGTCTCGAACTCGTCGGCGCAGTCGTGGACCTCGGCTGCCGAGCGGGCGCCCGCCAGGACGCTCGCCACGGCCGGGTGCGCGGAGCAGAAGGCCAGGGCCGCGGCGCGCAGGGTGGTGCCGTGGCGCTCGGCGACCTCCTTGATGCGCAGCGCCCGGTCGACCAACTCCTGTGGTGCACGCGTGTAGTCGTAGGTCGCCTCGGGCGTCGGATCGGCCAGCAGGCCGGAGTTGAAGGCGCCGCCGACCCAGCGCGCCATCGAGCGGACCAAGGCGATGATCGGCGAGGGCCTGCTGGAGCCTGGCCAGCGCCTGCCGACCGAGCGGGAGCTCGCGGCCCGACTGGCCATCTCCCGCAGCTCGATGCGCGAGGCGATCCGCGCACTGACGGTCCTGGGCGTCCTGGAGGCCCGGCACGGCTCGGGCATCTACGTCACGGCGCTCGAGGCGGGCGACCTGCTGGAGACCTTCGGCGTCGTCGCCGATCTGTCCCGGGGACCGCGCCTGGTGGAGCTGATGGAGGTGCGCCGCATCCTGGAGTCGACGGCGACCGCGCTGGCCGCCGCACGGATCACCCCCGACCGGCTGGCCGAGGTGGAGAGGCACCTCACGGCCATGAACGCCACGGACGACCCCGAGGAGATCCTCGCCCACGACCTCGCCTTCCACCGGGAGATCGCGGCCGCTGCGGGCAACGAGACCATGGCGGCGATCCTGGAGGGCCTGTCGTCCAGGTTCCGCGCCCGGGTCTGGCGCGGCTACCAGGAGGAAGGCGCCTTCGAGCGCACCCGCCGCGAACACGCGGCCATCCATCGCGCCCTGGCCGCCCACGACCCGGAGGCGGCGCGGGCCGCGGCGGCCGCGCACGTGGCCGAGGTGGAGGAGTGGCTGCGCGCGCAACTCGGGGATTGACGGCCGCCCGTCACTGACGGCTCCCCCGACGCACATCCCGCGTAGGGGGCGCTCGGCGGTCCCGCATGCCGCGATGCTATGTTGCCTAAACGGCGTTCCGTATTACCGAATGCGAGTAGGAACCATGGTGCAGTCCGTTCAGCGCGCGGCACTCATCCTGCGGGAGCTGGCGACGTCGGGCCCTCGTCTGGGCGTCACCGAACTGGCCGAGCTGGTCGGCGTCTCCAAACCGACGGTGTACGCGCTGCTGCGCACCCTGGAGGCCGAGGGGCTGGTGCGCCAGGAGAAGGAGACCAGCAAGTACCTCCTGGGATCGGCGCTGCTGCGCCTCGGCAACTCCTATCTGGAGACGCACGAGTTGCGCTCGCGCTCCGTCGCCTGGGCCGACGCCTTGGCCGAGCGCACCGGCGAGGCCGTGTGGGTCGCGGTGCTCGACGGCGACCGGCGCATGCTCGTCGTACACCATGCCTTCCGGCACGGCAGCGGGGTGCAGCTCCTGGAGCTCGGCGCCACCGTTCCGTGGAACACCTGCGCCCTGGGCAAGGCCCTCGTCGCGTTCCTGCCGCGCGAGCGGCAGAAGGAGCTGCTCGGTGGCTCGCTGGCCCGGCTGACCGGGCAGAGCCTGGTGGATCCCGCCGTGCTGGCCGGGCAGTTGGAGGAAGTCCGGCGGCTCGGGTGTGCGCTGGAGGACCAGGAGAGCACGCTGGGCGAGGCCGGTATCGCCTCGCCGGTGTTCGACCGCTCCGGTACACCGGCGGGCGCCATCGGCATCGTCGGTCCCGTCGAGCGGCTGCTCACCGGGAGCCAGCAGCAGCACATCGTGGCGGTACGCGAGGTGGCGACGCTGCTCTCCCGGGAACTGGGGGCCGGCCGGGGCGTTGCCTGGCGCGTCGCCGACTGACGGACCGTCGGGTCCAAGGCGGACGAGACGAGCGGCCCTGCCCGGCACCCGATGGGGGACGGTTGCCAGGCAGGACCGCGGGTGGCCTGCCCGGCACCGACGGGGGACGGGTGCCGGACAGGGCCGGGGATGGCCTGCCCGGCACCCGATGGGGGGCGGATGCCAGGCAGGACCGGAGGTGGCCTGCCCGGCACCGACGGGGGACGGGTGCCGGACAGGGCCGGGGATGGCCTGCCCGGCACCCGATGGGGGGCGGATGCCAGGCAGGGCCGGGGATGGCCTGCCCGGCACCCGATGGGGGGCGGATGCCAGGCAGGGCCGAGGGTGGCCGGTGTGACCGGCCGGTCTGGGGTCAGGCCTGTGCGCCCAGCAGGCGTACGACGTCCACGACGCGGTGGGAGAAGCCCGACTCGTTGTCGTACCAGCCGAAGACCTTCACATGGCGGCCCTCGCCCGTGACCGTCGTCAGCTGGGAGTCGAAGACGCAGGACGCCGGGTCGCCGATGATGTCGGTGGAGACCAGCGGGGCGTCGGTGTACCGCAGCACGCCGGCGAGCGGTCCGGCCGCCGCCTCGGCGAAGATCGCGTTGACCTCTTCCACGGTGGTGGGCCGGGCGACGTACGCCGACAGGTCGGTCAGCGAGCCGACCGGCACCGGCACGCGCAGCGACAGACCCGCCAGCCGGCCGTTGAGCTCGGGCAGGACGAGGCCGATGGCGGTCGCCGCGCCGGTCGAGGTGGGCACGATGTTGAGAGCTGCCGAGCGGGCGCGCCGGGGGTCCCGGTGCGGGCCGTCCTGGAGGTTCTGGTCCTGGGTGTAGGCGTGCACGGTGGTCATCACGCCGTGCTCCAGGCCGAGCCCGTCGTGCAGCACCTTGGCCAGCGGCGCCAGGCAGTTCGTCGTGCAGGACGCGTTCGAGACGATGTGGTGGACGTCAGGGTCGTAACTCGTGTGGTTGATGCCGTACGCGAGGGTCAGGTCCTCGTTCTTCGCGGGAGCGGAGATGAGGACCTTGCGGGCGCCGGCCTCCAGGTGCGCGGCGGCCTTCCTGGCGTCGGTGAAGATGCCGGTGGACTCCACGACCACGTCGACACCCAGTTCGCCCCACGGGAGCTTGCCCGGCTCACGCTCCGCGTGGACGGCGATCCTGTGCCCGTTCACGTAAAGGGCGTCCCCTTCGGCGACCACCTCCGCGTCCAGGCGGCCCATCGTGCTGTCGTAGGCCAGCAGAAGCGCGAGCGTCTCCGCGTCGGCGAGGTCGTTCACCGCCACGATGTCCAGGTCGGCTCCCTGGGCGAGCGCGGCCCGGAGAAAGCCGCGGCCGATGCGGCCGAATCCGTTGATGGCGACCTTGATGCTCATGTGTCCTGTCCTTCTGTGTTCGTCGGAGGCGTCGTGACGGCGGTCTGACCGGTGGGACGAGGGGCGCTACTTGCGCGCCGCGAGGAGCACACCGACCCCGCCGAGGACGAGCCCGATGACCGCGGACAGGCCCAGCGTCTGGTCGATGACCAGCCAGGCCAGCACGGCCGTGACCGCCGGGGTGAGGAAGAAGAGCGTGCCGACGCGGCTCGCGTCCTGCTTCTTGAGCATGAAGTTGAGGAGCAGGAACGTCCCCACGGAGTTGATCAGGACGATCCAGGCCAGCGAGCCGCCGAACCCGGCCCAGTCGGTGACCTTGGGGTCCTCCAGCGTCAGGGTCATCACCAGCATCACCGGCGCGCTGGCGAGGAAGTGCACCGCGGTGCTGCTGCGTACGTCCGCGCCCTGGGTGAAGCGCTTCTGGTAGACCGTGCCGACGCTCAGACCGAGCAGTCCGACGAAGGACAGCAGGATGGCGCTGGTGGAGGAGTCGAGCGCCCCGGCCACCGCGATCGCGACGCCGACCCCGCCGACGGCGAACCCGAGCCACTGGTGCCGGGAGATCTTCTCACCGGCGAAGAAGCCGGCCATCAGAGCGATCAGTACGGGGTTGAAGCCCTGGATCAGCGCGACGAGGCCACCGGGCAGGCCCGCGCCGATGGCCGTGTAGAAGGCACCGAACTGGACGGCCTGCATCAGCAGTCCGGTGACGACCACGTGCAGCAGCAGTCGGCCCTTGGGCCAGGGCGCCTTGGTCACCACGACGACCCCGGCGAGCAGGACGCCGGCGACCGCGAAGCGGCAGAACGTCAGCAGGAGCGGCGGCGCGGCGTCCGTGCCGATCACCGCGGCGATGAACGCACTGCTCCACAGGACCACGAAGACGGCGGGGATCGTCGCGGAGACCCACGCCGGGGCGCCGGTCCGCGGCGCCGGGGCGGCCGGCGCTGCGGCCTCCGCCTCGGCGAGTTTCAGGTCGTCGCGTTCTGCCACTGAGGGGACCTCTCACTTGTGAATAACCGCCCAATGAGGTTACGCCCGGAACCATACCGAGGTCCCGAGCAACCGGTCAATGCGGTTACCCGGCGCCGAATACCCACCGTGGACAACCTGCTCGTGGGGTTACTCTTGCCGAATGAAGTTCGCATTCGTCAGTGGCAGCGTGGCCCTTGACTTCGTCGGCACCGTGCAGAGCCGACGCGACGAGGCACTGGATCTGCTCAGCGACCCGGCCGATCTGTCCGACTGGACCGCCGCCTCAGGCGTGCTGAGCGAGCCGGCCAGGGCAACCGCGGCGGATCTGTCCGCGGCCCTCCAACTGCGCGAGTCGATCTACCGCCTGACGCTCGCCTCGACGACCGGCTCGCCCTTCGACCCCGCGGACTGCGCCGTCGTCAACCGCGCCGGCACCCGGGCCCCGGTGCACAGCGAGCTGCGGCCCGACGGCACGCTGGTGAAACACGGCACGATCGGGGCCGTTCTGTCCACGCTGGCCCGCGACGCCGTCGAACTGCTCACCGAGCCGCCCGGCCAGGTGAAGGAATGCGCCGCCCCTCGCTGCACCCGGCTCTACGTCGACCGCTCTCATCGCGGCTCGCGCCGCTGGTGCGACATGGCACGCTGCGGCAACCGGGCCAAGGCCGCGGTCTACCGCTCCCGCCACGCCTGACGCGGGATCCGCCGCGATCCGGGACCGGGGCGGCCGCGATCCGAGAGCGGAGCGGCCACCGGTCGACTAGCCGGCGTCGGCTGCCGGTCGCCCCGGCCGGAGCGAGGAAAGACCCGCCGTCGCCGTCTCGGCCAGGGACCTGAAGAGCAGTGCGGTGGAGGCCGCACCCGGGTCCAGGTGGCCGATGCTGCGATGGCCCAGATAACTCGCGCGGCCGCGGCGGGCCTGCAAGGGGATCGTGGCGCGGGCGCCGGCCGCGGCGGCCGTCCCCGCGGCCGCCGCGGCGCTCGCCAATTCCCCTCCCCCGGCGCACTCGGCGCGGAAGGCGGTCAGAGCCGGGGCGAAGGCGTCGACCATGGTCTTGTCTCCGGGCTCGGCCGCCCCGAGCCTGACGATGGTCGCGAGCGCGGCGCCGAGAGCGTCGGCGAGCCCGGCCCCATCGACGGCAGGAGCCGGCAGCGCGGCCCCCATGGCCAGGAAGGCGCTGCCGTACAACGCCCCCGAAGCGCCGCCGACATGCGCCCGGAGCACGGCGCCCGTCTCGACGAGCAGCTCCCCCACGGCGTCCGGCTCCTCGGCCCGCTCCAGGAGCGTGCGCACATGGGACAGACCTCGGTGCAGGTTTACTCCGTGGTCCCCGTCCCCGATCGCGGAGTCCAGCGCGGTGAGGTGGTCTCTGCGCTCCTGGACCGCTGTCGTGAACGCCAGCAACCAGACCCTGACCAGTGCGCTGTCCACACAGCTCCCCTCCAGCTGCCGGAATGCCGAAATCTCAACCGAACCGTAATCTCCGCCTCCGCCGTTGCACAAGGGATGCCTACGGTACGGAGGTTCGGCATGGGGTAAACAATGTTCAGCATTGATGAACACTGTTCGATCAAGCTAGGCTCCTCATCCGGTCCAGGTCGCACACTCCGACGAAAGGCCTACCCATGTCTCCGGAGCCTGATCTCTTCGCGTTCGAGGAGGCTTCCGACAGAGCACGTGTGCTGGTGGCGGACCACGACCCCATCTCGCGGCACGTCCTGACCCAGGTCCTGGCCGCATCAGCCCACCTGGACGTGGTGGGCGGCGTGAACAACCAACAGCCGCTGGGTCAGTGGCCACTCGACCGCGTCGACATGGTCGTGCTGGCGTGCGCGGCACGCGAGGACGCCACCCGGCTGATCCGGCAGCTGGACGCCCGAGGCGTACGAGTGCTCGTCATCGGCACCGGCTGGAACCGTCGGCGCCTCGATGCGGTCTTCGCGGCCGGTGCCACCGGGTGCCTGGTGAAGACGGTCCAGGTCGCCGGGCTCGCCGCGGCCATACGTGCGGCGCTGTCCGGACACACCGTGCTGTCACCGGAGTTGCACACGCTCTACGCGGGTCGGGCCTCCGCCGCGCCGAGCCCGGCGCCGGACGGCTCCGCGCGGCTGCTGCACACACTCACCTCGCGCGAGCACGAGGTGCTGCGGAACCTCGCGGAGGGCAGGTCGACGGCCGAGACCGCGGTGCGGTTACGGGTGTCCCCCGCCACCGTCAAGAGCCACATCTCGCACGTGCTCACCAAACTCGGCGCCCGGAACCGGCTGGAGGCCGTGCTGCTGTTCTGGCGCGCCGACCCGCAGGCCGTGCCCGACGCGCGCCAGCCGGCCTGAACGCCACGGATGCCGGCCGCCCCTGAGGGGGTGGCCGGCATGTTGCTTTTCCCGCCTGCTCACTGACCCGCCTGCTCACTGACCTCGCCCCGGCACCGCGCGGTACGCGGTCGCTCCTCTCCCCCGCAGCCCGGGAAACGCTCGGACACCCGGGACGGACCGTCGTCGCCTCTCGCCTCCTCCTTTGGTGGAGAGCTCCTCCGCCGAAGGAGGAGCCGGGCCCGTCTCCTCCCCCGGTAAGCCGATGCGCCGGCACCCCCTCCACCAGCCAGAATCACCCGGTGGTCGCCATCCGGGCGGCTTCGCGAGGGAGGCGGCATTGACAGGAGGAGGGATGATGAGCCTTCCACTCACCACAGCCCCGGCCGACGCCGTGCTCGGTCCCCCCAACGAACTGCATCACCTGGGTGTCATCCTCGACGGCAACCGCCGCTGGGCGGCGACGCACGACGTCTCGCTGCTGACCGCCTATCGCCGAGGCGCGCAGAAGTTCGGGGAACTGCTGACATGGTGTGAGCAGACCGGAATCCCCCATGTCACCGCATGGGCCATGTCGGCCGACAACCTCCGCCGACCCAGCGCGCAGACCGCCCCGCTGATGGACGCGGTCCTCGAAGGGCTGCGGCCCGTGGCGGCCGAGGGACGGTGGCGTCTGCGCCTCATCGGCGAGTTGCACCTCCTGCCGCGCCGGCATCGCGCCGAGCTGACGGCTCTCGTCGACAGCACGGCGGGCGCGCGGGGTGGCCAGGCGAACATCGCTCTCGCCTACAACGGACGGCTGGAGATCATCAGCGCCCTGCGCAGACTCATGAGCGAGTGTGTGTCCCACGGCGGTGACGCCGACGGCGGGGAGGAGTACGTCACCGAGGACCGGCTGGCACGCCACCTCTACACCGCCGACCAGCCGGACATCGACCTCGTCATCCGCACGTCCGGTGAACGGCGTCTGTCCGGCTTCCTGCTGTGGCAGACGGCCCAGGCCGAACTCGTCTTCTGCGAACAGAACTGGCCGGACTTCAGCAGGGCCGAATTCGACCGGGCGCTAGGGGAGTTCGCCCGTCGCGTCCGCCGGTTCGGCCTGTGAAGCCCACTGTCCCGGGGAAGGAACAACAGTCTCGATGAGCAAGGTATCTGCCCCTGTCATCTCCTTCGTTCTGCCCGACATCACCTGCGCGTTCCCGGTCGAGGTCAACCCGCACTACGAGGAGGTGGAGCGGGAGGTCGCCGACTGGACCGTGCGCGTGTTCGCCCGGTACGAGCAGGTGGACGACTTCTGGCTGGAGCATGCCCGCCGCAGTGTGCACAGCCTGTGGCAGAGCATGGTGTTCCCGGACGTCAGCCGCGCGGACCTGGTCCTCTGGAGCAAGATCACCAGTGCTCTGACGGTCTTTCACGACGCCGTCGAGCGGGGGCGCGAGGCCCATGGCCCCGGCTGGGCGGCGAGTTGGCGACCGGCGTGGCACGATCTGCTGGACGGTGCCGAGCGGATCGCCCGCACCGCGGCCGCGGGACAGGACCCGGTGGTCGCGGTACTGTCCGCCGACTACCCGGCGGAGGCCAAGGAGATCCTGCGCCCTTTCGCCGAGCTGCGCCGGCAGATGACCAACCGGGTGGGCAACGACTTCATGGCGGGCCTGGGTGCCCTGGCCTCCAGCATCATCACGGAGTTCCAGGTGGGGGCCGAGCCGGCCGGCGGGGCCGCGCTCGACATGGAGGCGTATCTGGAGATACGGCTCCAGACCTACGGGCTCTTCTACATCGCGGCGCTCCCCGCCCTGAACCGCACGAACCGGCTCACCGCCGACGAGCTCGACGACCCGCGGTTCGTGGAGCTGAAGCGACTGGCGCACACGCACACCTGCCTGGTCAACGACGCGTACTCGTTCCGGATGGAGTACATCCGCAACGCGGATCGGGTCACCGCTCTGGTGCAGGCGATCCCCATGCTCGTGTACGGCCAGGGCTTGAGCTGGCAGGAAGCCGTGGACCGGCTGGTGGAGATGGTCTACGACACCGAGCGGCAGTACCTGGCACTACGGGACCGCTGGTTCGCCGAGGGTGCCTCTCCGGCCGTGCGGGAGATCTGCCGCCGGCTGGAGTGGATCATGTCCGGCAACCTCCAGTACATGAAGGTCACCCCGCGCTACCACGGTACCTATTTCCAGGGGGAGTTCACCGGCGGCCTGGTCGTCTGCGACCCGGCGGAGGCCGGCCGGATCTGATCACCGCCCCCGCATCCCGTTCCTGCCCTTTCGAGGAGAGACCTCCGTGCCGACAGCCCCGACGTTCGGTGTGGCCCCCCAGGCGCTCCCGCTGCTGGGCCACTCCCTGCGCCTCCGCAAAGATCCGCTGAGCTTTCTGGAGGAACTTCCCTCCTACGGTGACCTGGTGCAGATCCGGATCGGGCCACAACGCGCCTACGTCCTGTGCGACGCCGAGCTGGTCCACCAAGTGCTGCGCGACGACCGGACCTTCGACAAGCAGGGCATCCTCTGGGATCAACTGCAGGAACTCCTCGGAGACGGCCTGGCGACCTGCCCGCACAGCGGTCATCGCACGATCCGCAGGCTGGTGCAGCCCGCCTTCCGGCGTGACCGGTTCAACCGCTACGCGGAGGTGATGACGGAGGCGGCCGAGGCCGCGGTGGGCGCGTGGCGGCACGGGGGGCGGATCGACCTGCCCGCCGAGATGAACGCGATCACCGCGGGGACCCTGATCAAGACGTTGATCGCGGGCAATTTCAGCGAAGCCGAGATCGACGCGATCCACCAGGGACTGCACCTCATCCAGGACAGTCAGTTCCGGCGCATGCTGACGCCGCGCTTCGTGGAGAGGCTGCCGACTCCCGGCAACCGGCGTACCCGTACCGCCATCAACCGGCTGAGGGACATTCTCCAGAAGGTCATCAGGGAGTACCGGGAAAGCGGCGTCGACCACGGCGACGTGCTCTCCATGCTGCTGGCCGCGCGCACCGACGACGACGAAGGCCTGACCGACGTACAGATCTGGGACCAGGTGGTCACCATCTTCCTGGCGGGTACGGAGACCACCGCCACGGCGCTGTGCTGGGCCGTCCATCTGCTGGCGGCCCACCCGGACATCGAGCGTGAGCTGCACGAGGAGCTGGACTCGGTGCTCGGCGGCCGCACGCCCACCTTCGAGGACGTGCCCCGGCTGACGCTGTGCGGCGCGATCATCCAGGAGACGCTGCGCCTGTACCCGCCGGCCTGGCTGCTCACCCGGTCGGTCACGGAGGAGACCGAGCTGGGCGGCCACCGGCTCCGGCCGGGCGAGGTGGTGGTGGTCAGCCCGTACCTCCTCCACCACCGCGACAGCCTGCACGCCGAGGCCGGCCGGTTCGATCCGCACCGCTGGACCGGCGGGGAGCGGCCGCCGCGTGGGGCGTACATCCCGTTCAGCGCGGGCGCGCGCAAGTGCATCGGGGATGTCTTCGGGACGACGGAGGCCGTGCTCGCGCTGAGTGTGATCGCCGGCCGCTGGCGGCTGCGGCCGGAGCCGGGAACCACGATGCGGCCGGTGGCCCGGATGGCGCTCATGCCGGAACCGAAGTTCCTGCGCACCTTCGACCGGTCCGTGGACCGTACGGCGGCCCGGCCCGCCGCCCCGACGGGAACACGCCGATGACGACGAGGACGCGCACCGCCGCCGGTCCGGTAGCGGACCTCGACGCGCTGACCGAGCGCGTACGGGGCCTCATCGACGAACCGCTCCGGCAGGCGGTCAAGCAGCTCGTCACCTCGGTCGGCGACGTGTGCAGCTACCACTTCGGGTGGACCGAGGCCGATGGTTCGCCGGGTGCGGGCGCGCAGGGCAAGGCCCTGCGACCGGTCCTCGCGGTCCTCTCCGCGCAGGCGGCCGGAGCGCAGCCCGAAGTGGGGGTCCCCGGCGCCGTGGCCGTCGAGCTGCTGCACAACTTCTCCCTGCTGCATGACGACGTCATGGACGGCGACGAGCAACGCCGTCATCGGGACACCGGATGGAAGGTGTTCGGTGAGTCGTACGCCATTCTGGCCGGGGACGCACTGTTCAGCCTGGCCTACGAGATCCTCCTTGCGCCGGGATCGGCGCACGGGGCCCGCGCTGCCCGGCGACTCGCCGCCGCCGCACGTCTGTTGATCGACGGGCAGGCGCAGGACCTGGCATTCGAGAGCCGCGACCAGGTCACCGTGGAGGAATACCTGGAGATGGCCGGGAACAAGACGGGCGCGCTGCTGGCCTGCTCCGCGTCCATCGGCGCGGTGCTCGGCGGCGCGGACCCGCACACGGTGAGCGCGCTGGACGAGTACGGCCGCCAGCTCGGCCTCGCGTTCCAGGCCGTGGACGACGTGCTGGGCATCTGGGGTGATCCGGCGGTGACCGGCAAGTCGGCCAGGAACGATCTGCTGCGCCGGAAGAAGACACTCCCGGTGGTGGCCGCTCTGGCGGCGCACGGCCCCGCGTCGACCGCGCTCGCGGCACGCCTGGCCACCGACGCGGAGGGCCGGAACTCCCTCGACGACGAGGAGTACGCGGCGCGCCTGGCTCTGATCGAACAGGCGGGGGGCCGGGCCCTGGCGATGGCCGAGGTCGAACGCCGGCGCGCGGCGGCCGTGCGCGCCCTGGACGGGATCGCGCTGCCGCCGGCCGTCCGCGAGCGCCTGACCGCGCTGGCACTCGGCGTGGCATCGCGCCGTAAGTGACCCGGGCGCCGCACATCGGTACGGCGCCTCGGCACGAGTCCCCAGTTCGACGCCTCGGCACGACGTCCCCGAGACCGCACGGAAGACGCAAGGAAGGATCGAGTCCATGACGCGAGCACCGCTCGACACCGCCGGGTCCCCCAACGGATGGTTCGCGGTCGCCTTCACCACGGAAGTACGGCCGGGTCACCTGACCACCCGAGTGCTCGCCGGCGAAGAGGTCGTCGTCTACCGCACCCGCAAGGGCGTCCCCCGGATCGTGCGCCCCCACTGCCCGCACCTCGGCGCGCACCTCGGCCACGGTGGCCGGGTCGAAGGCGAGAACGTCGTCTGCCCCTTCCACCGCTTCGCCTACGGCCCGGACGGCTCCTGTGTGAGCACCCCCTACGGCACGCAGCCCCCGCGCGCCGCCCTGCGGGTGCTGCCCGTCTTCGAGGCCCACGGCCTGATCTGGGCCTGGTACCACGCCGACGGCGCGCCGCCCACCTGGGAGCCCGTCACCGTGTCCGAAGCGGGGTTCACCGGGCCGGCGAACCTGGAGAAGAGCTTCCGCGGTCATCAGCACGACTTCGTGGAGAACATCGTCGACGTCGGACACTTCGGCCCCGTGCATCACGCCCGGGCCACACTGGGCGAGATCACCCCCGACGGCCCGGTCCTGCGCGGCGAAGTGTCCCTCGACGGCTTCCACAATCTCAGGTACACCAAGGACATCACGGCACATCTGACTTTCCAGTGCGGGGGGCTGGGACAGGTCGTCGCCGTGTTCGCGGTGCCCGTGCTCGGCCTCCGCTTCCTCCAGGTGGCCGGACTGACTCCGGAGGAGCCGGGCCACCTGCGCATCCGGACGGTCACCCGGGCGAGCACCCGCTCCGCCGCAGGACACCGGCTCACGCCCCTGCTCAGCCGCGTGGTCAACTGGGCCACCCTCGCCCAGTTCCGCGCCGACATTCCCATCTGGGAGAACCGGCGCTTCACGGAACACCCCAAGCTCGCGTCCGGAGACGGCCCCATCATGCTCACCCGCCGCTGGGCCCAGCAGTTCTACGGGCCGCGGCGGGAAGAATCCGATCTCCTGGACGCGAGCGGGGCGGGCCGGACGCACCGGTGAGGGGCGCTACGCCCGCCGCAGCCGCAGGGTCACCAGCTCGAACGGCCGCAGCCGCACGGTGATCCGGTCGCCCTCCCACACCGGTGCCGCGTCACCGCCCGGCCGCTCCAGCAGGTCCGTCACGGTGACGTCCGCGACCTCGAAACCGGCCGTCAGGGTCGCCCGGGCCCGGCCGCCGTGGGCCTCGTGGAACCGCACGACCACGTCCCCGCTGCCGTCGTCGGCGAGCTTCACCGCCGTGAGCACGACGGCGTCGTCGTCCACGGTGACCAGCGGGGCGACCTCGCCGGCGCCGGTCGTGTGCCGGTCCGGCAGGTTGATCCGCCAGCCCTCGCGGACCGCGTCGGCGATCGAGGCACCCGGGACCAGGGCGTGCCGGAAGCGGTGGACGCCCTGGTCGGTCTCCGGGTCGGGGAAGCGCGGGGCGCGCAGCAGCGACACCCGGACCGTCGTGGTCGTACCGCGGTCGCCGGCGGCGCGCACCGTGCGGGTCACGTCATGGCCGTACGTCGAGTCGTTGACGACCGCGGCACCCCAGCCGGGCTCCTCCAGGTGGACGAAGCGGTGGTTGCACGCCTCGAACTTGGCCGCCTCCCAGGAGGTGTTGGTGTGGGTGGGGCGGAAGGCGTGCCCGAACTGGGTCTCGGATGCGTACCGTTCGGCGTGCAGGTCGAGCGGGAAGGCGAGTTTCAGGAACCTCTCGGTCTCGTGCCAGTCGACCTCGGTGTCGATGAGCAGCCGTCGTTCCCCCGGTGGCAGCGACAGCACCTGGGTGACCCGGGACGCGCCGAAGGTCCGCACGATCCGCACCGACGTGCCGTCCCCGCCGGCCGTGACCGACTCGGCGTCGGTGAGGTCGGTGACGGTGTTGCGGTAGAAGGAGTCGACGTCCCAGGCGTCCCACATGTTGGGGAAGTCGGGGTGGAGCTGGAGGAGGTTCGCGGCCTCACCGGGGGCGACGGTCTCGCGGTCGGCGGCGGGGTCGTAGGCGGAGACGACGAGGCCCCGGGGGTCGACGGTGATCCGCAGCAGGCCGTTGTCCAGTGTGAAGCCGCCGTCCTCGCGGGCCGCGAGTGTGGTGCCGCCGGCCGTGACCGGGGTGGCGGCACCGCCCGCCGGGACGCCGTGGCGGGCGTGCGGGGCGGCGTTGAAGAGCAGCGGCGTGGTGCCGTCGCCGGCCAGCGCGCGCTGGGCACCCTCGATGATCACGGTCAGCTCGGCGGCCAGGCGCTCGTACGTCGCCCGGGCCTCCCGGTGCACCCACGCGATGGACGAGCCGGGCAGGATGTCGTGGAACTGGTGCAGCAGGACCGTCTTCCAGATGCGGTCCAACTCCTCGTACGGATAGCGGAATCCGGTGCGTACGGTGGCGGTGGTCGCCCACAGCTCGGCCTCGCGCAGCAAGTGTTCGCTGCGCCGGTTGCCCTGCTTGGTCTTCGCCTGGCTGGTCAGGGTGGCGCGGTGCAGTTCGAGGTACAACTCGCCGATCCAGACAGGAGGTTGGGGGTACTCGGCTTCGGCCTTCTCGAAGAACGCGCGCGGTGTGTCCCAGACCACGGTCGCGGAGCCTTCGAGGTCGCGCAGCCGGGCCGCCTTGGCGACCATCTCACGGGTGGTGCCGCCGCCTCCGTCGCCCCAGCCGGTGGGCGCGAGGGAGTGCCGGGCCCTTCCCTTGTCCCGGAAGTTGCGGACCGCGTGGGCGATCTCGCTGCCCTTCATCGAGCAGTTGTAGGTGTCGACGGGCGGGAAGTGCGTGAAGATCCGGCTCCCGTCGATGCCCTCCCAGTGGAAGGTGTGGTGCGGGAACCTGTTCGTCTGCGACCAGGAGATCTTCTGCGTCAGCAGCCACTTGGAGCCGGCCGCCTTGATGATCTGCGGCAGGCCCGCGGCGAAACCGAAGGTGTCCGGCAGCCATGCCTCCTCGTTCTCGATGCCGAACTCGTCGAGGAAGAACCGCTTGCCGTGAACGAACTGTCGGGCCATCGCCTCCGAGCCGGGCATGTTGGTGTCCGACTCCACCCACATCCCGCCGGCCGGCACGAACCGCCCCTCCGCCACCGCCTTCTTCACCCGCGCCCACACCTCGGGCCGGTGTTCCTTCACCCACGCCCACTGCTGCGCCTGGGACATGGCGAAGACGAACTCCGGTTCGTCCTCGATGAGCGCGGTCATGTTGGACGTCGTACGGGCCACCTTGCGCACGGTCTCGCGCAGCGGCCACAGCCACGCCGAGTCGATGTGGGCGTGCCCGACGGCGCTGATCCGGTGGGCGGACGGCACGGCGGGCGCCGACAGCACCTCCGTCAGCGCCGCCCGCGCCCGGTGGGCGGTGCCGCCGACGTCCTGGAGGTCGAGGGCGTCCAGGGACCGTTCGACCGCGCGCAGGACGTCCCAGCGGCGCGGGGAGTCCACGGGCAGCTCGGCCATCAGCTCGCCGAGCACCTCCAGGTCCATGACCAGCTGCCAGACGCATCCGTCGAAGACGGCGAGGTCCATGCGGGTGAGCGTGTACTGCGGCTCCTGCCCGGCGGTGTCCTTGTCGCCGAGCCAGGTGGGCCGGAACGGGTGGTAGTCCAGGACGACCGGGTTGGAGGCCGCCTCGATGTGCAGGCGCACCTCCTCGCCACCCACGACGGGCGCGCCGATGCGCACCCACTGGTTGCGCGGGTTGAGGCCCTTCACCGGGGTGCCGTCGGCCCGGTAGACCAGGCCCTCGCACTGGAAGCCGGGCATGTTCTCGTCGAAGCCCAGGTCCAGCAGTGCCTCGACGGTCTTCCCGGCCCAGACCGCGGGCACGGTCCCGGTCACCCGGAACCAGCTGGTGCCCCAGGGAGCGCCCCAGCGGGCGCCCACCTCGATCGGCTCGGGCTCGGCGGCGAGCCCCTCCTCGACCGGCACGGGCTCGCCGGGCGCGTGCCACACCGCGACCTCGAGCGGCACGGACTCGGGGTACACGGCGGGGCGGATACGTTCGTCGAGGACGCGCCTGAGGCGGGCTTCCACCAGAGTGCGATCGTCATGCATGCGGGGTGCTCCCTGCGGGTTCCGGGTGGTTACCAGGTGTGGGTGACGGTCACGGGGGCCGAGGCGTTGTAGAGCTCCCCCACCGCGCGCAGTTCGAATCGTGCGGTCTTCTCGCCCTGCTCGGGCCGCAGACCGGAGAGGAAGGAGGCGCGCTGGCCGGTGGCGCCGAGGAAGCGGCGCGTGCCGTCGGGGAGGAGGCGGTGGAGGGTGTAGTGGCGGACGGTGCCGGGAGCGGCGTTCCAGGCGAGGCGGAGGTCGCCGCCGTTCGCCGCGGTGACGCGGGCGCCGGAAGGGGCGGCGGGCGGTGCCGGGGTGCCGTCGGGGCGGATGGCGAGTCCGCCCAGCCGCCAGCGCACCGGGCCCTCGGCGGCGGTGAGCCGGATGCCGAGGGCATGAAGGGTGCCGGAGAGCCCGGTGAGCGGGACGGTCACGGTCTGCCAGCCGTTGACCGACCGCACCCGGGTGTTCTTGTCGACCGAGTTCACAGCCGGATACCTGTACGGCGGTGTCTTCCCCGGCGCGCTCGGTTCGGCCGTCGCCACCGCCAGCTCGACGTTCACCTCCCCAGCGTCGCTCCGGCACGTCAGCTCGACAACCGTGTCCACACCGATCGGCAGCCGGGTCGCGTACAGGTCCAGCACCGCCGGTTGATCCAGTTCACCCGCCACCAGCACACTGCTCCCGCCCCGCCAGGCGTCGGCGAAGTCGAAGGAGACCGCCGGCCGCTCCCCCGCCGTCCGCACCACCCAGCGCCGCGACGGCAGCCGGTCCTGGAGCCCGAGGTGGTTCCAGGGCCCCTCCGCGGCGACGGCCCCCTCCTCGTACCACTTCAGCCCGTGCCCGGTGTTGAACACACTCGCGAACGGCACCGAGGTCACCGTCGACCGGTCCGCCACGGACAGCGCCGGTGCCCGCCACGGATCACTCGCGTCGGGCCGCGCCGGGTCCAGCGACCGCCCGGTCCAGAACCGGTCGTCGGCCGCGTGGAAGTCCTCGGGGGCGCGCTGGTCGGCGGGCAGGTGGTTGCGGGTCCACTCGGGCCGGTAGAAACCGATCGAGGTCACGTGCGGCTTGCTCGCCGGCACGATCGCGTCCCAGTCCACGTACGTACCGGACCCGTTCGACTCGACATCGACGCCCGCCCACAGCTCGTAGCGGCTGCGCCCGAGTTGCTGCGTCTTGGTGCCGGAGGCCGCGAGCGTGGCCCCGCTCCACCGGAAGTCCACGAACATGTCGTCGGCGGCCTGGAAGAACGCCTGGTTCTGACTGTTCAGGGCGCCCTGCCAGCTGACCGTGCCGTTCACGGTCATCGCGTCGTACCAGGTCACCCGCTGCCCCCTGGCCGCCGCGAGCGCCTTCAGCTCCTTGACGAAGCCCAGCATGGCCGTGCCCAGCGCGGTGTTCCCGCCGCCCGTCTCGGCGTTCACGAACCAGCCGTCGAAGCCGTACGCCCTCGCCACCGCGACGAGTTGCGCGGCGAGCGGGTGGTGGCCGGCGGCGTCCTTCTGCACCAGGTCCCGGGTCCACCGGAGCTGTCCGCCGTAGGCCACCGGTGGCAGGAAGATGTTCCCGAGGACCGGGACGCCGTGCCGGTGGGCCGCGTCCACGATGGGCGCGTTCGGCGCGAGGATCAGGCCCTCGCCGGCCGAGCCGCCCCAGAAGACCAGCTCGTCCAGGTAGGCCCAGTGGGTCAGGGCGTAAGCGTCGGCGGTGGCCGAGCCCTGGGAGGGGTTGCTTGAGGTCGGCCCGAAGGAGACCAGTGCCTGGACGCGGGCCTGTCCCGAGCGGGCGGTGGTGTTGGCGGGGGTGGGGGTGAAGCGGGGCGCGAGCGGCACGGACGCGGCGTTGAAGGCGAGGTCGGGGTCGTCGGCCGCGCGCCAGGTCTTCAGGCTGCGCCAGGTGATGCCGGGGCCGGGGCTGCCTGCGGGCAGCGCGTCCGGGTACCAGTACGAGGCGTACGGCGGGGTCGCGGCAGCCGCGCGCGGGGCCGCCGCGGCGGGCGGCGTGGGTACCGGGGCGGCGCCGGCGGTGGCGGTGGCGGTGGCGGTGGCGGTGGCGGCGATCAGGACGGTGCGTCTGGTGGGGTTCACGAGCGGGTGCCTCCTTGTGGGGTGGGGAGTACCTGGCCGGGAGTGACGACGTCGGTGATGCCGCGCGCGGCGAGGTGGTCCTCGTCGCCGGCGCGCGTGTCGAGCACCGTGGTGGGGCGGACGCCGTCGGCGACGAGCCGGAAGAACGCGTCGAAGACCTCGCCGCCGGGTGCGCAGCGGGAGCGTTGGGCCGGTTCGGCGGGTACGACGAGGGCCGTGCCGCGCACCGCCGGGGTGCGGTGGGTCCGGCGGGCCGCGTCGGCCAGCACCCGGGCGATGTCCTTCGGCCGCCGCTGGTCGGTGAACAGGCCGAGGGAGTACTCCAGTTCGGGGAAGTCGGCGAGGGTGCGCGGGACGTCGTGGGAGCACCACCAGGTGACGCCCCACAGGTCCGGGCAGTCCAGGACGTTGGTGATGGTCGCCGCGGCGAAGGCGGCGGCGTGCCCGGCGGGCACCAGGGGCGCGGGGGCGCCGACCTCCTGGAGCCAGACCGGCCGGTGCGGCTCGTCCGCCCAGGCCTTGCTCAGCTCGACCAGGTAGGCGGCATGGTGCTCGGCGGGCACGGAGGTACGGCCGTGCCGCTGGGCGGTGCCGTTGAACACCCAGGAGTGCACGGCGGTGACGTCGCCGAGCCGGGCGGAGTGGCCGGGGGTGAAGGGCTGGTCGTCCTGGTACCAGGCGGCGTCGTAGGAGGCGTGCAGATGCAGCCGGCCCGGGGCGCCCGCCGCGCAGGCGGCGAGCATCCGGGTGAGCCACCGCTCGGCCTCCTCGGCGGTGATCCGGTCGGGGTCGGGGTGGGGGCCGGCGGCGAACTGGTTGACCTCGTTGCCGACGGTCATGCCGAGGAAGCCCGGCCGGTCGGCGAGGGCGGCGGCGAGGGTACGCAGATAGGCGGCCTGGCCGTCGGTGACGTCCGGGTCGGTGAACAGGTTGCGGCGGTGCCAGGTGCGGGTCCAGGCGGGCAGGAAGTCGAAGCTGCTCACATGGCCCTGGAGTCCGTCCACGTTGACGTCCAGGCCGCGTTCGGCGGCCGCGTCGGCGAGGGCCACGAGCTGATCGACGGCGCGTGGCCGGATCAGGGTGCGGTTGGGCTGGAAGTACGGCCACAGCGGGAAGACCCGGATGTGGTCGAGGCCGAGCGCGGCGATCGCGTCGAGGTCGGCGCGTACGGAGTCGAGGTCGAAGTCGAGCCAGTGGTGGAACCACCCGTTGCTGGGCGTGTAGTTGACGCCGAAACGCACGGCAGGAGGCATGGCTGTCCTTGGAAGAGGTTGACGTCGTTCAGCCCTTGACCGCGCCCTCGCCGACGCCGCGGAAGAAGTACCGCTGGAGGCAGGCGAAGAGGGCGATGAGCGGCGCGACGGCGGTCACGGTGCCCGCGGCGACGAGGCGTTCGTCATTGGCGAAGGTGCCGTGCAGGTAGTTGAGTCCGATGGTCAGGGTGAACTTGGACGGGTCGCTGAGCACGATCAGCGGCCACAGGAAGTCGTCCCAGGCGCCCATGAAGGCGAAGATCGCGACGACGGCGAGGGTGCCCTTCACGGACGGCAGCGCGACGCGCAGGAACCGCTGCCAGACGTCGGCGCCGTCGACGTAGGCCGCCTCCTCGATCTCGTAGGGCAGGTTGCGGAAGGCGTTGCGCATCAGCAGCACGTTCATCGCGCCGACGGCGCCGGGCAGGACGACCCCGATCAGCGTGTTGTTCAGGCCGAGTTCGCGCATGGTGGTGAACTGGGCGATGACGATGCCCTCGACCGGCACGAGCATCGCCAGCACGAAGACGACCGTGGTCACACGGCGGCCGCGGTAGCGCAGCCGGGCCAGGGCGTACCCGGCGAGTGCCGATCCGACGCAGTTGGTCACGACACTGGCGGTGGCGACCTTCAGGGAGTTCAGGGCGTAGTCCCAGACCGGGACGGTGTCGGCGACGCGTGCGTAGTTGTGCAGGGTGGGGTGCGCGGGCAGGAAGCCGGGCGGTGAGCCGTAGATGTCCTCGGTGGGCCCTTTGAGGGAGGTGGACAGCTGCCAGAGGAACGGGCCGACGGTCAGGGCGAGGACGGCGAGGAGCAGCAGGTAGCGCCAGGCCAGCTCGCCGGCCCGGACCCGGCGGCCGTGCTCGTCGGTGACGCGCGGCTCCCGGGCCGCGGCGGCCGGCGGTTCGGGCCGCACCTTCTCCAGGACGCTCACGGCTCCTCCCTCCGGTCGGCGCGCAGCACGAGCAGCATCAGGGCGACGGTGACGACGAACACGACGACGGAGAGCGCGGAGGCGTAGCCGACCCGGCCGGTGAGGCCGGTCCCGGTGCGCTGGACGAGCATGACGAGGGTGGTGTCCTCGCCGGCGGGACCGCCGCTCGGGCCGGACATCAGGTAGACCTCGGAGAACACCTTGAAGGCGGCGACCGAGGAGAGCGCGGCGACCAGGACCATCGTGGAGCGAACGGCGGGCACGGTGACGGACAGGAAGCGGCGCACCGGTCCGGCTCCGTCCACGGCCGCGGCCTCGTGCAGTTCCCGCGGGACGTTCGCCAGCGCCGCGAGATAGATGATCATGTAGTAGCCGAGGCCCTTCCAGACCGTGACGGCCATCGCGCTCAGCAGGAGCAGCCACTGGTCGCTGAGGAAGCCGATCCGGCCGATTCCCACGGTCTCCAGCAGCGAGTTGACCAGCCCGCGTTCGTCCAGCAACCACACCCAGATCAGCCCCACGACCACGATCGAGGCGACGACCGGGGTGTAGAAGGCGGAGCGGAAGAAGGTGATCCCGGGGATGTTCTTGCGCACCAGCAGGGCGAGCAGCAGCGGCAGCACGACCAACGCCGGGACGACGCCCAGGATGTACAGGCAACTGTTGCGCAGGCCGATCCAGAACATGTCGTCGTGGACCAGCTCGCGGAAGTTGGCGAGGCCGACGAAGCGACCCGGAACCAGGGTGCGGCGGTCGGTGAAGGAGTTCACCAGGGTGGAGAGGAAGGGGTAGAGCACGAAGGCGCCGGTGACCAGCAGGCCGGGGGCGGCGAACAGCCAGGGGCTGAGGGAGTGTTGACGTTTGATGCGGAAAGGTGTGGCCATGGCCGGTCAGCCCTGCCGGAGCAGCCGGTCGGCGGCCTTGACAGCGTTGTCGAGAGCTTCCTCGGGGCTCTCCTTGCCCTGGAGCGCCTTGGCGACCTCGTTGCGCAGCGCGGTCTTCATCTGATCGCTGAACAGGACGGGTGTGTAGTTGACGGCGTTCTTCAGCGACTTGGCGGCGGCGACGCGCACCCGGGTCTCGTCGGTGCCGTCCTCCTTGGTGAAGTACGGGTCGTCCAGGGAGCCGGCGGTGCTCGGGAAGATGGCGACCTTCTCGGCGAAGGACATCTGGTGCTGTGCGCCGGTCAGGAAGTGCGCGAAGGCGACCGCGGCCGGGGTGTGCCTGGTACGGGAGTTGACCATCACGCCCATCACGTACATGTTGACGTGCCCGGTGCTGGTGATCTGGTCGGTGATGCCGATGTCGCGGTACAGACTCGGCGCGTTCTTCTTGAAGTTGCCGAGGTCCAGGGCGCTGCCGGGGTTCATGGCGACGGCGCCGGTGAGGAACTTCTTGCCGGTGGACTCCGGGGTGGCGGTCAGCGCCTGCGGGTCGAGGGCCTTGGCGTCGTACAACTCCTTGTACTTCGTGAGGAGTTCGACTCCCTTGGCGTCGTTGAAGGCGAAGCCGGTGCCCTGCTCGTTCATGAGTGGGACGCCGTAGCGGCCGAAGTCCTCGATGGTGGGCACGTTGGCGAGGGTGGCGATCTTGCCGTCGCTCTGTTGCGCCATCCGCAGGGCGTCGGCGAAGAGTTCGTCGTAGGTCTTCGGCGGCCGGTCGGGGTCGAGTCCGGCCTTCTCGAACAGGGCCTTGTTGTAGAAGAGCGGGCCGGTGTTCAGGTACCAGGGGAAGGCGTACGTGCCGCTCGTGCCCGGTATCCGATGGCTGGCCCAAGCGCCTTCGAGGTACTCGGACCTGTACTTCGCCGCCGCCTTGTCGAGGTCGAGGGCGAGGCCGGCCTCGGCGAGCGGGGCCACCAGGTCCGGGGAGACGTTGACGACATCGGGCAGGGTGCCGCCGGCCGCGTCGGCGCTGAGCTTGTCGGGGTAGCCCTCGGCGGGCTGGTCGATCCATTTCACATGGGTGCCGGGGTACTTCTTCTCGAAGTCGGCGATCAGGCCCTCGAAGTACGACTTGAAGTTGACGCGCAGATTCCAGGTCTGGAAGGTGATGTCACCCTCCACCTTGCCGGATGCGTCGGCCGAGCCGCCGTCGTCACCGCCCGAGCCGCAGGCGCTCAGCGGCAGGAGGAGGGCGACGGCAGCGGCGGTGAGGGCTCTGCGAGACATGGGCACGGTGACACGGCTCCCTTGCTGGGTGGGGCGGTCGGGTGGCGCCAGAGACCTTGCACGCGAGCTTCGGAGAAAGTCAATGCATTCATCCGGACTAAAGAAATAGTCCGTTCATTAGTGCAGGTCAGAGATGTCCGGCCGAGATCTTGCCGCAATTCGCTAATGCGCTTTAGGGTCTTGACACTCAAGCGCATTAGCGAGCACCGTCAGGAGGGGTGAGCAACGTGCCGACCAGACGGTCCCCCGCACGCCGGCCGACCATGAAGGACATCGCGCGCCGCGCCGGAGTCTCGGAGAGCGCCGTGTCGTTCGCGCTCAACGGCCGACCCGGCGTCTCCGAGGCCACCCGTGCCCGGATCCGCGGCGTCGCCGAGCAGCTCGGCTGGCGCCCCAGCACGGCCGCCCGCGCCCTGTCCGGCGAGGGTGCGGCGACGGTGGGCTTCGTCCTCGCCCGTCCCGCGCACACGCTGGGCGTCGACTCGTTCTTCCTCCAGCTCGTCTCCGGCATCCAGGAAGTCCTGGCCGAGCGGCACCTGGGGCTGCTGTTCCAGGTGGCCGAGGACGTGGCCGACGAGTGCGCGGTGTACCGGCGCTGGTGGGCGGAGCACCGGGTGGACGGCGTCCTCGTGGCCGACCCCCGTGCCGCGGATCCCCGCCCGGAGCTGCTGGACGAACTCGGCCTGCCCGCCGTCGTCATCGGCGGCGCGCCCGACGTGCGCCACCCTGGGCTGTCCACGGTCTGGGCGGACGACGCGGGCGCGATGGCATCCGTCGTGGACGAACTGACGGCGCTCGGCCACCGGCGGATCGTCCACATCGCCGGCCTGCCCGAACTGGCCCACACCCGGCGCCGTATCGCCACGCTGCGCGCGGAGGCGGAGCAGCGCGGCCTGACCGAGGTCCGCTCGGTGACCACGGACTACTCCGACACGGAGGGCGCCGCGGTGACGCGCCGGGTCCTCGGCACCGCTCTGCCCCCCACGGCCCTCATCTACGACAACGACGTGATGGCCGTGGCGGGCGCGGCCGCCGCCGCCGAGCTGGGCTTGCGCGTCCCGCAGGACGTGTCGGTGGTCTCCTGGGAGGACTCGGCGCTGTGCCGCATGGTCACACCGCGGCTGTCCGCACTGTCCCGCGACAGCGCCGAGTTCGGCCGTACGGCGGCCCGGGAACTGCTGGCCCTGCTCGACGGCGACGCGGCGCGCGCGGTGGGCGTGCCCGTGCCCCGGCTCACGGGCCGGGGCAGCACGGCGGCCGTACCGGCCAACCAGCTGGCCGACGAGGCCACTTGAGGGACCGGCCGCCGCTACGATGAACCGACCGGCAGCGGCGGGCAAGAGGAGAGCGGGCTTGGACCAGGAACTGCACGCGGACGGCGAGACGGTCGTTCCGGTCGAGATCGACGGCCAGAAGGTGCTGTTGGCGATCGGGCCCGGGGGCGGCAAGGCGGCCCCGGCTCTCGGCGAGGAGCAGGAGATCGGCTGGCGCAGGCCCCGCCTGGAACCAGTGCTCGACGGCCTGACCGCGGTCGCCCGCGCCATGGGCACGCGGCTCCAGCAGACCGGGGCGTCCAAGGCGACCGTCGAGTTCGGCTGTGACGTCTCCTTCGACACGGGTCAGTTCCTGGCCGTGGTCGGCAAGGCCTCGTCCAAGTCCACCTGGAAGGTCACCCTGGAGTGGACCACCCAGGAGGCTCCCGGGGAATAGGAGTGCACGGCTGGACAGAGCACCTGGAGGCGGCGACCGTCGCCCTGGACCTCCCGGACGGCAACGGATACGGGACCGGCTTCGTCATCGCCCCCGGGGTGGTGGTGACCTGCGCCCACGTCGTGGCCGGCGCGCGGAGCGTACGGGCGCGGATCGTCGGTTCCGGCCTGGAACTCGCGGTCACGCTGTCGGACGACGACCAGCACAAGGCGGCCAACGGACTGGACCTGGCGTTCCTGCGGTTCGACCCGGGGGCCGCCCGCACCGGCGTGGTCCTCACGGCACCCGCCCTGTCGCCCGGTGACCGCATGCGGGCCCACGGCCACCCGCAGGGGCACTACCGGCCGGGCCAGTGGGCCGCGCTGGAGTATCTCGGAGACTCGCGGCTCACCTTCGACGACCCGATGTCCATGCCGCGCGGCTACGGCACTCCGGTCGGCGAGGGCTACAGCGGCAGCCCCGTGGTCAACGAACGCACCGGCGCGGTCTGCGGCATGCTGGCCCGCTCCGACCTGGCCGGCAGCGCCCATCTGGTGCCGATCGCGGAGATCCTGGCGCGGTGCACGGCACCGGAGCCGCCCGTCACCTGGCTGCGGACCCTGACGGACGAACAGCTGCGGTCGGGCGGCTTCCGCCACCCGGGCCCCGACCTGCGGGACTACCTGGAGGCGGCGCGGGCCGAAGCGGACGAGCACCCCTACGCGAACCTGCTGAGCGGCACCAGGGACATTCCGCTCTCCACGGTGTACGTCCGGCAGGACGCGTCCGACGTCAAGGACGCACCGGACCGGCAACCGGGCGAGCGGAAACCGCCCGCCGCCGAGAGCGTGCTCGACATCCAGCGCCATGTGCTGTTCACCGGCGGCGCCGGAGCGGGGAAGTCGAGTCTGCTGCGCCGGCTGACGTACACGGCCGCCAACGCCTGGCTGGAGGACCCGGCGGGCGCGCCGTCGTACATACCCGTGCGCGTGGCCGCGGACCAGCTCGGGGACCGCCCCGTCCCGGAGGCGCTGGCCGAGGCCGTACGGCGGGATCTCCCGGGCCTGCGCCGGTCACCGTCCGCGGAGTTGTTCGCATCCGCTCCGCTGCCGGGCGTGGACTGGCTCGTCTGCGTCGACAGCCTGGACGAGGTACTGGACTCGAACAAGCGGAACAAGGTCATCCAGGTCATCCAGGTCTGGGCGGCGCGCGAGCCGCACATGCGGTTCGTGGTGGCCAGCCGTTCGCTGGTCACCTCGGAGATGCACAAGCTGAAGTCGCTTCAGCGGTACGCCCTGCTCGAGTTCGGGGACGAGGAGATCCGGAAGGTCGCACGGGCCTGGTTCGAGGCGCTGGAGGTGACGGACGCGGCACGGCGGGCGGACTGGCTGATCTCCGATCTCCGCCACGGCCGGCTCAGCGAGGTCGCCAAGAACCCGCTGTACCTCACCATGATCTGCATCGTCACGGCCACCGGTGAACTACCGCGCAATCCGGCAGAGTTGTACGCGCGGTTCATCGACTTGCTCCGGCGAAAGGGCGCCCAGCACCTCCGGTCCGGCAAGGCCGGCGGGTACGGCATCACCCCCGCGCTGCTGTCCCGGGTGCACGACGCGCTGAGCCCGGTGGCCGAGCGGCGGCAGGCCGGGGACACGCGCCCTCTGCTGGACCAGGTACTCGAGCTGCTGTCCATCGACGGCCACGACGAGCCTGTGGAACGGGACGTCGTACTGCGCGCGCTGACTTTCACCGGGCTGATCACGCAGCGGGCGGGCGGCCTCGCCTTCCTGCATCACACGGTCCAGGAGTACCTGGCGGGCTATGCCATCGCCCAGCGGCTGCCACCGGGCGCGCCGGAGGCACTGCACACCCTGCGCGAGGCGATCGCCGCCGAACGGCCGAACGTGATCCTGTTCATGGCCGCGGCCTGGCGCGCCCAGGGACACGCGCTGGACGAGTTCCTGCGCACCGCCGTACGGGCGGGCGGCTGGCGGGAGTTGCTGCTGTGCGCAACGATCCTGAGTGACGAGGCGAGCACCGACCGGGAGCTGGTGGCGTGGTTCGCGCGGGCCGTGATCAAATTGCACGGACGGCATATTTCGGCCGGGGGCGACATCCGTGAGGACACGGTCCTCGCCCGGCTCTACGCGGTGCTCCACGAGGACGACCTGCGGGACCTCGTGCGGGACAGAACCATCACGCACCTGCCACGCCTCACCGCATTGCAGAGTTATGTGCGGCGTGCGGGCCACCAAGCGTGCGATCTCGCCGACGAGCTGGCCGGTGAGACGGACCTGCCCTTCCGACAGCGCATCAGCGCGGCCCGGCTGACCGCCGCGGCGGGAGACCTCTCCACCGCCCTTGACCGGCTGACCGCCATCGCGCGTGATCCCCTCCAGCCGCCCGGTGGCCGGCTGGAGGCGGCCACGGCAGCGCTGCGTCTCGACAGCACCGCCGGAACGGAGCTGCTCGCAGACCTGCTGGCCATGGCCACGGACCTCGGGGAGACCGACATCGTCGGCGGAGTGCGGGCCATCGGGCACGCCACGGATCGGGACACGCTGAGGAGACTGAGCACAGCCCTGGCGGACAACCCGGTCCATGACAACATGAGCCCGCACCAGTCCCAGTACGTCCTGGGTTCCCTTTTTCGGAACACGTCACCCGAGGTATTGGACGGCCTGGCCATGGACTCGTCGGCGCCGCCACACCTCCGCGTCAGGGCACTCTCGGCGCGCGTAGCCGTCACGCACGCGGTGCTGTCCGACCTGCTCCGTGATCCGGCCGGTTCCGACCCACTCATCCGGTCCGTCGTTCACCTGTGCGATGATCCGCTCCTCGTGGCGAAGGCCGCACGCGACGGCAGGCTCGGCCACCCCACTCGCCAGGTCGCCGTGGAGCGGCTCGTCCAACTCGGCCGGCTCGACACAGCAGGCTCCTGCGTCGATGCGTTGCTGTCCGACTCGCTGGACGACGCCGACATCATCAGTCTTTCCGGCACCCTGCTCGACCTGGGACAGACGGCGCGGAGCAGAGAGATGATGCTCTCTGCGTTGACCGACGGGGACCTGAGCGTGAGCGATCGGCTCAGATGCGCCGCACGACTCCTTGACACCGGAGACGTCACGCCGGTGCGCGGCACGCTGACGGCGCTGATCGCCGACCCCGACGTAGCGGCCGACGACCGGTGGTCGGCCGTCCAGCTCCTGCACAGGGACACCGCCGAGCAGGAGAACCCCTTCGCCCAGATGGCGTCGGACGGCGCCCTGCCGACTTCGGTACGCCACCAGGTCGCGGAGCATCTCCTGGCCACAGGCCGGCGGGACGCCGCCGCAAGCGTGCTGCGCGCCCTGGCCGACGACGTCCTGTCCGGCATGGTGGACCGCATCCAAGCCCTCACCGACCTGGCCGAGATCGATCTCCGTGCGGCCTCCGAGACACTTCACCGGGTGCTGGACGAGCCCGGGCTCCCGGACGAGCATCTGTGGCAACTGCTGGAACTCGCCGACGCCTGCCTGCCGGACGCTCCGCTCCGCGGCCGCATCGAGGCCCTCCTGGACGACGAGACCGTCCCCGCGGCTTCCCTTCTGGAAATCGAGACGCACCACACCGAGTACCGGACTGCCATGGTCCCGCTGATGCGTCGTGTGCTCACCCGGATCGCGGACGACCCGGATGTCGGCCCCGGCCCCCGGTGCCGGGCCCTCGCGCACTGCGTCGGCTGGGTCCCTTACCCCGAGTGGAGACAGCGCATGGCCGCGCAGCGCGGCACCGACCCTCTGGTCCTCCTCAGCATGCACGTCGACCAGGCCGTGGTCGGTTCGTACGTTCCTTCACCCGGATTCTGGGAGTTCCTGAGCTTCGGCAGGATCGGGCAGGACGAGATCGACACCCCGACGGGTGTCCTCGCGAGCGTGGATCCCGGAACGGCACTGGCCCAGTGGCTGGAACTGCTCGAAAAGCGCGAGGTGTCGGCCGTCACGACTCTCCGGCCCCTGTACCGGTTGTTCCGCGAGGAAGGCTCGCAGCGCGAGGCGGACGCCCTCCTCCTCGCCTGGGCCGAGGATCCGCACGCTCCCCTGACCGACCGGATCGCCGCCGCGGAGACGGGAACCGGGAAGTCATCGGCACGCTGGTACGACCTGGCCGCCGCCCCCACCACCCCACCCGAACTCCGCGTCGAGATCTGCGAGTCGCTCCCCACCAGCGGCGCCCACAACCGCATCCCCCTCACCCGCGCCCTGGCCGCCGACCCGGCCGCTCCCCTGTCCGTCCGGGCCAAGGCCGCCGCGCTTCTCGCCGAAGACCTCGGCGAGGAGGGCCGCGCCGTCCTGCGTGCCCTCTCCAACCCGGACACCACGGACCCGGAGGCGCACCTCGCCGCGGCAGCCGCCTGGGAGAGCCTGGAGGTGGGCAACGAGGTGGTGGCCGCCTGCCGCCGCGTGCTGGAGACCGACGGCACGGCGGCCGGGCAGCGGGTGCGGGCGGCGAAGACGCTGGCGCGGTACCGTCCGGTTCGGCACGTCGCCGCACGCACCCTGAAGGCCACCCTCGCCGCCCCGGGCGCTCCCGCGGCGGCCCGCGTCGAGGCCGCCGAAGCTCTCCTCGCCCTCCGCGCGACCGCCGACGCCCACCTCGGCCTGTTCCGCCTCGCCCGGGAGACGGGTCCGGACAAGGCCCTGCGGAAGCGGATCCTGGACCTGCTCCCGTCGGACCTGCGGGCCTGCGCCGAAGCGCCGGCCGACGGCCTCGGCCGCTCCGCTCCGCCCTGAGTCACGCGCCCCGGCGGCTGGACACGGCACGCCTCCCCCGGACGGACCCGGGCTTCCGGTCGGGCGTGCGCCGTGGCCCCCTCGACGTGCGGGACCCCGAACGGGCACAGTTCTCCCGACGTGTGTTCCGTACGCATGAGTAACGAGGAGCGCCTGTGAGCAGTTGGGCCGGCCGGACCGCAGCCGAGATCGCCGCCGCCGTCCGCGACAAGCGGGTCACGCCCCGGGAGGTGGTGGCCGAGCACCTCGCGCGGATCGAGCGGCTCGACGGCCGGATCGGGGCGTTCCGGAAGGTCCGGGCGGAGGCGGCGCTCGCCGAGGCCGACGAGCTCGCTTCCCGGGCCGATCTGACCGAACTTCCGCTCGCGGGCGTACCGTTGGCGGTCAAGGACAATCTGAGGGTGCGCGGCGAGTCCTGCCGCAACGGTTCCACCGCCACCCCGGACACCCCGGCAGCCGAGGACCATGTGACGGTGGCCCGGCTGCGGGCGGCCGGTGCGGTGGTCGTCGGCCTGACGAACGTACCCGAGCTGTGCGTCTTCGGCACCACGGAGGGCCCGCACGGCACCGCCCGCAATCCCTGGGACCTCTCCCGCACGGCGGGCGGCTCCTCCGGCGGCAGTGCGGCGGCGGTGGCCGCGGGGCTGGTGCCGCTGGCGCTCGGCAACGACGGGATGGGGTCGCTGCGCATCCCGGCCGCGAACTGCGGGCTGGTCACGCTGAAACCGGGCCACGGGGTGGTGCCGGCGGGGATCGGCAACGGTGACTGGTTCGGCATGTCGGAGAACGGCCCGCTGGCCACGACGGTCGAGGATCTGCGGCTGATGCTGGCGGTCCTCGCGGACACGGAGTTCGGGCCCCAGGAGGAACGGCCGGCCTGGAGGATCGCCGCCTCCCCGCGCAGTCCGCTCGCCGGGGTGAGCGTGAGCCGGCCGTATACGACCGCGGTCCGGCAGGCGGCCGGTGTGCTGGCACGGGCCGGGCACCAGGTGCGGCGGGCCGAGCCGCCGTACCCGCTCTCCCTGGGGGTGACCGCGCTGCGGCACTGGACGGCGGGTACGGCGGTGGACTCCGCGGGCCTGGACCCGGCGCTGCTGGCCCGCCGGACCCGGGTGCACGCGGCCCTGGGCCGCCGCTTCGTCCGCCGGGTGCGCACCAGCCCGGCCCGCGAGCGGCTGCGCGCCCGGCTGACGCCGTTCTTCACCGAGTACGACGTGCTGCTCACGCCGACCCTGGCCCGCCGCTCCCCGCAGGCCGGCCCGTGGCACGAACGCGGCTGGCTGCCCAACATCCTCGCGAACACGGCGTATTCGCCGTTCACCCCGCTGTGGAACCTGACCGGCTGGCCCGCGATGTCCGTCCCCTTCGGCACCCTGCCCTCGGGCGCCCCTTGCGCCGTCCAGCTCGTGGGCCGGCCGGGCGCGGAGGGCGTGCTGCTGCGCGTGGCGGAGGAGCTGGAGCGGCTGAGCCCCTGGCGGCGGACGGCGCCGGTGGCCGATGAGGGCTAGTGCCGCATCAGGCAACGTTCGCCCTTTCGAGGGCGTGACTCCGTGTGGAGCAGCACGTCATGCGCGATGATACGACGCGGCCCAGGATCGCTATGTGAACTGGCGGACGTCGCCGTCGCCTGGTTCCGGCCCGGACGTGGCAGCCTGCCGCGTCTCTGCGATCTGGAAGGACCCAAATGCCGATCGTCCTCATCTCCCCCGAGTTCACACAGGAGCAGTACGAGGAGACGAACCGCAAGTTGACGGGGGGCAAGCACCGGATGGAATCTCCAGCCGACTGGCCCGTAGAGGGTTTGCTCGCACACATCGCGGGACAGGGCGAGAGCACCTTCCGCGTCGTCGACGTCTGGGAGTCCGAGGAGGCCCTCAACCGCTTCGCTGAGATCCTCGTTCCGATCCTCCGTGAGGCCGGTGTCGAGGGCGACCCGGAGGTGTATCCGGCACTCACGTACGTGTCCGCCTAGGGGATCAGCCGCCTCGGGGCAGTGCTGTGCCCGCCCCGTCGGCGCTGATGCCGCCGGCGGGGAGCCTTTTCACACGATCGAACAACGTCAGGTCAGCCGGTGCCACAGCAGGAAGGCACTCGCGGCGGAGTACCGCCTGGTCGTCCGGGAACCGCAGTGCCGGGAGCCTGTCTGCGGGCTCGAGCCACCGGGTGCTGCGCTGGCTCAGGCCACGTTCGCGCGGGTGACGACCGCGCTGATACGGCACTAGTGCCCCGACAGGCAACGTTCGCCGTCGCCCCCACTACGTCCAGTGCGACGACCGGCGACCGACGGCGGCCGCTCGCGTTGCGGGCCCGAGGGCGCGGGCCCGCGGAGTGGCGTGGCAGGTCCGCGCTCCTCACCCACCGGCGGCGGCGACTCCGCTCGCCCAGGCGCCGAAGCCCAGCCGCGAGGCGGCGATGAAAGCGGTCAGTGCACCGGGTCGGCCTCCTCGGCGAGTGCCTTGAGGCCACGCAGGGTGGATTCCATGTTGGTGCGGAGCTCGGCGATCCGGAAGGCCACGAACTCCTCCTCGCGCTCCGGTGCCCGGTCGATCGCCAGGCTGACCCCGGAGCGTCCCGGCCCGATCCGAGCGAGGTGCCGCAGTCTGGTACCGGTCCCCTCGGGCTCGAGCTCGAAGCGCCACGTGGCCATGGGCTTCGCGGGGTCCGGGACCGGGTCGCCGTACCGGCCGTCCGGGTCCACGACCACCCAGCCGAACACCCGCCGCTCCTCCAGTTCGACGACGTGCGAGACGGTCCGCCACTCGCCGATCATCCGGTGGCGGTTGTACCCCGCAAAACAGGCCCCCACGGCGGGCCCCCGAGCGCTGTCGAGCCATTCGGCACGCTGCAGTTCGGGGCTCAGACGGGCCGGCAGTCCGATGTCCGTCACCAGGCCCCACACTCGCGAGGGATCCGCCTCGATGTAGACGTCGCAACAGACTCTGGGCCCCTCGGCGTACCGCATGGTTTCCCTCCCTGGTGGTCCGGCCGGACGGTCCGTTGGCCGGGCCCGATCCTAGGGCCGCATCAGGAACGTTCGCCCGGCGATGAGGCGTCACTCTGTTGCTGTCCTGGGCGGCGCCGGACGGCCAGAATGATCGCGTGGCTGAACGTGTGCAGGTCCGAGAGATCGATGACGACGAGGGCAGGCGGTTGCTACGGATCGTCCGTAGAGGCACCGGTTCGGTGGTGACCTGGCGGCGGGCTCAGATGGTGCTGTTATCCGCGCAGGGCATGCACGTGGCGAAGATCGCCGAGGTGACGTTCACCAGCCCGGACCGGATCCGAGATGTGATCCACAACTTCAACGCGGACGGGTTCGACTCGCTCTACCCGAAGTACAAGGGCGGCCGGCCCAAGACCTTCAGCCTCCCCGAACGCCGCGAGATCAAGAAGATCGCCAAGTCCAAGCCGGCCGAGCACGGCCTGCCGTTCTCGACCTGGAGCCTGGCCAAGCTGGCCGACTTCCTGGTCGCCGAGGGGGTGGTCGACGACATCAGCCACGAGGGCCTGCGGGCACTGCTCCGCGAGGAGGGCGTCTCGTTCAACGCGTGAAGACCTGGAAGAGCTCACGCGATCCCGACTACGCGGCCAAGAAGGCCCGCGTCGAGCACCTCTACGCGATCGCCGACGGGGAGGTCGTCCCCGAGGACGGTGAACCCGAAGTCGTCTTATGCCTCGACGAGTTCGGGCCGCTCAACCTCCAGCCCCACCCCGGTCGGCAATGTGCCGAGCGCGGTGGGAAGCACAAGGATCCCAGCCGCGGCCCCCGGCCCCGACGCCGGGCGACCTATACACGACCGCACGGGGTCCGCCACCTGTTCGCCGCCTACGACCTGGGCAGGGACAAGCTCTACGGCCACATCAAGCCGAAGAAGAACCGGACCAGATTCTTGGAGTTCTGCCGCTACCTGCGCAGCCTCTACCCGCCCGAGATCCGCATCGCGATCGTGCTGGACAACTTCTCCCCGCACCTGACCACGAAGAAGGACACCCGGGTCGGCGACTGGGCAGCGGCCAACAACGTCGAGTTCGCCTACACGCCGACCAACAGCTCCTGGCTCAACCGCATCGAAGCCCAATTCACCGCCCTGCGCTACTTCGCTCTCGACGCACCGATCATGCCAGCCACAAGGAGCAGGGCAGCATGATCCGCCGCTACATCATCTGGCGGAACAAGCACGCCGCCGACGAACGCCTACGTGAGGTCGTGAACAGGGCAAACGTTGCCTGATACGGCACTAGTCCAGCGCCCGGTACATGATGTGCAGGCCCACCCTGCCGTGCCGGGGGTGCTCGTACGCCTCCGGGACCGTGCCGAGGATCGTGAAGCCGAGGGAGGTCCACAGCGCGACGGCGGGGTTCGTCTCGACCACGGCGTTGAAGACCATCGCGCGGTAGCCCTGTGCCCGGGCCTCGGCGAGGACGTGTTCGGCGAGGGCGCGGCCGACGCCGCGGCCCGAGCAGTCCGGGTCGACCATGAAGCCGGCGTTGGCCACACCGGCGGCGGGGCCGCCGTAGTTGGGCGTGAGGTAGGCGGAGCCGACCACGGTCCCGGAGGGGTCCTCGGCGACGTAGACGCGCTTGGCCGGGCCCATCCACAGGGCGCGGGCCGCTTCCTCGGTGGTCTCCGGGTCCCACGCGTAGGTCTCGGCGGCGGCGACGATCCGGTGCCAGAAAGGCCAGATCCGCGGCCAGTCCTCGGCCGCGGCTTCTCTGATCAGCATGGGCGTGAGTCTGTCACGCCCATGCGTGCGGCGATCGCGACGGATCCGACCTTGGAGGGTCAGTCCACGCTCGGCAGGATGTGGGGCTCGGCGAGGTCGTCCTCGTAACCCGCGAGGCGGATGGGGGCGGACCGGGCCCACACGTCGAGGCTGCCGAGTTCTCCGGGCCGGCGGCCCGCCCGCTCCGTGCCTTCTTTGGGGCGCTGTTCGCGATTCGTCTTCTCCGGTGTCACCGCGCACTCCTTATGTGTCGGGTCACCCTCGGGGCGTACCGGACAGTCCGCGCTCCGGCGCTCGACGCCCGCTCGGGTCTGAAGGGAAGGCCGGTTCGGACGCGGTGGCGCCGGTACCTCGTGTCAGAGCAGGCCGTGGTCAACCGGCTCGCCCCAGAACGGACGGTGGGTGTGGGTGGGACCCCTTACTGCTGTCCGTCCGCTCCAGATTAACCAAATGAGCAGGCATCCGCTCGATAGGGAGTGCAAACAAGCTGTAACCGATACGCTTCCGGAGCCCTCCAATGCTCCTTAATATGGCGCTTTTTGGAACAACACGCTCACTCGTCCCCCCCCTCCAATCACCCACTCGGCCTACATGACCGAACAGTCCTTCGATCCGAGTCGGCAACTACCGGCCCGACCCGGCGCAGTTCAGGTGCCGTTGGCCGGGTGGCAAGCCGGCCATGATCTGCTGACGCGGCAACGGCTGTCTCGCGGAAGGACTGACGCATGGAACTGCGCAGTGTCGAGGAGCTGATGGACCTGCTGTACGCCGGCCGGCACCAGCACGCGCTGCGGACCGCGGCGCTGTTGCGCCGCAGCCGTCCCGCCGACAAGGAGCTCCAGGTGGCGGGGCTGGTGCACGGCATCGGGCCGGTGCTGAGCCCGGGCGACGAGGCGGCGGGGGCGCACAGCGCGGCCGAGGCGGTGCGCGCCCTGCTCGGGGAGCGGGTGTTCCGGCTGGTACGCGGGGACGCGGGCCCCGCCGACGACGATGTGCTGCGGCTGCGCCAGGCCGACGAGGAGGGCTGCACGGCCGGTTTCGACGCGGGCGTGCTGGAGGACTGGCGCACGGTGCTGGAGCTGGTGGCGGCCCGCCACGCACGGCTCGGCGCGGTCGACTGAGGCCAGACGACCGCCGCACAGCGGCGGTCACGGCCGAACACCGGACGGCCGCCGCCCTGCCCCACACGGCCATCGCCCTGCACCGCGCCGGGCGCGTCACCCGCCCGGCGGCTCACCACTTGCCGGGCGCGTAGTCCTTCATGAAGACGCCGTACAGGTCCTCGCCCGCCTCGCCCCGCACGATCGGGTCGTAGACGCGGGCGGCGCCGTCGACCAGGTCGAGCGGTGCGTGGAAGCCGGCCTCGGCGAGGCGCAGCTTGTCGTAGTGCGGGCGCTCGTCGGTGATCCAGCCGGTGTCGACCGAGGTCATCAGGATGCCGTCGGCCTCGAACATCTCGTGGGCGCTGGTCCGCGTGACCATGTTCATGGCGGCCTTGGCGGCATTGGTGTTCGGGTGCCCCGCGCCCTTGTAGCCGCGGTCGAAGACACCCTCCATGGCCGAGACGTTCACGACGTAGGCCCGGCCGCTCGCCGCCTTCTTCGCCGCGTCGGCCATGACCGGGCGGAGCTTGCTGATCAGGATGAACGGCGCCGTGTAGTTGCACAGCTGGGTTTCGAGGAGTTCCACCGGGGAGATCTGGTCGATCGTCTGCACCCAGGTGTTGCTGTCGACGACGTCGGGAAGCAGGCCGCCCGCGTCGATGGCGGTGCCGTCGAGGTGCCGGGCGACGCTGGCGTTGCCCGCGACCAGGGCGAGGTCGGCGACCTTCTGTGCGTCGAGGCCGCTGGTGCCGACGGGCAGCGCGGCAAGACCGTCGACCGCGCCGGAGTTGAAGGCGCCGATGACGTGGTGGGCGGGCAGCTCGCCGGCGGGCAGCGGGGCGCTCTCGCCCTCGACCAGGGCGGCGTAGGCGGAGGGCAGGCGGCGCACGGTCTGCGTGGCGTTGTTGATCAGGATGTCCAGCGGACCCGCCTCGGCGACCTGATCGGCCAGTGCGACGGCCTGGGCCGGGTCGCGCAGGTCGATACCGACGACCTCCAGCCGGTGCATCCAGTCCGCCGAGTCCTCCATCGCCTTGAAGCGGCGGATGGCGTCCTTGGGGAACCGGGTCGTGATCGTCGTGTGCGCGCCGTCGCGCAGCAGGCGCAGCGCGATGTACATGCCGATCTTGGCGCGGCCGCCGGTGAGCAGGGCGCGCTTGCCGGTGAGGTCGGCGCGGGCGTCCCGCTTGGCGCGGTTCTCGGCGGCGCACTTCTGGCAGAGCTGGTGGTAGAAGTAGTCGACCTCGACGTAGCGCTGCTTGCAGACGTAGCAGGAGCGCGGGCGCTGGAGTATGCCCGCGATCGGGCCGGTGTCGACCTTGGAGGAGGGCAGGATGCCCTCGGTCTCGTCGTCGATGCGCTCGGCGGAGCCGGTGGCGGTGGTTTCGGTGACCTTGCGGTCGTGGGCGGTCTTGGCGGCCCGGCGCTCCTGGCGGCGGCGCTGCTTGACCGTCCGGTAGATGTGCGAGGTGGCCCGGCGCACCTTGATCGCGTCGGGGTGGTCGACCTCGAGCTGGTCCAGCTCCTCCAGCACGCTCAGGCAGACGGCCAGCCGCTCGGGGTCGATACCGGGCCCGTAGACCACCTCGTCCATGGAGACGTCCGTGGGCACGTCCATGGACGCCGAGCTGTCCTCTGTCACCGTCATCGCGCTGCCGCTTCCCTGATCACCCGCGCAGCGCTCCGACTCGCGCCCGCTTTCGAACGGGGAATTTTACGGAGCGCGGGCCACGGCACCAAACCGCTTTGATGCGATCCCCCTCACCACCCACCCCCACAACGCCGCCCCGCCGGCCCCCGCACCGCCCCCGCCCGCCGTCGCACCCCCGCCCGCCAGCCTCCCGCACCCACCCCGCCCCGCCGTCGCGGCCGGCGTCGCGGGGCGTCCGTGGCGTCCAGCGGCGCGCGGGAAGCCCGGGACCGGCACGCGCCCGCCGGCCGCCGACGTCGGGTGCGGCCCGCGGGGGCCACCCGCACCCGACGACGAAAGCCGCACAGGCGGTGCGGGTGGGGACCCTGGTCCGGCCGAAGGCCGGCTCAGTACGCGCACGCCGCCAGCAACGTCTCCATCTCGGCCGACACCGCGTACGCGAACCGGTCCAGATCCGGCACGGCCTGCGCGTCGGCGACAAGCCCGTAGTGCACGCGCCCGCGATACGTGGAGATCGCCACCGCCAGCGCCTGGCCGGGCGCGAGCGGCGCCAGCGGATAGACCTCGGTCAGCTCCTGGCCGCCGAGCCGGAGCCCGAGGCCGGGCAGCGGCACGCTGGTGACGAGGATGTCGTACCAGAGCCGGGCGGCCTGGCCGACCAGCGGCCCGCCGAGCCGGTGGCCGAGCGCCGGGACGTGGTCGGCCAGCAGGGCGACCGCCCCGGCGCCCCGGTGGGGGCCGGCGTCCTTGTTGCGGACCATCGCGGTGCGCACGGTGTGCAGGCGGCCCAGCGGGTCGGGCTCGCTCACCGGAAGCGGTATCAGATAGCCCGAGAGCCGGTTGCCCTGCGGCTGGGCCGCGTGCGAGCGGCGCCGGGAGACGGGGATCAGGGCGCGCGGCGCCACACCCTTGCTGCCGTCACCGCGCTCGTCCAGCCAGCTGCGCAGGGCGCCGGCGACGACGGCGATGAGGACGTCGTTCACGGTGCCGCCGGCGCTCTTGCGCACGCGGTGCACGTCGTCGATGTCGACGACGACCCCGGCGGTCCGGCGGGTCCCGCTGGGCGCGGAGGTGAGCGCGGGGCACGGGCGCATGCCGAGCGTGGACCGGGCCAGCGAGGCGCCGATGTCCAGCGCCCGGCCCATGTCGGACAGTGCGCCCCTGACCAGCCCGGGGACCAGTGCGGGCAGCCGGCGCACGTCGGACAGCAGGCCGCGCGGCGGTTCGATGGCGCGGGGCCCGCGCTCGGGCAGGTCGACCGGGTCCAGGACGCCGGCGGCGAGCTTCAGCGCGCGCAGCCCGTCGGCGAGGGCGTGGTGGAACTTGAAGAGCACCGCGAAGGACACCCCGTCCTCGCCGGGCAGCACATGTGCCTCCCAGGGCGGCCGCGTGCGGTCCAGCGGGCGCTCCATCAGCCGTCCGGCGGCCGCCTGGAAGTCGTTCGTCGGGGCGTGCAGCCGTACGTGGTTCAGCGGGTCGAAGTCCGGGTCGGTCTCGCGGGCGGCGCCGCCGAAGGCGAGCGGCTGCCACAGGTCGCGGATGCGCAGGCGCAGGCCGGGCACGGCGGCGGCGCGGGCGGCGAGCAGGTCGGCGGCGTGGGCCCCGGCGGTGGGCGAGTGCGCGGCGAAGACGCCGAGCGCCCCGAGGTGCATCGGGTGCCGGTCGGACTCCATGTTCCAGAACGCCAGGTCGAGTGGAGCGAGCAGGTCGGAAGTCAAGGGCTTGCCTCACGCGTCGACGACGGGTGGATCAGCAGTCAATCCCCGTCGACCGATTACGGTCAAGTACGATCAAGATACGCACAGTTAACAGCAGATTAAGTCCCGCCCCTCCGAAAGGGGCGGGATGCAGGAGACAGCTGAGGTCACCTCAGGACGGGCGGCGCCGACGTGGGTGAGGTACCCCACTCTGACGGGCGCGGGCCGACCGTGAACGCGAGCGAGCGCAGGGAGCGCAGCGAACCGGTCGTCAGATAGGTCCGGCCGTGCGGCCTTCCGTCCGTGTGCACGGCCTGGACGTAGCGGTCGGTGGCCGAGGTGCCGGGCGCGGTCACCGTCAGCCGGCCGCTCGGCCAGTAGCGGCGGTCCAGGGCGAGGTCGACGCGGTCGAAGACCGGGGTGGTCAGGCCCCAGGTGCCGAAGCCGGGCTGGACCGGGAAGATCCCGATGGACGACAGGACGTTCCAGGCGGACATGGTCCCGAGGTCGTCGTTGCCGGTGATGCCGGTGGGGCCGTCGGTGAAGAGGGTCAGCGCCGCGTGCACCACGTCCGTGGTCTTCCAGGGCTGGCCGGTGGCCAGGTAGGTGTAGGGCGCGATGAGGTCCGGCTCGTTCATCGGGTTGTAGAAGGCGGCGTTGTAGTACGCGTACGGATCGCCGTGCACCCAGACCTCGCGGGCGGTCCTCTCCGGGTCGGCGAGCAGCCGGTCGTAGGCGAAGAAGGCGTCCAGGCGGGCGTTGGCCGCGCGCGTGCCGCCGATCAGATCGACCATGCCCGGGACGTCCTGCGGGACGAGCCACTGGTACTGCCAGGCCGTGCCCTCGTGGAAGCCGATGCCGCGGGCCGGGTCGGGCGAGCCGGTGAAGGCGCCGGAGGCGTCACGGGCGCGGAAGAAACCGGTGGTGGGGTCGAAGACGTTCCGGTAGTTCCGCGAGCGGGCGGCGTAGCGGGCCGCGTCGTCCGTGTGCCCGAGGCCGCGGGCCATCTGGGCGAGCATCGCGTCGGCGAGCGCGTACTCCAGGGTGACCGAGGCGCCGTGATGGTAGTCGGAGTCACCCATCTTGGCGTACGGACGGCCCTTGACGTAAGGCGCGAACCCACCCGCGACGTACTCGGCGTTGGCCTCCCGGCCGATGCCCGGGTACGCGGCGGGCGGCACGCCGTCGGCGTTCTTCTTCAGTGCCCGGTAGGCCCGCTCCTCGAAGCCCTTCAGCAGACCGGCGTGGTAGGCGGTGGTCAGGAACGGGGTGACCGGGTCGCCACTCATGATGTTCGTCTCGACCGGGCCGTAGCCCCACTTGGGCAGCCATCCGCCGTCCTCGTCGACCGCGACGACCGACCGCGCCATGTCCCGCGCCTCGCGCGGTGCGAGCAGGCCGAGCAGCTGGGCCTGGGTGCGGTAGGTGTCCCACAGCGACCAGTTCTGGTAGTAGGTGAAGCCCCGGGCGCGGTGGGTACGGCGGTCCCAGCCGAAGTAGCGGCCGTCGGCGTCGCTGCCGATGTTGGGCGCGAGGTACGACCGGTACAGCGAGGAGTAGAAGGTCCGGCGGAGCGTGGGCGTGCCGCCCGCCACCCGGACGGCGGCGAGCCGCCGCTCCCACTCCTCGCGCGCGTGGTGGCGTACGGCGTCGAAGGGCCGGCCGCCCTCGGCACGCAGGTTGGTCGCGGCGCCGGCCGCATCGACGTACGACAGGGCGGTGGTCGCCTCGACCGTGCGGTCCTTCGTGGTGTCGAAGCGGAGATAGGCCCCGCCGGGCCCGCTCCGGGCGCCCGGGGTGACGGTCCGGCCGTCCCAGGTGCCGTAGGCGGTGAAGGGCCGGCTGAAACGGGTGATCGTGTAGACCGTGTAGGGGCCGGTGTCCCGGCAGAAGCCGTGGCCGGTGATCTCGGTGCGCACGGTGCGGTCGTCGAGGATCTGTACCGCGCTGCTCACCGGCTTGTGCAGCGACTGGGCCGCGTTCACCAGGACGTTGGCCTTGTCGGTGGCCGGGAAGGTGTAGCGCTGCACGCCGGTGCGGGCGGTCGCGGTCAGTTCGGCCCGGATGCCGGAGGCGAGGCCCACGCGGTAGTAGCCGGGGCTCGCCTCCTCGTCGTCGTGCGAGAAGGCCGCCGCGTACCGGGCGTAGTCCGTCTGTGTGACGTCGCCGGTGGTGGGCAGCACGGGCAGGTCGCCGCCGATGCGGCAGCCGACGCCCGAGAGATGGACCAGGGAGAAGCCGCGGATACGGTTCTGCGTGTAGTCGTAGCCGGTGCTGTGCCCGGTGTCCGGGGAGAGCTGCACCATGCCGAAGGGCACGGCCGCGCCGGGGAAGGTGTTGCCCTCGTTCTGGCTCCCGATGAACGGGTTCACCAGGTCGGTGAGGTGGCCGTCGGTCCGCTCGGCGGCCCGGGCGGCGGGGGTGGCGATCAGCGCCGACGCTGCCATCACCCCGGCCAGACAGAGCCTCGTGCGCCGGGTCCCTCTCATGTCGGATGACCTCCGCAGGTTGCACATCGTTGCCTGCATCCTGAGGGGCGAAGGCCGCAAACCCGGGCATCCTTGGTGTTTTCCTCGGAACGCGTCGCGCGGCGCGGGGCCGGACGACCGCGGGGTGACGCGCGGTCAGAGAGCCAGCCTGAAACCTCGTGGCTGCGCGCGAAGCCGAGTGCGGTGTAGAAGCGGTGCCCGTCCTCGCGGAACTCCGGTACGGCGGCGGCGGACATGGCGCAGACCCTATCCGGGCCGCCGTGGCCCGCCTGCCCGGTCCCGGGCTACGGGACCCGCTGGCCCTTGCCCAGCGCGATGACCCCGCCCTTGGAGACCGTGTACAGCTCGGCGTCCCGCTCCGGGTTGACGCCGATCGTGGCCCCCGGCGGCACCTCCACGTTCTTGTCCAGGACCGCGCCGCGGACCACCGCGCCCCGGCCGATCCGGACGTTGTCGTGCAGGACCGAGCCCTGGACGACCGCACCCGGGTCGACGCGCACGCCCGGCGAGAGCACCGACCGGGTGACCTGCCCCCGGATCAGACAGCCCGCGCTGATGATGGACTCGCTCGCGATACCGCCCGCGTTGAACCGGGCCGGGGAGAGCTGGTTGGAGTGGGTGTAGATGGGCCACTGACGGTTGTACAGGTTGAACGCGGGACGCTCGGCGATCAGGTCCATATGCGCCTCGTAGTAGGCGTCCAGGGTGCCCACGTCCCGCCAGTAGCCCTGGTCGCGGGTGGTCTCGCCGGGCACGTGGTTGTCGCTGAAGTCGTACAGCTGGGCCTCGCCGCGCGCGGTGAGCTGGGGCAGGATCGAGCCGCCCATGTCGTGCACGGACTGCTCGTCCTCGGCGTCCCGCTGGAGCGCCTCGATCAGCGCCTTGGTGGTGAAGACATAGTTGCCCATCGAGGCGAACACACACTCGGGGTCGTCCGGCAGACCGGGCGGGTCCGCGGGCTTCTCCAGGAAGCGCTCGACGGTACGGCCGTCCGGCCCCGGCGTGATCACCCCGAAGGAGGAGGACTCCGTGCGCGGCACCCGGATGCCGGCCACGGTGACCCCCGCGCCGCCCTCGATGTGCTGCCGGACCATCTGCCGCGGGTCCATGCGGTAGACGTGGTCGGCGCCGAACACGGCCACGTACTCGGGCTGTTCGTCGTGGACGAGGTTCAGCGACTGGAGGATCGCGTCGGCACTGCCCAGGTACCAGCGCGGGCCGAGCCGCTGCTGGGCGGGGACCGGGGTGACGTAGTTGCCGAGCAGGCTGGACATCCGCCAGGTGGTGGTGATGTGCCGGTCCAGCGAGTGCGACTTGTACTGGGTCAGCACACAGATGCGCAGCACGTCGGCGTTGACGAGGTTGGACAGGACGAAGTCGACCAGCCGGTAGGTGCCGCCGAAGGTGACGGCCGGTTTGGCCCGGTCCGCCGTCAGCGGCATCAGGCGCTTGCCCTCGCCGCCCGCCAGCACGATCCCGAGTACGGAAGGCCCTCCACGACGCATGGCCGCTCCCCTCACCGTGGTTGAACCATGGCTGCCCCGAGCCGGCCGGACTAAGCCTGCTTGAGGATCTCCTCGTACAGCCCGGCCGTGCGTCGGGCCACCGCGTCCCAGCCGAACTCCCCCACCGCGCGCGCCCGTCCGGCCTCCCCCATCCGCCGGGCCGCCACCGGGTCACCGAGCACGGTGTCCAGCGCCCGGGCGAGCCCGGACTCGAAGCCGTCGTCCGCCTCGACCAGGAGACCGGTCCGGCCGTCCGCCACGACCTCGGGGATGCCGCCCACCCGGGACGCCACCACGGGCGTGCCGCAGGCCATCGCCTCCAGGTTGACGATCCCGAGCGGCTCGTACACCGAGGGACAGACGAACACCGCGGCACGCGTCAGGAGTTGGATCACCTCCGGGCGCGGCAGCATCTGCGGGATCCAGAACACGCCCGCCCGGACCCGGCGCAGCTCCTCGAACAGGTCCCGGAACTCCCGGTCGATCTCAGGCGTGTCGGGCGCGCCCGCGCACAGTACGACCTGGGCCCCGGGGTCGATGTCCCTTACCGCGCGCAGCAGTCGGGGCACGCCCTTCTGCCGGGTGATCCGGCCGACGAACAGGACGTACGGGCGGGCGGGGTCGATGCCGTGCCTGGTGAGCGCGTCGGTGCCGTGGTCGGGCCGGTAGAGCCGGGTGTCGATGCCGTTGTGCACGACGTGGACCCGGGCCGGGTCCAGCGCCGGATAGCAGGCGAGGACGTCCTCCCGCATGGCGCCCGACACGGCGATCACCGCGTCGGCGGCCTCGATCGCGGTACGCTCGGCCCAGCTCGACAGGGCGTATCCGCCTCCCAGTTGCTCGGCCTTCCAGGGGCGCAGCGGCTCCAGCGAATGGGCGGTCACCACGTGCGGGACGCCGTGCAGCAGCTTGGCGAGATGGCCGGCGAGATTGGCGTACCAGGTGTGGGAGTGGACCAGCTCGCGGCCTTCGAGGGCGGCGGCGATGGAGAGGTCCACGGAGAAGGTGCGCAGCGCGTCGTTGGAGCCGTCGAGGGCGGACCAGGGGCGGTGGCGTACGACGCCGACCCCGCGCCCCTCGCCCCAGCAGTGCACCTCCAGGTCCACCAGGTCGGTCAACTCGCGGGCGAGGAACTCCACGTGGGCACCCGCGCCGCCGTACACATCCGGGGGGTACTCCCGGGTCAGAAGTCCCACTCGCACCCGACAACCCCCTTGCACCGGTGGCACGTTCCCTTCATGGTCACCCAGATGCGGCCCCCGGGGAAGAGCGCGGCGGGCGGGTGAGGCAGCAGTCGCCGCAGAGACCGCCGCCGGGCACCCGGTAGTACAGGCAGCAGCTGCGGCGCCGGAAGGCCGTTCCGGTACGGGTACCGGTGGCGTTCAGCAGGGGGTGGGCGAACAACTCGTCGGTGAGGGCCCGGGTGCGGGCCGCCACCTCGGTACGCCCGTGCGCGCGGGCCCAGCGGCTCAGCTCCCGGGCGGTCGCGGCGAGCGCCGAGCCCGCGTTGCCCCGGAGCAGGCCGGCGGCCACGCCGTAGCGGTCCCGCAGGGTCGCCGTCAGGGGCTCCAGGTGGCCGTGCAGCACCGTGTCGGCGAGCGTGGCCGCGTCGCCGGGCAGTGGGTGCAGCCCGGTGAGCCACAGATCGTCCGGGGCGGCGGCGAGGACGTCCCAGCGCAGCAGGCGCGGGTCCAGGTCGGGCAGCCGGCCGTACAGGACGGCGCAGCCCAGGGCCGCCGACCACAGCCGGGCGGCCAGCCCCTGCTGGGCGATGGAGGCGGCGACCCGGGGCTCACGCGTCCCGAGCCGGTCCCCGACGGTGCTCACCCGCAACACCACCGGATTCCGGTGACCGTCCGAAGTCCCCCCGCCGTACGCCTCCGCGAGGGACGGCAGCCGGGCCGCCTCGCCGCCGGCCGTGTCCGGGAGCGTACGCAGGACGAAGAAGCCGCCGAGCGGGCGCAGCGCGGCGAGATCGGGGTCGAGGTCCACGACAGGTACTGGTACCAGGTGCGCCGGCCGGGCGAACCGGCGGGTCTCCACCCCGCGTCACCCCTCCCAGGGATGATCGCCCGGCCGGTGTACTCCATCGGCAGTAGGACGCATTGCGTGCTCAGGTACGACGACGGGCAGGGCGCGGGCGGGCAGAGTGGTCGTCATGGAAGCCGACCGTACGTCGCGCCGGGCCCAGGACGCCCGCCGCCCGCAGAGGAGACACCGATGAGCGCCCTGGCGTTGTCCGTGCTCCTGTCGGTCGTCTCCGCCCTCGCCTACGCGGGCGGAGCGATCGTGCAGGAGCAGGTCTCGGTGTCCTCCCCGGACAGCGCGTATCTGCCGCTGCGCCGGCCGGGCTGGTGGGGTGCGCTGGCGCTCAACGGCCTCGGCGGCGTGCTGCACGTCGTGGCGCTGGCCTGCGGGCCGCTCAGCCTGGTCCAGCCGCTCGGCGCGCTGACCATCGTCTTCGCGCTGCCCATGGCGGCGCTGTGCGTGGGCCGCAGGGCCGGCGCGACCGCCTGGCGCGGCGCCCTCATGGCCACGGTGGGCCTCGCCGGTCTGCTGTCCCTGGTCGGCTCCTCCGCCGGGCACTCCCTCGATCCGGCCCAGCGGCTCGCGGTCGCCCTGGTCACCGGCGGGGCGGTGGCGGCGCTGGCGTTCGCGGGCCTGGCCGCACACCGGCATCCGGCGGTGCGCAGCGTGCTGCTCGCCACCGCGTCCGGTGTCGCGTTCGGCATGTCGTCGGTGTTCACCAAGACCGTCGCCGTCGACTGGAGCGGGGGCATCGGCCTTGCCGCGCTGTCCTCGCTCGCGGTCATCGGCGTGTTCGCGGCCGCCGGGGTCCTGCTGTCCCAGGCCGCGTACCGGGGCGGCGGCCTCGCGGCCCCGCTGGCCACGCTGACGGTGGTCAATCCGGTGCTGGCCGCCGCGGTCGGCATCCTGATGTTCGGCGAGATGTTCCGCTACGGCACCACCGGCACCGTGCTCGCCCTGGCCTGCGGTGTGGTGACAGCGGGCGGGCTGATCATGCTGACGACGGAACGGCTGGAACAGGCGGTACCGGAGGCTTCGGCAGAGCCGGCGGGACAGGCGTCGGCGGTACCGGAGACTTCGGCAGAACCGGCGGTACCGGAGACTTCGGCGGAGCCGGCGGGACAGGCGTCGGCGGTACCGGACTCGGCCGTGCCCGCCTCGACCGGGCCCTCGGCCGAGGCGCCCGCCGCGTCCGCCGCGCGCGGCAGGCCGACCGCCGCCGCGGCGCGTGCCCTCGCCGAAGTGGGTCTCGGCATACCGCAGCAGCGTGCGGCCGTGGAGGACGGGACGGGGCAGGCCGCTTTCGCCGGGGCGGAGGAGGCGGTGCTGCGGGAGTTGCTCGTGCCGGGGCGGGCCGGCAGCGGGGCGGACGCCGGCGGTGGCGAACCGCCGGCCGACGGTGTGCTTCCCGCGTCGTACACCCCGCTGCCCGCGGGCGTCCATGTGCCGCTGCCGGTCCTGGACCGGCACCGTACGCGCGTCAGATCCTGACGCCGCCGGCCCGCAGATAGGCGAGCGGGTCGATGTCCGAGCCGAAGCCGGGCCCCGTCCGCACCTCGAAGTGCAGATGCGGGCCCGTGACGTTCCCGGTCGAGCCGGAACGGCCGATGCGCTGGCCCGCGGTGACGCTCTGACCGGTCCGCACGGAGATGGCCGACAGGTGGGCGTACTGGGTGTAGCGGCCGTCGGCGTGCCGGAGCACCACCTGGTAGCCGTACGAGCCGCCCCAGCCCGCGGCCACCACGTGCCCGGCGGCCGCCGCCTTCACGGAGGTGCCGGTCGGGACGAGGAAGTCCACACCCGTGTGGTAGCCCTTCGACCAGTGGGAGCCGGCGACGTGGTAGCCGGTGCCGACGGACGCGGTCACCGGGGCGACGAGCGCGTGCCGGGCCGGTGCCGGGGAGTGGTGCGTGGTCGGGTGCTCCGAAGGTGCTTTCTTCTTCGGGGCCTTGGGGGGCTTGCTCTTGGTCGGGGTGCCGTTCAGGCTGAGCCGCTGGCCCGGCAGGATGAGGTCGGGGTCGGCGCCGATCGCGGCGCGGTTGCCCGCGTACAGCGTCCGCCAGCCGCCGCGCACGTGGTGATCGCCGGCGATCCCGGAGAGGGTGTCACCGTGCACCACCGTGTACATCTCGGCCCGGCCGGCCCGGGACTGCGGAGTGGTCTGCGGCTGCACGTCCTTGACGGAACCGGACTTCGGCGTAGCGGACTTCGTGGTACCGCTCTTGGCGGGGCGCGCGGACGCGGAGTCGGGGTGTACGTCGGGACCGCCGCCGCCCCGGGCCAGCCCGGCCCGCACCGAGCACACGGGCCAGGCGCCGGGCCCCTGCCCGTCGAGCACCCTCTCGGCGACGGCGATCTGCTCGTCCCGGGTGGCCAGGTCGGCGCGCGGTGCGTACCGGGCGCCGCCGTACGCCTCCCAGGTGGACTGGGTGAACTGGAGCCCGCCGTAGAAGCCGTTGCCGGTGTTGATGCTCCAGTTGCCGCTGGACTCGCAGGCGGCGACCTTGTTCCAGGTGGCCGCGTCGGCGGCACTCGCGGTGCCGGCGGCGACCAGCGGGATCGCGAGGCCGGCGCCGCCCGCCGTGACGGTGAGTGAGGCGCGGTTGATCCTGTTCGGCTGGTACCGGCGGTGCCGGCCGCGTACGGCCATGTCCGAATTCCCCTCGGCATGCGTCAGGAGGGGAAAACGTAAGCGCCGCGAACAGGCCATGACAAGACTGTGAATCGGCCGCTCGCGACGGCCAAGTGGCCGGTAACGGCCCTTTCTTGAGCCCCTCCCCGACTCGACGTGCCGGTGACTGAGGCGGAAGGCGGGCGCGCTGCGTACACATGCGTGGCGGGTCGGATGTGCGCTCGCCGTAGCGGCACGTCAGGATGGGCGAGGACCCGTACTGACGGAACCGTAGTCACGAGGCAAGCAGGGAGCAGGCGGTATGAGCACTTCAGCGCAGATCGGTGTCACGGGCCTCGCGGTCATGGGCCGCAACCTCGCCCGGAACTTCGCCCGCAACGGCTACGCGGTCGCCGTGCACAACCGTACGGTCTCGCGGACCAAGGCGCTGGTGGAGGAGTTCGGGCACGAGGGGGACTTCGTCGCGGCCGAGACCGCCGAGGACTTCGTGGCGGCGCTGGAGCGCCCGCGCCGCCTGGTGATCATGGTCAAGGCGGGTGAGCCGACGGACGCGGTGATCGAGGAGTTCGCCCCGCTGCTGGAGCCCGGCGACATGATCATCGACGGTGGCAACGCGCACTTCGCGGACACCCGGCGCCGGGAGCGGGAGCTGCGCGAGCGCGGCATCCATTTCGTCGGCACGGGCATCTCCGGCGGGGAGGAGGGCGCGCTGCACGGGCCGAGCATCATGCCGGGCGGTTCGAAGGAGTCGTACGAGTCGCTGGGCCCGATGCTGGAGAAGATCTCCGCGAAGGCCGCCGACGGCGCGCCGTGCGTGACGCATGTGGGCCCCGACGGTGCCGGGCACTTCGTGAAGATGGTGCACAACGGCATCGAGTACGCCGACATGCAGCTGATCGGCGAGGCGTACCAGCTGCTGCGCGATGTCGCCGGGTACTCCCCCGCGCAGATCGCGGACATCTTCCGCACCTGGAACACCGGCCGGCTCGACTCGTACCTGATCGAGATCACCGCCGAGGTGCTGTCCCATGTGGACCCGGCCACCGGCAAGCCGTTCGTGGACGTGGTGGTGGACCAGGCCGAGCAGAAGGGCACCGGCCGCTGGACGGTGCAGATCGCCCTGGACCTCGGCGTACCGGTGTCCGGCATCGCGGAGGCGGTCTTCGCCCGCTCCCTGTCCGGCCACGCGGCGCTCCGCGAGGCCTCGCGCGGGCTGGCCGGGCCGAAGCCGGCCCCGCTCGGCGAGTCGGAGGCCGGCGCCTTCGCGGACCGGGTGGAGCAGGCGCTGTACGCATCCAAGATCGTGTCGTACACCCAGGGCTTCCACGAGATCGCCGCGGGCAGCGAGGAGTACGGCTGGGACATCGACCTCGGCCGGGTCGCCTCCATCTGGCGCGGCGGCTGCATCATCCGCGCGGCCTTCCTCGACCGCATCCGCGCCGCGTACGACGCCCGCGCCGACCTGCCGAGCCTGCTGTCGGACGAGACGTTCGCGCAGGAGATCGCCGCCGCGCAGGACGACTGGCGCGAGGTGCTGATCGCCGCGACGCGGCGGGGTGTGCCGACGCCCGGGTTCGCGGCGGCGCTGGCGTACTACGACGCGCTGCGCGCGGAACGCCTGCCGGCGGCTCTGACGCAGGGGCAGCGGGACTTCTTCGGGGCGCACACGTACCGGCGGGTGGACCGGGACGGTTCGTTCCACACCTTGTGGGGCGGGGACCGGTCGGAGGTGTCCGCCTAGGGGCGGCCCCGGGGGCGGTCTGGGGTGGGGTGGCTCCGGGGGCGGTCCTGGGTTGGGGCGGCTCCGGGGGCGTCGCCCCTCATGGGGCGGGCGCTGTCGCCCGCCCCATGATGTCACGTGAGCGGGGGGCCCGGCTCGGGGTTGGGGACAGGTTCGGGGCCCGGGGGGATCGGGGACGGTGACGGTTCCGGTGGGCCCGGGGCCGGGGGTGCCGGTGGTGGGGTCGGGTCTGGGGCCGGCAGGGGTGGGGCGGGTTGCGGGCCCGGTTCCGGGGGCGGGACCGGGGTGGGATAGGGATCCGGCGGGGTCGGGCCGGGGCCCGGGGCCGGGCCGGGCGGAACCGGGTCGGGGTGCGGGTTCGTCATGGTGTCCTCCGGGCAGTCACGGGACGTCGCCTCTGGACTACTCCCCCGCCTACCCGACCACCGCGCGGCCACTCACCCGAGGGCAGCACCCGACGGGTCCAGGCGGGTGGCCGGCGGCACAGGGACCGCCGGCCCGCTCAGAACCGTCCCGGGTGGGCGCGCAGCCAGTCCTTCGCGGCCGACAGCAGCCCCGGGTCGGCAGGCGGGGCGACCTCGGGGTGGCGCTCGGCCCACTTCACGACGTACGGGCACAGCGGGGCGACCGGGACGCCCTCGCGCTCGGCGAGGGCATACAGCTCACGGGCGAGCGATCCGGCGATGCCCTTCCCCTCGTGGGCGGGCTCCACGATGGTGTGCACGGGCACCAGCGCCCGTCCCGGTGAGTCGAGGACGAAGTACTCGATGTGACCGACGACGTCTTCGCCGTCCGCCCCGCCGAACGCCTCCAGGCGGCCCGTCGCCCGGTCGTCGCGGATCTCGGTCTCGCTCATGGGCGCACGCTCCTGGTCCTGGTCCGCCGGTCAGGCCCCCACGGCCTGCGGGCTGCGCTGCTGGTCCGAGCCGGGCACGGGCTCGGACGGGTCGGCACCGAGAGACACGATCCGGTTCTCCGCGTCGACGTGCACGACCCGGGGCCGCAGCCGGCGCGCCTCGGCGTCGGTGACCTGAGCGTAGCTGATGATGATCACCAGGTCGCCGGGATGGACGAGATGGGCCGCCGCCCCGTTGATCCCGATGACCCCGGACCCGCGCTCGCCCTCGATGACGTACGTCTCCAGCCGGGCGCCGTTGGTGATGTCGACGATGTGCACCAGTTCGCCGGGCAGCAGGTCCGCGGCGTCGAGCAGATCCGCGTCGATGGTCACCGATCCCACGTAGTGCAGGTCGGCCTGGGTGACGGTGGCGCGGTGGATCTTGGACTTGAACATGGTGCGCAGCATGTTGGACTCCTGGAAGACGGCTCCCTGCCTGCTTTGTACAGGTCAAGGGCGGTCTTCACTGTACACCGGCATGCCTTCGACTCGAAGACTCGCATTTGCGGGCCCGCCCGGGCGGGCATCACGGTCCGTCCGTCGTGCAGGAGCCGGTCCGCCATGGTCTGAGCCCCGAGCAACGCGATGGGCACGTCGGCGAAGTCCACCAGCACCGAGTCGAAGCGCTCACCCTCGTAGGTCTGCGCAGCCCGGGCCAGCTCGACGCAGCGCACGACGAGCGGCCAGTTTCCCGATCTGGCGACGCGGCGCAGCCCGGTGGCCAGGTTGTCCCTGATCGCCGAGGCCGGGAACGCGGCCGAGACGGCGCGGGCGACGAAGTCCCGTCCGATGGGGCTGAGCACCTCGGTGTCGCGCCCAGCCCCGGCGAGTATCAGGCCCTCAGACCCTCGAACAGCCCCTTACCGGACAGCCGTGTGGCGATCAGCGCGAGCGTCGACTACAGGGCATCGGGATGGTCCTCGAATCCGAGGCGCAGGTAGCGGGCGAACGACTCGTCGTACACCCGTACCTCATCCTGCCCGGCCCGCTCGGAGAGCACCGGGGCCAGGACCTTCAGCGCACGGTCGATCCGGTGGCCCCGGTCCGGGACGATCTGCCCGAGTTCCTCGCGGGTGACCGGCATGCCGAGCAGGGTGATGATGTCCGCGACGACATCGGCTTCGGCACCGAGGGCCTCGTACAGGTGGGCGTAGTAGTCCTCCAGTGAATCGCGGTACGGGGGAAGCGCCCGCACCGTTGCGCGACAACGGCACCGGAGGTGAGAGGAACCCCGGCCGCCGCACGGCCGGGGTTCCTCGAAGCGGTGAGTGTCGGTCAGTCTGTGGAATCGCCCACGCCGTGAACCGCTCGCCCACACTCCTGCGGACCGCACCACATCACGGTCACCGTGAATCGGGAAGGTCAGCGCCGCAGAGTGAGGAGACCCGGCCGCCACGGCAGTCGGTTGTAGTCGCCGCCCGCGTCGGGGTCCTTGCCCTGGTAGAGGAACTGCAGGTTGCAGGGGTCGATGGTCATGGTCTGGTCGGGGTTGTTGCGGACCAGGTCACCGTGGCTGATGTCGTTGGTCCAGGTGGCGCCGCTGTTGGCCTTGCCCGCGAAGGGGTTGCTCTCGCCGGCGGCCTGCGGGGTCCACGATCCGTTCAGGCTGGAGGCCGTGAAGGAGCGGAAGTAGCGCCCGTTCGCGCCCATCGCCTCGACGATCATGAGGTACTGGTTCTGGCCCTTGACCTTGTAGACCTGTACGCCCTCGAAGAGGTTGGCCTTCGTGTCGCTCATGATCGTCGTGTACGACGAGCCGAAGTTGCCCGGGAAGTTCCCGATCGGCATGCTCGCCCGGTAGATCTTGCCGTTGTCACCGGCGAAGAACAGGTACATGTTCTGGTCGTCGGCGATCAGGGTCTGGTCGATCGGGCCGGTGTCGGAGCCGGAGATGCTCCCGGTGAACAGCGGCTGCGGAGAGGACCAGCCGTTGGGGTTGGTGGGGTCGCTCGACGTGCGGTAGATGAACGGCCACGCACCCCACTGGTACGCCAACACCCAGATCTTCTTGGGCGCGAAGTAGAACAGCGTGGGCGCCACCGCGGCCTGGCTCATCCCGGTCTGGCCGGCCGACGCCATGTCCGACCAGTTGGTGAAGGGACTGAACATCATCGAGCCGTACGACGATCCCGACACGTTCGACGCGTAGACCAGGTGCCTGCCGTTATGCGTCACGGTGGTGAAGTCCTTCACCGCGGCCCACCCGTTCGCCGGCTGCGCCAGCACACCCGTCGACGTCCACCGGTACGTCGACGGAAGAGGACACGTGCCGTCCGTCGGCGGCGTCCCGGTCAGACCGGTCCACTTCTGGTTGCTGCCGCCGTTGCACGTCCCGATCTGCACCGCCGTACCGTTGGCCGTGCCGATGCCCGTGACCTCTAGACACAGCCCGGACTGTACTCCGACGACCGTGCCGTCGGAGTTCACCCGCCACTGCTGGTTCGCACCGCCGGAACAGCTCCAGATCTGCACCCGGGTACCGGCCGTGGTGGCCTGGCCCGGAACGTCCAGGCACTTGTCGCCGTACACGGTGAGCTGGTTGCTGTCCGTCAGCGTCCACTGCTGGTTGGTCCCGCCCCAGCAGTCGTAGATCTGCAGGTACGTGCCGTTGGTCTGGCTGGCGCCCGGCACATCGAGACACCGGTTCGATCCGACACCGCGCAAGGCGCCGGTGGAAGCCGCCTGAGCCGGGGTGGCGACGAGCATCGCCGCCAACGCGGTCAGGACCGCAACCGCGGCGGCGAGCACCGCGGACGGATGCCTGCGGCTGAAACTTCCTCTGTGCATGGGAACTTCCTCAACCTTGAGTGGGCGGTTCCGGTCGGCCTCGTCAGAGGCTGTCCGGACTGTGGTCCAGTGCGGTGTGCAGCGGCCCGTGAACACCACGGCAGCCCGCTTGTGACTTCCTCCCGTCCTTCGCGACTTCTGGAAGACCGGTGGCGCCCGACGTCTTCGGGCGGCATGGGCGCCAGGGGTGGAGGCTCGGACGACCGAGCGCTCGGGTGGCACGGTCGAACAGGGCGACGACCAGGTATTGGCGAGGCCATGACATACGCATGCGGCACGGCTCCTTGCGGCTCTGCGTTCGGGGCGGCGTGACCCGGCGTCGCCCTGCTGTGCGGGGGATCGACTCGATCCGTCCGACATGTCGAACAAGATGCGGAGTATCGAGCACCTGAATGGTAGGGAACCGGTGAACGGCGTCAATACCTTTCGCATATGTCGATATCGAAGCCGAAACATTCGTGAGAGCCCGTCCATGAAACGGCGCACGTCACACCGACGAATGGCCAAGTAGCACCGCACTTGGCGCCGGAGCGGAGGTGGTCGAGCGCGGCCCGAACGCACCAGTGGGTTCCCGCCGACACCGAAGCGGTGGATCGGTGAGCGAACCTTCGACACCCTGCTACCGCGCCGCCACCTCGTGCGCGGCCATGAGCCCCGCCCAGCCGACGCGCCATCGCGAATCCGCTGATCGATGGCCGACGCGATGCCCCGCCGGCTCACCGGACGCGCCGCGGACCTAGGGGAGTCCACCGCCCCTCGGGCCAGGGTGCCGACGTGCGGGGCGACGCGTCCGTGCGCTCGGCAAGCTGTCGCGCCGAACCGGAAGCACTCGGAGGTTCGCGATACAGCTCGCCGGTCCGACGAAACGGCGCCGGGGCTCGCCACCCGGCTCACCCGATTTCGAAAGTTTCGAACCAGACACAGAAATTTTTCTGCGACGACTATTGACGATGCATCGCCAATGCCTCAATCATTCCTGTCTGAGAAATCGGCCCCAACTCGATATTTCGAACCACACCAGCCCTGGGTCATCCGTGCTGCACGGCAGGTCCACGCACGACTGCACTACAGATCCGCGCCCCAAACCACCTGCGCCACCCCGCTTCGTTCCGGTGAGGTTCGCACCAGCGCATCCTGGCTCTTCACGCAGTTGGGGAGGTACGCGACGCCGGGTGGCGGCCTCCCGGCTGAGCCGCGACGGAGTCCTCCGTACTGCCCGGACTCTGGCCCGCCCCGTCCGTCCGTCTGCCGAATGGGAGCGGACGATGCAATCCCCCTGCGCTTCAGTCCTTCCATGATCTCTACCTTGGAGGCACAGTCATGGGCTCGTACGCCCTTCCCAGACCCGCTGTCCGCCGGAAGATCCGCGGCATGCTGTTGGCGCTGGTCGTCGGCGTCCTCGGGGCGGCCGCCGCACTGGTCGCGCCGCCGACCGCACACGCCGCAGAGAGTACGCTCGGCGCCGCAGCGGCGCAGAGCGGCCGCTACTTCGGCACCGCCATCGCCTCGGGCAGGCTGGGCGACTCGACGTACACGACGATCGCGGGCCGTGAGTTCAACATGGTGACGGCCGAGAACGAGATGAAGATCGACGCCACCGAACCGCAGCGGGGCCAGTTCAACTTCACCTCGGCCGACCGCGTCTACAACTGGGCGGTGCAGAACGGCAAGCAGGTGCGCGGCCACACCCTGGCCTGGCACTCCCAGCAGCCCGGCTGGATGCAGAGCCTCAGCGGCAGCACACTGCGCCAGGCGATGATCGACCACATCAACGGCGTGATGGCCCACTACAAGGGCAAGATCGCCCAGTGGGACGTCGTGAACGAGGCCTTCGCCGACGGCAGTTCGGGAGCCCGGCGCGACTCCAACCTCCAGCGCACCGGCAACGACTGGATCGAGGTCGCCTTCCGCACCGCGCGCGCCGCCGACCCGGCGGCCAAGCTCTGCTACAACGACTACAACATCGAGAACTGGACCTGGGCCAAGACCCAGGCGGTGTACGCCATGGTCCGGGACTTCAAGCAGCGTGGTGTGCCGATCGACTGCGTCGGCTTCCAGTCGCACTTCAACAGCGGCAGCCCCTACAACAGCAACTTCCGCACCACCCTGCAGAACTTCGCCGCCCTCGGCGTCGACGTGGCCATCACCGAACTCGACATCCAGGGCGCCCCGTCCTCGACCTACGCCAGCGTGACCAACGACTGCCTGGCGGTCGCGCGCTGCCTCGGCATCACCGTCTGGGGGGTGCGCGACACCGACTCCTGGCGATCGGGGGACACGCCGCTGCTGTTCAACGGTGACGGCAGCAAGAAGCCTGCCTACACCGCCGTCCTCAACGCCCTCAACGGCGGTTCCACGACGCCTCCTTCGGACGGCGGACAGATCAAGGGCGTCGGCTCGGACCGTTGCCTGGACGTTCCCAACGCCAGCACCACCGACGGCACCCAGCTCCAGCTGTGGGACTGCCACAGCGGCACCAACCAGCAGTGGACTTACACCGACACCGGCGAGCTCAGGGTCTACGGCAACAAGTGCCTGGACGCCGCCGGCACCGGCAACGGCTCCAAAGTCCAGATCTACAGCTGCTGGGGCGGCGACAACCAGAAATGGCGCCTCAACTCCGACGGATCCATCGTCGGCGTCCAGTCCGGCCTCTGCCTCGACGCCGTCGGAGCCGGCACCGCCAACGGCACCCTGATCCAGCTCTACTCCTGCTCGAACGGCAGCAACCAACACTGGACCCGTACCTGATGGGACCTGCCACAGACGAAGGGGCGAATCGATGACGGCCTATGGTGCGGCTCTTCCCGCCCCTCCAGGAAGACACCCTTGACGGTCCCGGGTCGCCGCCGCGGTGGCGGCGACCCTCGCGATCGGCATGGTCGTCGCGGTAATCCGGCGCCCGGGGCGGTGACGGTGGACACCCAGTCCCATTCACCGCACACGTAGGGCCGGGGCGCAGCAGCACCCACATCCTCTCCTGCTGACACAGTTGGATGAACCCGGCGAAGTTCCGCCGGTCGGTGGTCAGGTCGAAGGTTCCCTGCCGCTCCTCCAGGTAGTTCCACATCAGGTACAGCGAGATCGTGTTCAGCCCCATGGCCCTGGCCATCTGGATGCGAGGCCCGCCAGTACGGGACCGGTATGCGTGCCGGATGCATCTCGCCGCCGCGGATCTGGAACGGCTCCCCGTCGAGCAGGAACGCCGACCCGTCCGGGGCGAAGGCGAACGAGTTCCCGGCCGCCAAGGCGTTGCCGGTGACCAGCCGTGCGGCCAGCGGGGTGATCAGCCCGGCGGCCAGAAAGTGACGGCGCTTCATGGGGATCCTCCTCGTGGAACCTGCGCGGAGCCTGCTCGGACGATCGGCCGCCGGAGTGGCAGCCCGGATCGACAGGTTGCCCATCGGTCCTCGGTGACGCGGCTGACCGGCCGGTTCACCTCACATGGCCCGATACCCTCACGACAGGGACCAGGTCTGGCTGCCGGCGCTCGCAGCGGCTCCCGTCTCCTGGTCCACCGCCGCCTTCTCGGCGGTCGACCCGTCCGCTACACCGATGTTCAGGCCGCTGTCTACGCTCACCAGCATGTAGGTACTGCCGGAGTAACTGCCGGCCAGGTCGAGCGCCCACTGCTGGTTGGTGCCGCCGTTGCACCTGAACTGCTGCAGTTGCACACCGGTAGCCGTCGACTTGTACGGCACGTCCAGGCAGAGTCCGCTTTTCACACTGGTCAGCGTGTAGATGTTGTCCGCCACCCTGGTGAGGTTCCACTTCTGGTTGTCGCCGTTGTGGTCCGGAAACTGAATGACCTTGGCCTTTTCGTCCAGGTCGGCCCCGTATACATCCATCGCCATCGAACTCTTGGCATTGATCAGTTCGTGGACTCCGCTGGACGGCAGCCCGCTGCCGGCACTCCAGGTACCGGCAGCGGGATCGAGGGACCAGGTGGGGTACTGGCCGAGGTTGACGGTCGTTCCCCTGATCGTCAGCGGAAGCCAGATCAGCTGGGAGTTGCCGAGGTCGTTCGGGTTCCAGCGGTCGCCGGCGTAGAGGTACGTGGTGCCGGACGTGCCCTGCACGGTGATGATGTTGGCCGTCTGGCTGTTGTAGGTGTTGGTTCCCGGTCCGGCGAAGTCCCGGAACGACGACCAGGGTCCGCTCAGCGATGTGGCGGTGGCATAGACGTTGTCGTTGGTGGCCCAGCCCGACAGGTGGGAGCCGAACACGTAATAGAGGCCGTTGACCTTCACCATGGCGGGCGACTCGATGCTCTTGTCGTCGCTGCCGCCCAGGACCGCAACCGCGCTGTCCACCGAGAGGTAGTCGGCGGAGAGCCGGTCGATGCGCAGACCGTGCCGGCGGTCCTCGCTCAGCAGATACGCGGTGCCGTCGGTGTCCTGGAACAGGCCGATGTCACGGCTCTCGAAGCCGAGCGGCCGGAAGCTGCCCCGGTGGGTGTACGGCCCGCACGGCGTACTGCTGGTTGCCACCCCGACCTTGGCCTCGGAGTAGCTCGGGTTGTCGATGTGCATGTACATCACGTACGTGCGCGTCGAGGAGTTGTAGATGACCTTCGGCCGCTCCACGATCCGGTTCGGCCCGAGGTCACCGCTGCTCTGCTTCGCCAAGGCCACGCCCTGATAGGTCCAGTTGGCGAGGTCGGTCGAGGTGTAGCAGGGGATGTTCCGGAATGACGCGTTGTCCTTGGTCCGCCCGGTCTTGTCCTCGCCGAAGCCGTACCAGGTGTCACCGACGTCGGCGATGCCCAGGCCGTGCAGTTGGAGGGTGTTGCCGTTCTGGTCGGTCCTGGTGGCTCCCAGGGTGAACGAGACAGTGACCGCGCTCGCCTGCGCGGTGGGAAGCAGGAGTCCCGCAAGGCTGAGGAGCAGCGTCGGTAACGCGGTGGCGACTGTGCGGAGGCGGCCGCCGGGCCGGAGGTCCCGGGATCTTCCGATGGGCATGTCTCTCACCTCTCGTTCGAGGTCTGTGGAGTCCGACGGGCTCAGTACCGGCGCGCGGTGGCCGTCGGTGCACCGACGTGGCCGACAGGAAGGGGTGCAGTCCCACTGCAGGAGACATGGAAAGGGCGACGTACCCGCCTCAGCGTCACATCACGGCATCCGCGGTCACATCGCCCCCTCCCTGCACCAGTTGCAGCCCGGCAGCGGCGATGATGACGGCGGTTGTCAGCAGCAGGCAGGCCCGAACGATGGTCTGGGCTTCTACCGGCACTTCGCCTCCAAGGACGACGTGGTCGTGGCCTATCTGCTGACCGAGGATGCCTACTACCGGGGGGGTGGCCGAACCGCTGGCCGCCGGACACCCGCCGGCGGAGGCGATCGATCTGATCTTCGAGGCCATCGCCGAGCACGCCCGCGAGCGCGGCTTTCGCGGATCGCCCTTCCTGAACGCGGACGCCGACCATCCCGTCCGCGGCCTGGTGACGTCCCACCGGGACTGGCTCCGCACCCTCTTCCAGGAGCTGCTCACCCGGCTCGGCCACGCCGACCCGGTGTCGGCCGCCGATGCGCTGCTGATGCTGTACGACGGCGCGATGGCCGCCGGCTATCTGGACGACGCGACGGCCGCCCACAAGACCCTGCTGGACGCGGTCAGGCTCATCCGATCGGGCGGCTGACCCCGTCGGGCCCGCGCGAGACAGCGGCCCTGTGCGAGGCCCCGGCCGGGCTGGGGCACGGGGTGGTTTCATGGAACCTTTTGATCCCTGTTCGACGTGCACCGGGGACCCACCGCAGGTCTCTGCCTGGAGGCCTCCCGCGCGGGAGGCCGAGAGGCCGCACCCAAGAGGCAGGAAGACCGGTCGTTCTCTCCATCGACGATAACCCCCTCAGCGGACTCACGCCAGTGGTCGATCCACTTGCAGGCTCCCTCACTGGTCCACCGCTGCCACAGAGGTCCGCCGGCTTGCACGGCCGACCTCCTCTGCTCCCTGATCTCTCGACACAGGCGACGACTGTGGTCGAGGTGGCACCGACCATCGAGACCCATGTTGCGCGGACGGCAACCAGCACAACTGCCCCGCCCGGCCCCCGCTGCAGCGTGCGGCGACCGGGTCCGGACAGGGAGAGCGCAGACGAAGAACATTGCATGACGACCCCTGGGGCAGACAGCAGCGACCCTGGAAACTCAAGGCGCAAAGACACGAGATCGATCAGAAACAAACGTCATCCAACAGCCCGCCCATGACACCTGTTCGGAGTGTCGAACGTCAAGGGCTGTGCGCGGCTTTTCTCGACTTGAGGTCACGCCAAGAGATCCGATGATCACGCGTATGGGCGTGCTCCCATGGCTCCGCGCAGCCGTGAGCCGTGGTGAGGCGTTTGAGGAAGCGCGCAGAGAAGCCCAGAACAGGCCCTGTGCGGCCAGGACATTCGCCGCAAGCGCCTCGGACTTTCACTCAACCGGCCGCGGCAAGAGCTCCCACGCCAACCCCTCAGAAAACAACATCTTCCTCGGCCCAGTGTCTTGACAGTCTTGCGTGAGCACGCGGTACAACTACGCCATTGGGCATGATGCGTTGACCTCGACCGCCGCGGACACATGCCCTGGCAGCCGTCGATGAAGAACGTTCACCGGTACTGCCTCATTGACCACCACTGATGCAGGCGGGGGTATCCCTCCCTCACGCCATCGACAGGATCACCCATGACGATCCCCCGTTCCCGTTCGCCGACCAGACCGACCGTCTCTCGGCGAGTTCGGCACTCATCGGCTCGCTGCACAACACGCACGGCCAACTTCACCGCTGCGCGACCCAAATTCCGTGTCGCTTTGGTCGCTTGAGCATCGGTCACTCGCAGCATCCGTACGGCGCCATCGAGCCGGGCAAGCCAGGCAGGTAGCACCCTTCATGTCTCGGCGCACGGACAGATCCGCATCCCCGGGGGACGGGTCCTAGGTAAGCGCGTGCCAGTTCACCGGCAGCGTCGCTGATCAGTCTCGCTGGCCCTGCGAAACCGCGAGGCGCCCCCGGCCGACCGCCGCTGCCGTGCACGGATCGGTCCAGTGCTACCCGCTCGAGAGCCGCCCACCCCCCAACCCGTAAACGCCGGCAGCCCGATGTTCGGCATGCCCGAAACGCCCTCAGGAAGGACGATCCTGATGCTTTCTCATACCCGCCCGCCTACGGTCGACATGAGAGGCCGACGCTGCTGGACGGCAGTTCTCGCCGTCGTCGGGCTCTGCTTGGCGCTGGTCACCGGCGTGGCACCGACCCGTGCACACGCCGCGACAGGGACCCCGATCAGCGTCGACGGCAATTCCCAGGGTCGCACGTTCGACGGCGTCGGAGCCATCAGCGGTGGCGGTGGCAACACCCGCCTGCTCGTCGACTACCCCGAGCCGCAGCGCAGCCAGATGCTGGATTACCTCTTCAAGCCCGGCTACGGCGCGTCCCTGCACATGTTGAAGGTGGAGATCGGCGGCGACACCAACACCACCGACGGCGCCGAATCCAGCATCGAACACTCGCCGGGCAGCATCAACTGCAACAACGGCTACGAGTGGTGGCTGATGCAGCAGGCCAAGCAACGCAACCCGAACATCAAGCTGTACGCCCTCGCCTGGGGCGCCCCGGGCTTCCTCGGCGGCCACGACTTCTGGTCCACCAGCTCACCGTCGACGGTGGACTACCTCATGACCTGGCTCGACTGCGCCAAGAAGCACAACTTCACCATCGACTACCTCGGCGGCTGGAACGAGAGGTACGACAGCAAGAAGAGCCCCGCCTGGTACGAAGCCCTGCACGCCGCCCTCGTGCAGCACGGCTATGCCGCCACGAAGGTCGTCGGCGCGGACAACAACTGGCAGAACACGGACGACATCGCGTCCAACTCCGAGCTGTCCAAGGCAGTGGACATCCTCGGCACACACTACCCCTGCGGCTACCGAAGCGATCAGAAGGACTGCTCCCCTACGCACAACGGGAGCAACGGAGCCGCGCAGGCATCCGGGAAACAGCTGTGGGCGAGCGAGAACGGCTCGGACGACGCCGACTACGGCGCCGTAGCGATGGCCCGCGGTATCAACCGCGGTTACCTGGACGGCAAGATGACCGCCTACATCAACTGGCCCATCGTGGCGTCGATCTCCCCCAACCTCGACTTCAACGGCGTGGGCTTGATCCAGGCCAATCAGCCCTGGTCCGGCGCTTACAACGTCGGCCGCAGCACCTGGACGATGGCTCAGACCAGCCAGTTCGCCTCCCCCGGCTGGAAGTACCTCGACAACTCCGGCGGCTATCTCGCCGGCGGCACCGACAAGAGCAAGGGCAGCTACGTCAGCTACGCGGCCCCGGACAAGTCCGCCTGGAGCACCGTCTTAGAGACCATGGACGCCACCGCCGACCAGACCGTCTCCCTCTCCGTCACCGGTGGTCTGCCCAGCGGCACCCTTCACGTCTGGACAACCGACCTGAGCGACGACCATCCGCGCATGGTGGCCGCGCCCGACCTGACGGCGACCGGCGGCACCTACCAGCTCACCCTGAAGCCCAAGCACCTGTACACCGTCACCACCACCACCGGGCAGGCACCCGGCACCGTCACGGGCCCGCAGCGCACCATCCAGAAACTCCCCTACTCCGACACCTTCTCCGGATACCACACGGGCTCGGAGGCCAGGTACTTCGCCGGCATGAACGGCGCCTTCGAGGCAGCGCCCTGCGGCGGAGGGCGCAGCGGCCAGTGCCTGCGCCAGATGACCACCACAACGCCGATCCGGTGGACCGACGAGTCCAGGAACCAGCCGTACACCACCATGGGCGACGTCAACTGGTCCAACTACACCGTCTCCGCAGACGTGTTGCTGGAGAAGTCGGGAGCCGGAGCCGACCTGCTGGGCCGCGTCGGCTGGCAGAAGAAGAACAACAACGGTCTCAACGCCTATCACCTGACCCTCGACACCGCAGGCAACTGGGCCCTGCAGAAAAGCGACCAGGCGTGGAACTTCACCACACTCCCGGGCGCCAGCGGCAAGCTTGAGAAGGCGCCGGGCACCGACACCTGGCACCGGCTCTCCCTCACCTTCCAGGGCAGCACCATCACCGCGAAGATCGACGCCACCCAGGTCGCCCGTCTCACCGACAGCGGCTACGGCGCCGGACAGATCGGGCTCGGCACCGTCTGGGACTCCGACACACATGGGTACTACGGCGTCCAGTACTCCAACCTGTCCGTCACCCCGGGTACGACTACGAACCTGAACGGGACCTACAAGATCGTCAACGTCAACAGCGGCCTGGCGCTCGACGCCCAGCACGAAGACACCGACAAGGGAACGCCGATCGTCCAGTATCCGTTCAAGGACCAGTCGAACCAGAAGTGGACGCTGACCGCCGACGAGGACGGTTACTACACCATCACCGGCGTCGGCAGTAACAAGGTGCTGGACGTGTCGAAGAAGACCACGTTGCCCGAAACCCAACTGCAACTGTGGGACGGCAACGACGGCACCAACCAGCAATGGGCGGTGACACCGTCGACCGACGGCGCCTTCACCATCGAATCCCGCAACAGCGGCCACCTGATCGACGTCTTCCACGGCTCAAAGGACGAAAAGGCCCCGGTCATCCAGTGGAACCCGAACGGAGGCAGCAACCAGCAGTGGAAGCTGGAGAAGGTCGGATGACCGACCCGCACTGAGCGGGGCCGCCGCGGGCCGCGGTCGACCGCGCCCCGACGACGGAATATCAGGGGCGGTGGACACCCACTGGACGCGGTGCGCCTCCTCATCGGACGTGAGGCGGCGCACGTGCACGCCCGGCCGAGACGGTGTCCGGAAAACCCGACCGGCGCGGGAGACGCGTGCGTCGCCGCGTTCGCCGCCGGCCTGGCCGCCAAGCGGACCTGCCGTGACCTGCTGCGTGGCGCACGGCCCTCACGGCCGCCGCTCTGAGGTGGGCTGCTGGAGCTCCGTATGCGCCGCGCCGGGCCCCTCACCACGCAAAGACTCAAGGAAGAGGTTCTCATGCGAATATGCAGACGTCTCGCTGCTCCGGTCGGCCTGGGCCTTGCGGCCTGTGCCCTGACCGGGACCGGCGCTACGGCCCACGCGGCCTCCGCAGCTCCCGCCTCCGGCACCGTATACACCCTGACGAACGCCGCGAGCCACATGCTGATGGACGTCCAGTACGGCGCCACCAGTCCCGGCAAGCCGATCGTCCAGTGGCCGTCGAACAACGCGGCCAACCAGCAGTGGCTCCTGACCCGGACCAGCTCCAGCGCGTACACCGTCATGAGCGCCCACAGCGGCCTGTGCCTGGACACCCCAGACCCGCAGAACTCCACCCCGCCTGTCCAGCTCGTCCAGAACAGGTGCGATGGCGCCGCCAGCCAGCAATGGAAGATCGAGCCCGTCGGCGACGGCACCTACACCCTTGCCAACGCCGCCAACGACCGCCTGCTCGTCGACAACGCCAAGTCGTCCACCACCAAAGGCACCGAGATCATCCAGTGGCCGTCCAACGGCGGCCCCAACCAGCACTGGACCCTCACCCCGCTCACACGGGTCGGCACCTACACCGCCGGCCTGATGTACAACGGACCCTCCTTCACCAACCAGAGCATCCGGATGGTCGCGCACACCAGCGTCGCCGGGTCCATGCTCCGCGTTCGACTGAGCAACCTCTACGGCACCAAACCGCTGACCATCGACGCCGTCGACCTGGCCCGGCAAGGCAGCACCCCCGGCACCGTCGTCCCCGGCACCCACCGGACCGTCACCTTCGACGGCAGCGCCTCCGTCACCATCCCCGCCGGGCAGGACGTCGCCAGCGACCCGATCCCGATGGCCGTGGACGCGAACACGGACCAGCTCGTGAGCCTCCACCTGCCGGGCACGCCCGCCGGCACCACCTGGCACGCAGAGGCACAGGAAACCGCCTGGATCTCCACCGACGGCAACCACGTCACCGACGACGGCACCGGCAACTACCCGAGCACGAAAACATCCTGGTACTTCCTCGACGGCCTGGACGTCGTCTCCCCGACCGCCACCGGAACCCTGGTGTGCGTCGGGGACTCCATCACCGACGGCGTCGGTTCCACTCGGGGCGCCAACCACCGCTGGCCCGACTACCTGGCCCAGCGCATGAACTCCGCCTCCAGCGGCCCCACCCTCGGCGTCGTGGACGCCGGCATCGGCGCCAACCGCGTGCTGACAGACGCCAACGCCAACAACCCCAGTCTCCAGAACCGATTCGCCCACGACGTGCTCGGCCAACCCGACGTCAAGAACATGATCCTGCTGGAGGGCATCAACGACATCGGCAGCAACATCGGCCCGAACGGATCCAGCCCGGTGACCGCCGCGGACCTCGAGAACGGCATGCAGGCCGTGATCCACAAAGCCCATGCCGCCGGCGTGAAGATCATCGGCGGCACGATCCTGCCCTTCAAGGACGCCGGCTACTACACGACCTACGGCGAGCAGGTCCGCCAAGCCGTCAACCAGTGGATCCGCACGAGTGGCGCCTTCGACGGCGTCATCGACTTCGACAGGGCAATGAAGGACCCCGGCAACCCTCTGGCCCTCAAACCCGCCTACGACAGCGGCGACCACCTGCACCCCAACGACGCCGGCTATCAGGCGATGGCCAACGCCGTGAACCTCTCCCTGCTCACGCCGTGACACCGTGACGTGGAGCCTCTGCGGACCCGCTGATTGAGAGCGCAGATGCAGCGTTGGGCCCCGCACTCCACGGAGTGCGGGGCCCAACGTGTCGCACGGAGTTCATAACCGCTGAAGCCCATTGTCACTGCGCGACAGGGGCGCACAGGCCGACGTGCAAGACCCCCAGGCCCGTACGGCAGGGCCTGCAGCCGCAGCTCGTCGAGGACGCGGAGGGTCAGCGTCGGGTCCAACGCTGGTTGTCGTCGCCACCGTCGCAGTTCGCGAGGATCAACGGGGAGTCGTTGACGGTGGCGCCGCCGCCGACCTTGATGCACAGCCCTGACTGGGCTCCCTTGACGGTGCCGTCGTCCTGGAGCGTCCAATGCTGGTTCGTCTGTCCGTTGCAGTTCCATGCGATGACCCGTGTTCCGGGAGCGGTGCCCTGGCGGTAGGCGTCCAGGCACATGTCGCCGAACACCCGCAGTTCCTTGTCGGGCCAGCTCGTCCACAACTGGTTGGCAGCGCCGTGGCAGTCCCAGATGATGACTTTGGCGCCCGCCTTGGCCGCGCCGCCTTCGACATCCATGCAACGGTTGGAGCGGGCACCCACCAGTGAAGAGGTGGTACTGGTGACGGGAGTGCCGCCACTCACCTTGAACGCGGCGACTCCGTGTGCGGGAACGCCGGCGCTGATGTCGCCGGACGTGGTCGATGTGTCGCCGGTCCACAGGTCGGTCAGCGTGAACGAGTTGCCGCTCAGACCGACCTGGGATGCGGCTGTGCGGACGGTCGTGGTCGCGTCGCTGCGGTTGAACAAGCCGATCGCCACCGACCCGTCGGACAGCGGCTTGGCGAACACCTCGGTGTTCTCCTGAACGTCGTGACGCACCCTGCGTCCGCCCGCGCCCAGCGGATCCTGGTCCACCGCGATCAGCCGCGGGTTGCGCAGGATCTCGCTCACATCCGCCGGCATCGACCGGATGTCGTTGCCCGCGATGAGCGGTGAGCCCATCAACGCCCACAGCGCGAAGTGCGACCGCCACTCCTCCGGCTTCAGGCCGGAATTCCCGACTTCCAGCATGTCGGCGTCGTTCCAGTGCCCGGGCCCGGACTGTGCGGCAAGGGGTGCGTTGATGTCGACTATGCCGGTGACGTTCGACCATTGGGCCTGTATGTCCTCGGTGGTCCGCCACATGTCCGCCACCTGGCTCCAGTTGTAGGTCGCCCCGGTCTTGTCGGCGTGGTAGCTGTTCGGGTTGATGCTGTAGACGATCGGCCGGCCTGTGGCACGCAGGGCGTCGCGCATCTTGGTGAACCCGGCGACCTGGTCGGCGAGGGTGCCGTCGCCGCTGCACCAGTCGTACTTCAGGTAGTCCACACCCCACGCGGCGAACTGGCGTGCGTCCTGCGCCTCGTGTCCGAGGCTGCCGGTGGATCCGGGGTAGCGGTACTGGAGGTTCGGGTTCTCCTGTGCGCAGGTCTTGGCGCCGGGTGCTTCGTAGATGCCGAACTTCAGGCCCAGGGAGTGGATGTAGTCGCCGAGCGCCTTCATGTCGGGGAACCGTCCCGAGGCGCCCTGAAGGTTGCCCTCCGCATCGCGCTGGGGGTTGAACCAGCAGTCGTCGACCACCACGTACTGGTAACCGGCCGCCTTCATGCCCGAGTCGACCATCTTTTTGGCGGACTCGCGGACCAGCTTGTCATCGATGTTGCAGCCGAAGCTGTTCCAGGTGTTCCAGCCCATGGGCGGTGTGAGCGCGGGGCTGCCGGGTGCTGCGCTCGCCGGCTGGTGCGCCCCGGCTGCGAGGAGCGCCCCGACACTGGCGAGCGCGGCGACGGCAGAGCGCAGGAGACGTCGAGGGACAAAGGTGGGCGACATTGCCTCTCCTTCGATGGGAACAGAAGAGCGGGTGCGGTGTGCGGTGCGGAGCAGGGGACGACAACGGTCGGGGCCCTCGCCTCGGCCGCTGCGGTAGTGGGGGATGTTCGCCTGGTATGCACTCGGAACAGGGAGAGCGTCGAACCTTCAGTCGATGCGGATCGCGTACAGGTCGACGTACTGGCTCCTCAGGGTCGCTCTGTCCCAGTCAGGGACGGCTCCTCCCGTCCGACTGTGGCGAGACGGCCTGGAGAGAAGCTATGGATGCAGTCGGGGCAGGCATAGAGCGTCCAGCCAGAGGCGCTCGACCGCTCGATGTGACGCACGGGGGTGGGGGCGTCCGTCCAGCGACAGCAGCTGCAGCAATGTTGGGTCTTGATCCCGTCATCACCACCTGCCGCAGACGGCTCTCGTACGTGGATTTCCATGAGACGACCTCGACGATCTCAAGGCGCAAGTGCCGGTTCGGATTGACTGCCGGCTCCGAAGTGAGTCAGGGGGAGAGGGGAAGTGCGGCGCCCGGTCTGCGGAGGCAGAGGGTGTCAGCCCTTGTTGGCCCCCAGGGTGAGGCCGCTGACGAACTGCCGTTGGAGCGCGAAGTACACGATCAGCGTGGGGATCGCGGTGAGCAGTGCGCCGGCGGCGATCAGGTTGGGGTCGGTGAAGTACTGGCCGGAGAGGTTGTTCAGGGCCGAGGTGATCGGCATGTTCTCGCCCGTCGAGATCAGCACGAGCGCCCAGAAGAAGTCGTTGTAGATCCAGATGGACAACAGGGTCGCCAGGGCCGCCATCGCCGGTTTGCACAGCGGCAGCGTGATCTGCCAGTACAGCCGCCACACTGACGCGCCGTCGACGAGGGCGGCCTCGGTCAGCTCGTGCGGCAGCGAGCGCATGTAGTTGCTCAGCACGAACGCGCAGAACCCGGACTGGAACGCCACATGGATGAGGACCAGGCCCAGCGCGGAGTCGTACAGCTTGCCGCTCTGCGTGACGCCGGGCAGGTCCGTGAGCAGGTACAGCCGGTACAGCGGGGTGATGATGACCTGCTGCGGGAGCAGGTTGCCCGCCGTGAAGACCAGCAGCAGCGCCAGGTTGAGGCGGAAGTCGAACCGGCTGACGTAGAAGGCGACCATCGACGACAGGAGCAGCGTGAGCAGCACGGCCGGCACCGCGATCAGCAGTGTGGTGCCGAAGTAGTGCATCATGTCCGACTGCTGGAACGCGTTCGTGAAGTTGTCCAGGCTCAGCTTGTCCGGCCAGGACACATACCCCTTGGTGCTGGTCTCGCTGTACGGCCGCAGGGCCGAGAAGATCGCCCACAGCAGCGGGGCGAGCCAGGCCAGGGCCGTACCGGCGAGGAACACGTGGAGGACCAGCCGGGCAAGTCGGATCCGCCTGTAGGTGCGGGGCGGGGCGGCAGCCGAGGCGCTCACGATCGTCGTTCCTTCCGCAAGGTGCTGATCAGGTAGGGGATGATCACGGCGAGGGAGATCAGCAGCAGGACGACGGCGATGGCGGAGCCGTAACCGATGCGGCTGGACTCGCCGATGATGTTGTTGGTGACCAGGATCGAGAGCAGTTCCGTGCCCTGGGCGCCCTTGTTGAAGACGAAGACCAGGTCGAAGGCGCGCAGGGCCTCGATGATGGTGACGACCAGGACGATGCTGTTGGTGGGGCGCAGGGTGGGGAAGATGACGTTCTTGAACGTTTGCCACTCGTTCGCGCCGTCCAGGGCCGACGCCTCGCGCAGGGAGGGGTCGACGCCCTTCAGGCCGGCCAGGTAGAGGATCATCAGGTAGCCGGTGTGCCGCCAGCAGGCGGCGACCAGCACAGCCCAGAGGTTGAGCTTCGGGTCGCCGATCCAGTCGATGTAGTGGCCCGGCTTGTTGGCCCCGATGAGGCTGTTGATCAGGCCCGTGTCCGGGTTGTAGACCAGCTGCCACACGAAGCCGATGACCGCGAAGGACACCACGACGGGCAGGAAGAAGGCCGTCTGGTAGACCCGGCTGAACCGGATCTTCTTGTCCAGCTGTACCGCCAGGAACATCCCCAGCGGCATGGGCACGAGGAGCAGTACGGCCAGCCAGATGACGTTGTGCTCGACGGCGGGCCAGAACTGCGGGTTGTCGGTGAACAGTTCACGGAAGTTCTGCACTCCGACCCACTTGATGGAGTCGAAGCCGATGCCGTCCCAGGTGGTGAAGGCGAGCGCGATCGAGGCGAGGGCGGTCACCCAGACGAGGGCGACATGCAGGACGGTCGGCACGCCGGCCATGAGCCACAGGGTGACCCTGTCACGGCGGGTGAGCAGCCGCCGGTGCCCCTGGGGCACGCGTACGCGCCTGTGCCGGTCATTCGTCTTTGCTTCCGGAGGCCCCGGGGGCGGGGGCGTAGGGGTAGTCGTCGCCCCCGGGGTGCTGGTGGTTCCGGTGCTTTTACCGGTGTTCGGAGTGATGGTCATGACTCAGCGAAGATCGTCTTCTTCTGGCGCTCGATGGAGGACAGGATGCTGTCCACGCCCTTGGGGTTGCGGATGAAGTTCTGCAGCGCGGGCTGCACCACCGTGGAGGTGAAGTCCGGGCGGCTGTCGCGGTCCATGAACTGGGTGAGGCTCTTGGCGCCCGAGATCATCGCGTACGCCTTCTTCTGCAGCGGCGTATAGGAGGAGGTGGGAGCGTTGCTGGAGGCGGCGACGACGCTCGGGTCGGATGCGAGATAGAAGGACTCGGCCTGCGGGGTGCCCAGGAACTCGAGGAGCTTTACCGCACCCGCGCGGTTTTTCGGTGCCTTGGAGAGCATGAAGCCGTCGGTCGGCGCCTCGACGGTGTCCTGGCCGTAGGCGGAGTTGATCTCCGGGAAGGCGAAGAAGTCGAGGTCGTCCAGGTCGGCCTTGTTGGTGAACTGCTGCGCGACGAAGGAGCCCAGCAGGTACATGCCCGCCTTCTTCGACACCAGCGTCTGCGCGGCGTCCTGCCAGGTACGGCCGACGGCGCCGTCCTGGTGGTAGGGCAGGAGCTCGGCCCAGTGGTCGAAGACGGTCTTCACCTTGGCGTCGGTCCACGACTCCCTGCCCGCCATCAGGGACTTGTGGAACTCGTGGCCGTTGAGGCGGAAGTTGACCTGGTCGAAGGTGCCCATCGCGGGCCAGCCGTCCTTGTCCCCGAACGCGATGGGGACCAGGCCGTCCTTCTTCATCTGCTTGCACAGTGCGACGAGTTCGTCCCAGGTGGTGGGGACCTTGTAGCCGTACTGCCGGAAGACGCTCTTGCGGTAGAAGAGCGCCCACGGGTACGTGTACAGCGGCACGAAGTAGTACTTGCCGTCCTCGCCCTTGCTGAGCTGCTTCATCACGTCGGAGAAGTTCTGGCCGATGGTCTGCCACACCTCGTCGATCGGCGAGGCGAGGCCCTTGGCCGCGAAGAACTGCATGCGGTAACCCGCGAACCAGGTGAACACGTCGTCCGGCGTGCCCTGCAGATACGAGTTGATCTGCTCCTGGAACGTGTTGTGGTCCTTGGTGTTCACCGCGACCTTGATGCCGTCCTTCTTCTGGAAGGCCGCGTAGATGTCGGCGAACGCCTTCTTCGGCACCGCGTCCGAGGCGTTGGAGCCCAGGGTGACGGTCTTCGGGTCACCACCGGAACCGCTGCTGCCGGCGCAGGCACCCAGCAGGGGCACGGCCGCGCTGAGCGCTACGGCGCCGCCTGTCCCGCGCAGCAGAGTGCGGCGGCTCGGGCCGACAAGGGAGGGACCGGAGGGAGGGACTTGCATAAGAGCTCCTGGGACTGAGGACGAGCTGGCATCACGCAGCGAAACACACAGAGACGCAAGGTCGACCAGAAATCAACGGGATCGAACAACGAGCCCCATAAGACCCGTTCGGTCCGTCGAACGTCAAGGGCCGTGCGACACCTTTTGAAACTTGCGGGAAAGGAGCAGGTGGACGGGCAGAGACTCTGCGGACATCTCTCGGAAGCTGAGTAGGATTCATCTTTTACCAAGCCGCAAGACGGATGCGCGGCCTGCGACTTGGCCCAATGAATGAGCGCACCTCAGGTTCTGGCGCTCCTCGCGCTCTTATGACTTGAGGCAACCGCACGAAAGCGGCAGCCTCACCTGGACCCTCACACCTGTTGGTTTCCTTGTTCACGGCTAGGCATGGACACACGCCTGACGGTCCACTCGTCTTGCGCCAGGAGTGAGCGAACTTGTTTGACCTTGTTGACCTTCCAACTCCGTGGCGCCAGACCGGTCGATGCAGGAAGTGCTTGGGTCGGGAGGGGCGGCGTAGTCGGCCGCATCTTCCACAAGGCCCAGAACCGCCTCCGCCGCCCAGTGCACCTCCAGAACCTGATTCAACAGGTCGGGGAGGGGCTCCCGTGGTGGGACGAACGGCCGGAGTGGCGCGCCCCGGTCTTCGACGCGTTCCTCGCCCGGTGCTCTCAAGACCACCGGACCGCCGCAGGCCAGTACTTCACCCGCCGGGAGCTGATCGACGCCATCGTCGCGTGCTGCCGTCCGACCGTCGAGGACACGACCGGGGACCCGGCCGCAGGCACCGGGGGATTTCTCGTGCGGTCCTTCGAGTACATCGCCCGACACCTCCCGCCGGGCGTCCCGCCCGCCCAGCGGGAACAACTGTCACACGGCGCGATCCGCGGGACGGAACTGGTGGACGCGACGGCGCGCCTCGCCACCATGAACCTGTTCCTGCACGGCGTCGAGCGCCTCGACGGCAACCGGGCGGCCATCAGCGGCCTGGTCCCGGATGCGCCAGGGCACCGTACTGGCGAACGCCGGCAAGGCCACGGTCTTGCGCCTCCCGCTCGCTACCTTGAGTCCGTAACGGGCGAGGGCTGTGCCCGCGGGCGGAAAGTCAACAAGGCTCCGGCTCCTCCCTTGCGCCGAATTCGACGATGAGGCTTCCGGACTGTTCAACCCCCGTCTTGGCTTCGCTGCCACGAGGGGTTCGGTTGCTGCGACAGGGTTCGAAGGCGACCCCAGGAGATCAAGGAGTCGGCGAGCCCGGCCGCCGAGCCAGCAAGGCCCTCCGGGGCAGCAGTAACCGGTGAGGCTTCCCACAAGCGGGCCGATCGGTTGGCGCCCGGACGGCGAGGGGGCTATCGTCGACAAGTAGAACGACCGGTCTTCCTCCCTCGTGAGGAAGGGGGTCTGTATCGGCCTTCCCGGCCGGGCTGCCTCCAGGGCGAGATCTGCCATCAGGTCGCCGGTGCACGTCGAAGAGAGATCAAAAGTTCCGTGAAACCAATCCGCGCCCCGGCCCAGCCGGGGCACCGCACAGAGCCGCTGCCTCATGCGGCTCCGACGGGATCAGCCTCCCGACCGGATCAGCCGGACCGCGTCCAGCAGGGTCTTGTGGGCGGCCGTCGCGTCGTCCAGGTAGCCGGCGGCCATCGCGCCGTCGTACAGCATCAGCAGCGCACCGGCGGCCGACACCGGGTCGGCGTGGCCGAGCCGGGTGAGCAGGTCCTGGAAGAGGCTGCGGATCCAGTCCCGGTGGGTCGCCACCAGGCCGCGGACCGGGTGGTCGGCGTCCGGGTACTCGGCGGCCGCGTTCAGGAACGGCGATCCGCGGAAGCCACGCTCGCGGGCGTGCTCGGCGATCGCCTCGAAGATCAGGTCGATCGCTTCGGCGGGCGGGTATGCGGCGGCCAGCGGTTCGGCCACCTGCTTGTAGTAGGCGTCCTTGGTCAGCAGGTAGGCCACAACCAGGTCGTCCTTGGAGGCGAAGTGCCGGTAGAAGGTCGCCTTGGTCACCCCGGCCTCGGCGATCAACCGCTCCACGCCGATCGCGCGGACGCCCTCGTAATAGAACAGCCGCGATGCGGCCCGGACCAGGCGTTCGCGAGGCGGCAGGTCTCCTTCGACCGTGCTCTCCTGACGCTTGGCGTTGGTTGTCTTCTGCCCAGTAGTGCTCACTTCCCCATTGTGCCCGTGGCGCGGCCCTGAGTGGCCCCCGCCCTCATACGGCCTATCAGGGCCGTCACCCCCTGTCCCGTACGGCCCAAGCAACGTGGCCGCGCATCGAAAGGTTTGAACGATGACTCGTCGTCTTGAAGGAACTGTCGCCCTGGTCACCGGCGCGTCCAGCGGTATCGGCCACGCCACCGCCCTCGAGCTTGCCAGCGAGGGCGCGTCCGTGGCCCTGGTCGGCCGGCGCGAGGACCGGCTCACCGGCCTCGCCGCGGAAATCTCCAAGGCCGGCGGCAAGGCCCTGGTCGTGCCCGCCGACATCACCACCGCCGAGGCCGCCGCGGAAGCGGTCGAGCGGACCGTCGAGGGCCTGGGCCGCCTGGACACGCTGGTCAACAACGCCGGCCTCATGCTGCTCGGTCCCACCCCCGGCGCGGACCTGAACGAATGGCAGCGCATGGTCGACATCAACCTGATGGGTCTGATGTACACCAGCCACGCGGCCATCCCGCACCTGGTCAAGGCCGCCGCCGACGGGCCGCGCCGGGTCGCCGACATCGTCAACATCAGCTCGCTGAACGGCCGCAACGCCTACGCCATGATGGCCGTGTACACCGCCACCAAGTTCGGCGTCACCGGCTTCAGCGAGGCGCTGCGCCAGGAACTGGCAAAGCAGCATGTCCGTGTGTCCGTCGTCGAGCCGGGCAGCGTCGACACCGAACTGCGCAGCCATAACTCCGACGCCGTCCAGCAGCTCCTCAACGCCGGACTCGGCGACGTCGAACGGCTGCAGAGCCAGGACATCGCCGACACCGTCGGCTACATCGTCACCCGTCCCCGGCACGTGGCCGTCGCCGAACTGCTCGTACGCCCCACCGAGCAGGCCTGAGCCCGAGGCCGGGTCCACTCCGAGACAAACAAGGAGGCGTGGTAGCGGTCGGCACTCCTGTCGCAGCAGCCGGCACCATCGTCCGTGTCTGCCTGCTGTTGACCACCGCCATCGCGCTCGGAGACGGCCTGCAGCAATTGGCGCATGGAGGCCCGGCGGACGCGGACAACCTGCAACGCTTCATGACAGGCGTCTACGTCGGCTGGGCTCCCCTGTTCTTCTGGGCGGCGGCAACGATCCGTCGGCGAGGCGTGCTCGTCTACTTCCTGGCGGTTCCGATCTTCCTCGGGGGCGTCGGTCGGCTGGTCTCCTTCTCCCCGTACGGCATTCCCAGCCCAGCGGGAGTCTTCCTCGCCTCCGACCTCCTGGATTTCCTCCTCGCGATCGTCATCGTCCGGGCACCTTCCACTGCGCTCAGATCCAGACGAGCGACGGCCGCCGCCTGAGGCACCGGTCCCCGGCGGGCAGGGCAGGGGCTGTGATCGCAGCCTGGGCGTGCAGAAGCCGGTTGCGTCCAGCGCCCTTCTGCCATGCCCGGCCCAGAATATGCGTGCGACCGGCAACAAGCCGTGGGAAAAGTGAGACGGAAAAAGATACTGACGGTGGTGACCAATCAGGGCACCTACGGGGCGAGCGAGCACCGGACCGGCCTGTGGCTGGGTGAACTCGTCCATTTCTACGACAAGGCAGTGAAGACCGGCCACACCGTGGATGTGGTAAGCCCGGCGGGCGGCGAGATGCCTCTCGACCCTTGAAGCCTCGGCCGGTTGTTCGTCGACAGAACGGTTCGCACGTATCTCGACGACCCGGCCTTCATGGACGGTTCGAAATCCACCCGTCCTGTCGCCGAGGCGGATCCGGACGACTACTCCACGATCTTCTTCACGGGTGGTCACGGAACCATGTGGGACTTTCCCGACAGCGCTGACGTGCAGCGAACAGCCGACGCCATCTACGCCGGAGGCGGCATCGTCTCCTCGGTCTGCCACGGCACCTGCGCCCTCGTCAACCTCCGTGACACCGACGGGAACCCGCTCGTACAGAACCGCACCGTCACAGGCTTCGCGACGGTCGAGGAAAGACTGGCCGGCGTGAAGAGCAGGGTGCCGTTCCTCCTGGAGGACGAACTGCGCGTGAAGGGAGCCAAGTATGTGCGCTCCACCGTGCCGATGACGCCGCACGCCGTGCGTGACGGCCGCCTGATCACGGGCCAGAACCCGATGTCCACCAAGGCCGCCAGCGACTTGATTCTCGGTGCCTTGGCCGAGACCGACTGACAAGCACAGAGACTCGGGACGTCGGCATCCGCGAGGCGCCTCCCGATCAACTCAGCTCTAGGAGACCCCTCCATGTCGAAGATCCTTTTCGTGATGACCGCAGCCGACCACTGGACGCTGGCCGACGGAACCAAGCATCCGACCGGCTTCTGGGCCGAGGAGGCCGTCGTCCCGTACCAGGCGTTCACGGCGGCCGGCCACGAGATCGTCGTCGCCACGCCCGGTGGTGTCGTGCCGCCCCTGGACCAGGGCAGCCTGGCGCCGCCGTTCAACGGCGGCGAGGAGGGCGCGACGCCACGCCGTCCGCGGCCGCGCTAACAGCCGCCTGCCTACCTGACTTGGACATTCGCGCCCATCCCCGTACGAAAGGCATCTGCGAAAAGGGAGTCCAACGCTCTGCTGCGGTTGGCCCAGCGCAGCGCTTCACGGCATCTACAACCCGAGGACCGCGACATCGCGGCCAAGCGATCAAGGCGTTCGCCTGGCTCTACAGCGCGCAGTTCCCAACGCGGAGAAGAAGATCATCGGCCTTGAGGCCGAGCTGCCGGCGCATACAACCTCCCCGCCGGACACTGACCCGCTGCGGACGGCCAACCCCATCGAGTCCACCCTCACCACCGACCGCCTGCGCGTGAAGGTTACTTGCGTGGCCCCGGTCGGCGCGCCAGTCACCGCTCGATTGTTCGACAGAACAGCACCGCGCACATCAACGCGGGAAGACGACCGTCAGCAGTCGGAAGAGTTCGGCGCGCTCCTCGTCGGACAGCTGGTCCAGGCCGGTCTGCGTCTGCTCCATCCGTTCTCGGATCGTGTCGATCGCCTTCTCGCCCACCTCGGTGAGGGCGACGTTCTTCACGCGGCGGTCGGTGGTGCTGACCTCGCGCCGGACCAGATCTCGCCTTTCGAGCCGGTCGATGATCCCGGTCATGTTCGACGCGTCGCAGGCGAGGGTGTGCGCGAGCGCGCGCATCGAGGCGGGAGCGCGGCGCAGCACCGCGAGGGTCTTTGCCTGACTGGAGGTAAGGCCCGTGTCGGCGGCGGCGGCCGTGAAGTCGGCGTAGTGCGTGCTGACCGAGTGGGCGAGCAGCTCCATGAGCAGGGCCTTGGACGGGATGGACGGCATATGTCGAGCGTACCGCGAAAAGCTTGAGCACCTCAATCTTTGACATTCGCCATCTCTCCATTGTTTCATGTCCTCAAGTATCGAGTACCTCAATGGTTTGGGTCCTTGACCATCGATGCGTCCAACCTTTCGCAACCTTCCACCGGAAAGAAGACCGTGAAGTCCTCCCTTGCCACCGCGCCGGAGCGCCGCACCGGCAGCCTCAGCCTCGTCCTGGTGCTGGGCCTCGCCGCCATGGTCGTGTCGATGATGCAGACCCTGGTCATCCCGATCCTCAGCATCATCCAGAACGATCTCGGCGCCACCACGGCCCAGGTCAGCTGGGTCACCACGGCCACGCTGCTGTCGGCCGCGGTCTTCACGCCGCTGCTGGGCCGCCTCGGCGACCAGCGCGGCACGAAGCCGACCCTGCTCGGCGTGCTGGTGGTCATGGTCGCCGGATCCGTGCTCGCCGCCACCACGAGCTCCATGCTGCTGCTCATCGCGGCCCGCGTGATGCAGGGCGCCGCCACCGCGATCTTCCCGCTCGCGCTGTCCGTGCTGCGCCAAGAGGTCGAGCCCCCGCGACTGCCCGGCGCCATGGCCCTGGTCAGCGGCACGCTCGGGGTGGGCAGCGGCCTCGCCCTGGTCAGCGCCGGACTCCTGACGCAGGGTGCGCACCCCGACTACCACCAGGTCTTCTGGCTGGCCGCAGCCCTCGCCACCATCGCCCTGATCGCCGTTGCCCTCGCCGTGCCCGCGCCGCGCACCCGGACGGGCGGGCGCACCGACTGGCTCGGCGCCGCCGGCCTCGCCCTTCTGCTCGTCCTGCTCCTGCTGCCCATCTCGCAGGGCCACACCTGGGGCTGGACCTCACCGCGCACGCTCGCCCTCTTCGTCGGCGCCGCCGTCACCACGGTCCTCTGGGTCGTCGTCGAGCGCACGGTCCGCGACCCCCTGGTTGACATGAAAATGTTCGTCCACCGCCCGGTCCTGTTCACCAACATCGCCGGACTGCTCGTCGGATTCGCCATGTTTGCGCAGTTCATCGGCGTCTCCTACCTCGTCCAGACACCCGCTGAGATCGCCGGCTACGGCTTCGGCGCCTCCGTCCTGCGTGCCTCCGTCCTCTACCTGCTGCCCTCCGCCCTCGTCTCGCTCGTGGCCGCCCAGTTCGGAGGGATGCTGGTACGCCGCATCGGCGCGCGCCTCACCCTCGCCGCCGGTGCCGCCTTCGGCGTCATCGGTTTCGCGTGGCTGACCCTCGCCCACGACACCACCGCGTCGGTGATCCTGGCCGGCATGGTCGTCGGCGTTGCCATCAGCTTCGGCTACGCCGCGATGCCCGCCCTGATAGTGGCCGGCGTTCCCCACCACCAGACCGGCATCGCCAACGGCATCAACTCCATCTCCCGCTCCACCGGCAGCGCGATCGGCAGCGCGGTCATCACCTCGCTGCTCGCCTCCAAGACGCTCGACAACCTGCCCCCCGGGGTCCCCGCCCTGCCCGCCGAGAGCCAGTACACCCTGAGCTTCGCCCTCGCCGGCATGGCGTTCGCCCTCGTCATTGGTGTGGCCATGGTCGGCCTGGCAATCCGCCGCAGGTCCACCTCGCCCGCCACCGACACGGCCGCCCTGTCAGACGACAGCCAAGCCACATCCGCCCCGTCGGGCGACGGCGAACCCACGACCGCACGCACGGCCGCCACGGTCTGAGCGCACCACCTCCACGGCCGCGACTTCCCTGCAGCCGGATGCCGACCGGCTTTCCCTCCCAACCGAACAGGACACGACCGTGACCGTCACCAAGTCGGCCTTCACCCTCGACGACACCTTCACCGCCGCCGAAGCCACCGCGCTGGTGGACCGGCTGCGCGCTGCCTTCCGCACCGGCCGTACCAAGCCCCTGGCCTGGCGCCGGACACAGCTGACCCGTCTGCGCGACCTGCTCACCGACAACCGCGCGGCGATAGCCGACGCCCTCTACGCCGACCTGTGCAAGAACCGCGCCGAGGCCGACGCCATGGAGATCGACCTCACGATCGCCGAGATCGACGACTACCTGGAGCACTTGGAGGAGTGGACCGCCCCGCAATCCGCCCCGGTGACGGTGCCCGGAATACCCGGCAGCACCGCCCGCACCGAGTTCGACCCCCTGGGTGTCGCCTTGATCATCTCGGCGTGGAACTACCCGATCAATCTGCTGCTGGTGCCCGTCGCGGGCGCGCTCGCCGCCGGGAACGCGGTCGTCATCAAGCCCGCCAACTACGCCGCCCGCACCTCGGCACTGCTGGCCGAGCTGCTGCCCGCGTATCTCGACACCGACGCGACCGCGGTCGTCGAGGGCGGCGCGCCGGAGACCAGCGTGCTGCTGGAGCAGCACTTCGACCACATCTTCTACACCGGCAACGGCACGGTCGGCCGCATCGTGATGACCGCCGCCGCGAAGAACCTCACCCCCGTCGTCCTCGAACTCGGCGGCAAGTCGCCGGTGTTCGTGGACCAGGACACCGACATCGCCACGGTCGCGCAGCGCCTGGCGCAGACGAAGTTCGCCAATGCCGGACAGACCTGCGTCGCCCCCGACTACGTCCTGACCGACCCGGACACCGCGACCGAACTGCAGGCCGCCCTGGCCGTCGCGATCAAGGGGTTGTTCGGTGAGGACCCGCAGACCTCCGACGCCTACGGGCGGATCATCAACGAGCGGCACTTCGACCGGCTGTCCGCGCTGCTGGGCTCCGGCCGGACGGTCACCGGCGGGCAGACCGACCGCACAGACAAGTACATCGCCCCGACCGTGCTCGTCGATGTCCGGGCCGACGATCCCGTGATGCAGGAAGAGATCTTCGGCCCCATCCTGCCGATCCTGACCGTGGCCGACCTGGACGAGGCGATCGCGTTCATCACCGGGCGCGACAAGCCGCTCGCCCTGTATGCCTTCACCGAGAACGACACCACCAAGCGCCGCCTCGCCGCCGAGACCTCTTCGGGCGGCCTCAACTTCGGCCTGCCGATGCACCACCTCGCCGTGCCGACCCTCCCCTTCGGCGGCGTCGGCGAGAGCGGCATGGGCAACTACCACGGCCGCTACTCCATCGAGACGTTCAGCCACCGCAAGGCCGTCCTCGACGTCCCGCTGAACTGAACCATCCCCTCAGGGCGGCGGCACGCAATTCCACCTGGCGACCTCATGCGCGCGCCGCCGTCCGGCAGCCCTCGGAAGAAGGCACCCACGTGCGCGGCTTCGTGGGTGTTGCCGGTCGGCCATCGTCGTCTCCAAGTTCACCCACAGCACCGGGCCCAGCTGCTCAACAAGACCAGCAACGCGCCCACCCTCAACCAAATCGAGCTGCCTCCGCACTTCTCTCAGGACGAGAGCATGACCGCTGCCGCCGAACTGACATCGCAGTACGCCTCCCAAGAGGCCAACGGCCTCGAACGCCATAGCAAGGAGCGGAAACGCATCATGGACAACACGCTGCTGGAGCGGCTCGGCGCCGGCAAGTACATGCTGGTCACCAGCTACCGCAAGAACGGCGCCCCGGTCGCCACCCCGGTGTGGGTGGTGCGCGACGGTGACACGCTGGGCGTGCGGACCCCCGCCGACTCCTGGAAGGTCAAGCGGATCCGGGCCCGCGGCGACATCCTCGTCGGCCCCTGCGACCTGCGCGGCAACCCGACGGGCGACCAGGTCCCGGCCACCGCCGAGATCGTCGACGAGGCGACCGGCGCCCGCTACCGCTCCCTCATCGCGCGCAAGTACGGCATCCTCGGCCGCCTCATGATCCTCCACAGCCGACTCCGGGGAGGGGACAGCACTCTGGGCATCCGTGTGCGGCTCGCCTCGTAGCGGGTGACGTATCCTCGGCTCTCCGTCCGGTGAGGCTCGCCGAGGCGCTGGAAGATCGGGTGCCGCACTTCACCCACGTACCGCTGCAATTGGCCGGCGCGGACGTGCTTCCCGTAGTCGATGACCACGAGCGACGCCGCGTGCTGGGAGGGTGGAGATCTCGTCGAGGGCGAGCCCGTTGAGGTCGATGAGATGGTTCGGCCGCCGGATGCCGTCGCGTATCAGGGTGGTCAGATCGGTGACGCCGGAGAGCACCACATGGCCACGCCGCCCTCGATGTGGGCGAACACCGCCGTAGGCACCGCAGGCTGTATGCGACGGATCTCAGGTTGGGGTCCACTTCTGGTTGGTGCCGCCTGTGCAGTCCCGGATGATGACTTTGGGGCTGCTGTTTTCGGCGTCGAGGCACTTGTTCCCGTAGACGACGAGTTCACCTCGCGAGGTCTGCTGGAACGTCTGGTCGCGTCCGCCGGAGCAGTCCCACAACTGTGCCTGGGTGGAGTCCCTCGGCCCATCCGCCTCCGCACAGCTCTTCCTGCGCGCCTCCACCGACGGGGTCACGGACAACACCCACTTCTCGCAGTACGGCGCCACCGCGATGGCCGAACCGGTGCTTCACGACATCCGGGAGCAGCGCCTGTCCCTGGCCGCTTACCTGCGCTGACCGACGTCCGTCAGCGCCCCTCCCTCGGAGACATGATGAAGAACTCGCGGATCCTGATCACGACGTTACTGGTGCTCGCCCTGTCTGCTCTCGGCGTGCACACCACCTCCGCCGCCGGCCGTGTCGCGGCGCACTGCGCCGGCGCCTCCCGCGCCGCGGCCCCGGCCGGACGAGCGGCGGCCCAACCTGTCGCCGTGTGGATGGCGACTCCACCATGGCCAACCCGAGTTCCGGCCGTTGTCCGGTCGGCTGGGGCAGTCAGTTCGACGCTCTGTTCAACAGCGACGTGACCGTCAAGAACCAAGCCGTCGGAGGCCGCAGCATCCAGACCTGGCTGTACGAGCCGAACGTGAGCGGCACCAAGGGCCCCGACGGCGAGTGCCCCCTCATGTCCAACACGTACTCCTCACGCCGGCAGGCGATGCTGAACGTGAGCACCGGGATGAAGGCGGGCGACCACCTGTTCATCCAGTTCGGCATCAACGACTCCTCCTCGACCTGCCCGAAACACGTGTACAGCCTGCGCTTCTGCCCGAACAACGGCGACCACGGAGGCAGCGGGCCCCTGGGCGCCTTCTTCTGCAACGACCACACCCACTTCGAAACCTACGGCGCCCAGCGGATCGCCGGGCTCGTCGCCGGGTGCTCCAGGGCTCACGCTGACCCGCTGCCGCCCTTTCTGACGCGGCGCCAGTCACTGACACACACATGTCGTAGACCGCTTCGCGAAGGCGCCGGTGAGCAGGAGCAGGAGCAGGACCGCGAGGGCGGCCGGCCCCACCCACTCGGCGGGGACGCGCCGTGGCCGGCGGCGGGTTCGGGGGCGGGACGGGTCTTCTCCGTGAAGCCCACGATGGGCAACCGCCCGGTGGCCCCACACCCGCCGCCGTACTCGGATCGGCTCCTCAGATCACGTACTCCGGCCCCGCGCCCGGGTCAGCTGCTTCAGTTCGATGATGGTCGCGACGGCGCGCAGCCAGGTGGCCGCGGTGTCGTCGACGGCGATCCCGCCCACGAGTTCGGTGCCGGCCCGCAGCCACTCCCGTACGACGACGGCCGCCCCCCGGCGGGGCAGGGGCTCGGGCAGCTCCGCGGCACGGGCGAGTCCGCCGGCGCGCACGGTGTCGGCGAGGAAGGCGACCGAGCGCGGCTCGGTGCCGAGGCGGTCGAGGATGACGGCCGCGGCCGCGGCGCCGTCGCCGAACAGGGCGGTGCGCCGGGGACCGGGCTCGGCGGCGAGGCCGTGACGCAGCAGGACGGTGATGTCGAGCCGGGCCAGCTCGTCGTCCGTCCGGTCCGGCGGGTACGGGGCGTCGTCGTTCATGGCGGGGCCTCGGGTGTCTCGTCTCATCTGACTCGGTCCGCTGCGGCTCAGTCGACGGTGACGGTGTAGGTGATGCGTTCGGGGGCCTGGGAGGGGGTGTCCGCCCCCGTGGACGGGGTGGCGGAGGGTCCGGTCGTCTCGGGGGGCAGGGTGGAGGTGTTGCCCTGGCAGGTGGTGAACGTGCAGTGCAGCAGCGTGAACCGGGTGGTCCCCCTGCCCTTGGCCTCGAAGGTGAAGGTGAGCCGGCCGCCGGCACCGTCCACCGGCTCGTCGCCGGTGTCCGACGCGTAGTCCTGGCCGCGGCTGACCAGCACCGAGCTGTCGGGCTCGGGGTCGACCAGGTACCAGTACTCGCGGGTGGAGGCGTTCTGGTCGACGGTGAGCGTGAAGCGCTCGCCCGGCTCTGCAGTGATGCTGGTGTCCTTCACCGGGTGGCTCGTCGGGCGGCTCGCGGTGCTCGTGGAGCCGCCGGCCGGTTCGTCGGTGTCCGAGCCGCAGCCCGTGGCGAGAGCGAGGAGCGCGGCTGCCGCGATCGCGGCACCGCCCCTGCTACCGCGGAAGATAGACGCTGTACGCGTTGGGGAGATCACTGGTGGAAGCCTTGCCCATGTGGCCGTTGATGAAGTCGTCCTCGCTGACCCAGGTGGTCGAGCCCCAGGGGTTGTACACCTGAAGCATGTCACCCTCCTGGGCGATGATGGTCATCGCATGGGCGCCCTCCTTACCCGAGACGTCGACCGGCACCGGCCGCCCCTGCGCCACCGACTTCTCGACTTCGGTGAGGACCGCCCTGCGGTCGGCGGCGCTGTTCAGGTCCTGGCGTTCGTAGTCACTGCCGGTGGCACTGCCGACGGCGGAGTCGTTGATCCGTTCCTGCCCCTCGGGCCCCATGCCACCCCAGTTCTCACCGCCGTCGCCTTCGGTGTGCAGCCGGTGCTGTTCGGCCACCAGGCGCTGCTTGAAGGCGTTGGGGTCGTCCTGCTGCCCGTCGGGGCCGCCGGTGAGGTCGAGCGCGTAGAGGGGGTCGACCATGGCTCGGGACGTGACGGTGGACGAGGCCACGCAGGTACCCTCGGAGCCGTCGCCGCCCTGAATCCACCGCTGGCCGTCGAACGTGACGTAGTCCTTGTTGTTGTTCGAGCCGTCCGGCGCCTGGCCCTTGTCGTTCATGCTGTCCGCGGCGGTGACCACCGGAGTGAGGTGCCGGCGCAGCCAGTCGGGGTCCTTGCCGTGGATCTTGTCCTGGAACTTCCCGATCTCGGCGACGCTGTGGCCGGCGGCCAGGGCCTTCATCAGGTAGGCCCGCTCCTGCGGGCTGTCCGACTTCGCCAGCATCCGCTCCAAGGCCATCTCGTCGTCGAGGCTCAGCAGGTCCATACGCGTCGACGCGCGCGTCAGGTCGCCGGCCGTGAGAATCTCGTTCAGCTCGGTGTCGGCGCCCGCGACGCCGGTGTCGGCGAGCATCAGCTTGTCGACGGCGGTGAGTTCGCTGGTGTCCATCTTCCCGGCCCGTGCCTCGGCGGCCCACTTGTTCAGGTCCCGGGCCGCGACGCGGGTGGCCTCCTGCGCGTCGGAGACGGCGGCGTGCATCAGGTCGACCGCGTAGGAGCCGAAGTGCGCGGCGTTCTTGCGGTCCCACTCCTCCTCGTCGTTCTCGTGCAGGTCGTCGAAGAAACCGTCCCTGCCTCCGAGCGTCTTCTTCTGCTCCAGCAACTGTCCGCGGCCCTGCTCGTCCTTGCGCTGCGCGGCGCCGATCGCGTCGGCCAGCGTCAGCAGCACCGTCGCGCCACCCTGGAAGGCCTCGCTCATCTGGGTCACGGACCGCCCGGCGGCGTTCACCACGTCGGAGGCGAGGACACTCGTGTCGCCGACCCACACCTCCGGAAGACCCTTGCGGCCCACCCGGTCGACCTGGTCGAAGACGCTGCCGACCTGGTCGACCTGGCCGCGGTAGAGCGTTGCCAGGCCCTCCAGCACGCCTGGGTCGCCGCCCGGTTCGGGCACCGAGAGGGCGTCGTCGATCAGGTCGAGGAGCTCGTTCTTGCTCCCGGCACCGAGCATCTTCTCGGACAGCCCGGCGAGCCACGCGAGGCGGAAGGAAGGAGAGTCGAGGGGAGAGAAGAAAAACGACACCGGCCCGTTCCTCAGTAGCTCGACAGGGCCGAAGTGCGCCCGCCCCGCGTCGATGTGTCGGTGAGGCTGCTCGTGCCGCCGACGGGGACGCTGTCCGCGTGCGTCTTCACCAGGCCGTCGGTGCCGTGGTAGGTCTTCTTGGCCAACTGCACCTTGCTACCGAGCTCGTGCAACGCCGACGCCAGTGTCTCGGCCTCCGCCTCCCAGGCCTTGACGAACGCGTTCAGCGCCGACGCGGCGTCGTCGCCGCCGACATCGCCGTACGAGTAACTCGTGCGGGACTTGACGGCCGAGCTGACGCCGTCCATGTCCGTGCCGGCGGCGTCGAGTTGCTGGGCCTGGCCGGTCATGCCTGCCTTGACCTGGTAGCCGTCCGAGACCACCGCGCCTCCCCCGTATGCAATCGATCGTGACCGCGGGCAGGCTAACACCCACTGCATGTACGAAGATCACATGTCATTCGCCACGCACACCTCCTCCACATCACCCGCCCCACGGCACGCCTGGGCGCTCATCCCGGCCCGGACGATCGGCCGCAACTCGCCGTAGGCGTGCAGCACGTACGAGCCGACGCCGCGGCCCACCCCGCTCTTCCGCAGACCTCGAATCGGCGCCTCCACGGTGCGGCTGGCCGTGTTCCCGCCGACGCCGCCCGCCCGCAGCCACCGGGCTACGCGAAAGGTCGGGTCAAGTCGCCCGACCGGATGTCGTCAGTCAGGCCGTAGTCGCTGTCGTCGGCGCGAGGTACGGCCTCCAGCCCGCAGGAGCCGGTCATCCTGCGGATCGCCCCGGCCCGAATCGGCATTGCATCTCCGAGGATTCGGACGGCCCCGGTGGTGACGCCGGCTGGGATGGCCAGATGCGCCGGCGTCGCACCGGGCCGTCAGCTGCGTCCTGGCCACCGTGCAACGCCGGCGGCCGGACGTCCTGGCCGGGAATGCCAGTGCGGCGGCGCCACCGACCCGCGTCAGCCGCGGTTGGGCCATTTCCACAGGCGAAAGCCCCGGCTACGCCTCGCCCGCAACGCGCACCCGGGCAGGCGCACGTTGCGGGCCACGGCACCGGGCGCGCGAGTGGACAGCGCGCAGAGTGCCGGCAAAGCGGCCGGACCGCGGGACTGACGACTCAGCCGCCGCTCTTACGCCTGAACGACCGCTGGCTCGCAGCCGGGCCGTGCGCCGCACGCACCTTCGACGCATCCGGGTTGGCGGCGACATCGGCCGCGTCCGCCTGCGCACCGCGCTTGCGCGCCAGGGCTTCACGGAACTTGCGCTTGAGGTCGTAGTTGCCGTCGCTGTCCGGCGCCAGAGGGGACGTCTCGGGGGCAGCCGGCTCCGAACCTTCCGTAGGTACGGGCTCTGCGGTCATGGTGACCTCCTGGGTTCGGGAGTGGGCGAGCACAGCTTGTCACGCCGGGCGCAGTGCGGGGCGCCGGCAACATCATCCTGGTTCGTTTCGGCGGGTATCCCTCTCGCGGCCGAGGGCGTTCGCTTCCTGGTGGGGGCACAGGACGGGCTTCGGGCCGGGCCGAGGGATGTCGATCCCGTGGCCAGGAGATTCGGAGTAAGGGCAACGGCTCTCAGCCGTTGCGACGCACGAGGGCGGCCTTGCGGGCCTCGGCGAGCTTGCGAGCCTCGCCGGCCTTTCGGGACTTGCCGCCGGCACCGCGGGAAGGGTCCTTGCTGGTGCCGAGGCCGCGGAAGGGAGCGTTGCTGTTCTTGGGTCGGGGGACGGCGGGCCCGCCGTCGAGCGGGATGCCGGAGGGAGCCTTGGCGCCGGTGATCCGGCTCAGTTCCGCCTCGCCCGAGCGCACCTTGGTGACGGTCGGCTCGATGCCGGCTCCGGCCATCATGCGGCTCGTCTCGCGGCGCTGGCCCGCCAGCACGAGCGTGACCACGCTGCCGGACTGACCGGCGCGGGCGGTACGGCCGGCGCGGTGCACATAGTCCTTGGGGTCGGTGGGCGGGTCGACGTTGACCACGAGATCGAGGTCGTCGACGTGCAGGCCACGGGCGGCGACATCGGTCGCCACCAGAACGGTGATCTGGCCGTTCTTGAACTGCGCCAGGGTCCGTGTGCGCTGTGGCTGGGACTTGCCGCTGTGCAGGGCCCCGGCGTGCACCCCGCTGGCCCGCAGATGCCGGGTGAGCTGGTCGACGGCGTGCTTGGTGTCGAGGAACAGCAGTACGCGGCCGTCGCGGGCGGCGATCTCCGTGGTGACGGCGTAGCGGTCAGGGCCGTGGACGACCAGAACGTGGTGCTGCATCGTCGAGACCGTGCCCGCGGACGGGTCGACCGAGTGGACGACGGGGTCGTGGAGGTAGCGGTGGACCAGCTGATCGACGTCACGATCCAGAGTGGCCGAGAAGAGCATCCGCTGACCGTCGGGGTGCACCTGGTCGAGCACGTCGGCAACCTGCGGCAGAAATCCCAGGTCGCACATCTGGTCGGCCTCGTCCAGCACGGTGATCCTCACCCGTCCCAGGCGGCAGGCCTTGCGCTCGATCAGGTCGTGCAGGCGCCCGGGGGTGGCGACGACCACCTCGGCTCCCTCGCGCAGCTCGGCGACCTGCCGGCCGATCGACACGCCGCCGACGACCGTGGCCATCCGCAGCCGCAACGCCTCGGCGTACGGCGCCAGCGCCTGGGTGACCTGTTGGGCCAGCTCCCGGGTGGGCACGAGGATCAGAGCGAGGGGCTGCTTCGGTTCGGCGCGCCGCCCGGCCGTACGTGTCAGCAGCGGCAGGCCGAAGGCGAGCGTCTTGCCCGATCCGGTGCGCCCGCGCCCCAGGACGTCGCGTCCCTCCAGGGCATCGGGCAGTGTGGCGGCCTGGATCGGGAAGGGTTCGCGCACCCCGAGTGCGCTCAGTGTCCGCAGCACCTCCACCGGCAGTTCCAGGCCGGCGAAGGAGACGGCCGGGGGCAGCGCCGGAGTCGTGGCCTCGGACTGGGCGGGACCGCCGTGAGCGATGCCGGAGTCGTGGGGATGCTTCATGAACAGCCTTCCGCAGGGGGGACGTACCGAGGAAGGCCCGGCAGGATGGAACGGCCCACGCACAAGTGGAACCGAACAGGCAGAATCGCCCACCGCGACGACCACGCAAACGCATGACACTAACACAAGGCAAGGCATGACATCGCGCAGTGAGACGGGATCGCCCCTCCCGCGTCGATGACCCGACGCAGCCCGACAGCCTTCCGGTATCCGTGGTCCGAGCTCCCAGCTCACCGAGCTGCGCCGCTGCATCACCGGGGGTGATCGCCCCACACGTGCTTGCAGCAGGTCGTCCTTCTTCCCACCTCCTCACCGGTACGGGTTCGGGTGGCCAAGCAGTCCGAGGAACCGCATCGTCCGAGATCCGGGCCGTGCCCGGGCCGGCGATCCCACCGAAGCTCAGATTTGCTGTTCAGTGCCGGCGGAATCAGGCTTCTTTCCGGAGGGCCGGCGTCCAGGATGCGTGCCGCTTCGTGATACTCCCGGGCATCAGATGCCGTAGGTACTTTTTGCAGGTCAAGGGCGGTTTCCGGAGCTTACAACGATTCCCATGGCGTCCAATCCCGGGTCTGGCTGCGTCATCTCCCCGTTCCCTCTGCCCGGCCTCGAAGAGCTCCACGGCCTGCATCCGTAACCGTTCCCGCGCGGCCCTTTCGGGCGTCGGCCGACCCGCCACCCCGCGAGACCGCTCCTCCGGCTAGTCCGGGGGCTTGTCGCATCGGATTCGGCTTGTGTCGAAAGCCGGCACGAGAGCACAAAGGACGCCGCTTCTCTCACATCTGTCATACGGGGTGCTCTGCGTGTTTCATGGAGGTGTGGTCCGCGGTGCGCGACGATACGGACGCGGCACAGCACCTTTTCCAGCCGGTGGGCGCCATGGCGCGCTGAGTGTGTGGGTCGACGTGCTCGACACCAGCAAAAGCCGACAACGTCAAGAGCAGCAGCCAGCAGAAGGAACACCGAGACAGGAAGAAGGACGGGCATGTCCGGCAGTGAAAGCGAGAATCCGGCAATCCCTTCACCGACGCCCACGCCGACTCGGCGGCCCAGGACGAACCGGGACTGGTGGCCGAATCAGCTGGACCTTCAGGTTCTCCACCAGCACTCGCCCCGAGCCAATCCGCTGGACGAGGACTTCGACTACGCGAAAGAGTTCGCGACCCTCGACGTCGACGCGCTGAAGCATGACGTCTTCGAGGTGATGACGACATCCCAGGACTGGTGGCCTGCCGACTACGGTCACTACGGGCCGCTCTTCATCCGAATGAGCTGGCATGCCGCGGGCACGTACCGCATCGCGGACGGCCGCGGCGGTGGCGGCAGCGGCGCACAGCGCTTCGCCCCCCTCAACAGCTGGCCGGACAACGCGAGCCTGGACAAGGCGCGCCGCCTGCTCTGGCCGGTCAAACAGAAGTACGGCCGGAAAATCTCCTGGGCTGATCTTCTGGTCTTCGCGGGAAACTGTGCCATGGAATCCATGGGGTTCAAGACGTTCGGGTTCGGTTTCGGGCGAGAGGACATCTGGGAACCCGAGGAGATCTTCTGGGGACCCGAGGACACATGGCTCGGAGATGAGCGCTACAGCGGCGACAGGGAACTCACCGGTCCTTTCGCCGCCGTGCAGATGGGACTGATCTACGTCAATCCGGAGGGGCCCGACGGCAACCCGGATCCGATGGCTGCCGCCCGGGACATTCGTGAGACGTTCGGGCGCATGGCGATGAATGACGAGGAGACGGTCGCGCTCATCGTCGGCGGCCACACCTTCGGCAAGTGTCATGGCGCGGTCGACCCCAGTTATATCGGCCCCGAACCCGAGGCCGCCCCCATCGAGCAGCAGGGCCTCGGCTGGCGGAACACGTACGGCAGCGGCAAGGGCCCCGACACGCTCACCAGTGGCCTGGAGGGCGCGTGGACCACCGAGCCGACCAAGTGGGACAACGGCTACCTGGACAACCTGTACGGGTACGAGTGGGAGCTGACGAGCAGCCCCGCCGGCGCCCACCAGTGGACTCCCACGGATCCCGCGGCCCGGAACACCGTGCCCGACGCCCATGATCCGTCGAAGCGGCACGCCCCCATGATGCTGACGACGGACCTCGCGCTGAAGGTGGACCCGGTCTACGGACCGATCACGAAGAGGTTCCACGAGAACCCGGACGAGCTGGCGGCGGCGTTCGCCAGGGCCTGGTACAAACTGCTGCACCGCGACATGGGACCCGTCTCGCGTTACCTCGGCCCGTGGATTCCCGAGCCGCAGCTGTGGCAGGACCCCGTCCCCGCCGTCGATCACGAACTGGTCGGGGACGAGGACATCGCCGCCCTCAAGGGCAGGATCCTCGCCTCGGGCCTTTCCCTCTCCCAGCTGGTCACCACCGCCTGGGCGTCGGCGGCAAGCTTCCGCGGCACCGACAAGCGCGGCGGGGCGAACGGGGCACGGATCCGGCTCGCGCCGCAGAAGGACTGGGAGCTCAACGACCTCCCCGAGGTGACCGAGGTACTGCGGACGCTCGAGCGCATCCAGCAGGACTTCAACCTCTCCCGGACCGACGGAACCCGGGTCTCCCTCGCCGACCTGATCGTCCTCGGCGGGTGCGCGGCCGTCGAGCAGGCCGCGAGGAACGCCGGGTACGACATCGCGGTCCCCTTCGCACCGGGGCGTACGGACGCCTCGCAGGAGCAGACCGACGCGGCGTCGTTCGCCGTGCTGGAGCCCACGGCGGACGCCTTCCGCAACTACCTTCCGGCGGGCGAGAAGCTGTCCCCGGAGACCCTCATGCTGGACCGTGCCAACCTGCTCACACTGACCGCTCCCGAGATGACGGTGCTGATCGGCGGCATGCGGGCTCTGAACACCGGCTTCAAGGGGTCTCCCCACGGCGTTTTCACCCACCGGCCGGGAATCCTGACCAACGACTTCTTCGTCAACCTGCTCGACATGGGCACGGAGTGGAAGGCGTCGGCTACGGACGAGAACGTGTTCGAAGGCCGGGATCGCGTCACGGACGAGGTCAAGTGGACCGCCACCGCCGTCGACCTGATCTTCGGTGCGCACCACCAGCTCCGAGCCATCTCGGAGGTCTACGCGTCCCAGGACGCGGGAGAGAAGTTCGTAGGTGACTTCGTTGCGGCGTGGAACAAGGTGATGAACCTCGACCGGTTCGACCTCGCCTGAGTCCGACGTCCCGGTCGGCCCTCATCGGCCGACCGGGACGTGGACAGATCGCGCAGAGGTGCCGTCACCGGGTCGGCAACCTCAGTCCTTGAAGAACGGGCCCGTGCTGCGGGCGAGCCGTCTGCTCAACGCCGCCGCCAAGCCCGCGAAACACATCCGATGAGGTCCGGGCCGAGGTGGCTCGTCTCCGCGTCCCAGCCCGGCCCGGACGGCTCGCCGGATCCGACTCCGTGGTGCTCCCCGGTGGCCGGTGCCGTCACCAGGCTGTCGGCAGGCCGGCGATGAACGACGTGAGCCGGTCGGCGATGAGTCGGTCGTCGTGCGCCGAGTAGTGCCAGTCGCAGCCCAGGAAGTCCAGCCCCGAGTCGTCGAGGAACCAGTAGCGGACCCGGCTGTCGCCGGCGGCGTTGCGCGCCTTGACCACCTGCTGGACATGGGCGGCGAACTGGCCGGCACCGACTGCCACGATGGTGGTCGCGGCCCCGTAGCGCGTCCGCAGCTTCTGGAGGAACTCGCCGTAGGCGGTGCGGTAGGCAGCCGCGAGGCTGTCGGGCGTCCACGGCTCACCGGGGTTGATGGAGGTCGAGAAGTCGTTGGTGCCGAGGTTGACCACCACGAGCTGAGGACGCCAGGTGCCCGGGTTCTGCCAGACGTCGCCGGCCACGTTCAGCAGGGCACGGTCGTAGAAGGTCCGGTACGTGACGTCCGGCGAGTGTCCGTTGTAGTTGCGTACCATGCCGAGACCCGAATAGGCGTTGAGCTGGTAGTCGGCGTTCAGTTGCCGGGCGGTGAGGGCGCCGTAGCTCACGTCGGCGTTGGTGGTCCGCCTGACCTGGTCCCAGGCACAGTCTCGGGAGGTCGAGAGGTTGCCGTAGCCCACCGTGAGGGAGTCCCCGATGAACTCGATCTGGCGGTTGCGGGCCGTCGGTTTGCTCAGCACGGCACCGCCGGGCGCGGCGACGAAGCCTCCGAACGTGCTGGTGTCCCCCGGACTGTCGTTGCGCTTGACGAGCCGGACGGTGTGCGCACGGTCCGGCAGGCCGTTGATCCAGTGTGTGGTCCGGCCCGGCGTGACGAGCGTGGCGACGGTGGCTCCGTCGACCTGGACGTCGTAGTCGGCGGCCGGGTCATCGAGTACGACGCCCACGCCGGTGCCCCGGACGGTGCCCTCGAAGTACACGCCGGGCCAGCTGTACTGCACCGTGTTTCCGGCGTCCTTGACCCGCCCCGCGGTGTGCACCTGCGCCAGCACTCCCGTCGCGCGGACCAGTTGCCACTGCTGGTTGGTCCCGCCCCAGTCGGCGTACTGCACGACCTTGGCGCCGTCCGCGGTGGAGGCGCCCTGCACCTCGACGGCCTTGCCACTGTTCCGGTTGACCAGCACGTACCAGGCGTTCGGATCCACGTCGGCCGCCTGTGCCGTCCCGGCAGCCCCGATCCCGGTCAGCAGCGCCGCCAGTAAGGCGGTCACCGCGGTGAGCACCGCCGCTGGCCTCCCGCGCCTCCACCGGGACCGAAATGCCATACACATGCCCTTCATCCGTGTCTCCTTCACTGAGTGCGGCCGCCCGTCCGCCGGGGGTGCGCGCCCCGGGGTGGGGACCAGCCGCGTCGACGTGCGAACCACTGGCCGGCGTTGCCGTCGCGGATCCCTTGAGAGGGGTGCGTCGTCGGCGGTCGCGGCCGGCCAGGCGTCCATCGCGGGGACTTCGGCTATCGCCGGGAATCGCTGTCCCGTCCGCCCGAGGTGGTTCACTTGCCCTCCCGTCGAGGACGCGTCGCCGGCTCGGAGAAGGCGTCCGGACGCTCTGGGCGCTCCGGGCGCGATGCTCTCGGTGCTCACCATATTGTCGAAGCGCTTCGAACATAAGCTCACGGCAACAAACAGCCCCTCAGACCCAATCTGAATGAGGGTATGGCGGACGAGGACAGTGGCGTCGTCGAAGCGTTTGATCAAGATGCCTGCCGCTTCGGGGGCAACACCGCGGGCTCCGTGAACATTCATGGGCCGAACAGCGGCAACCCCCGTCATTTCGCAGCAACCCTTTCGCTTCCCGCGGTCACTGAGCTGTGCACCATCGGCTCTGTCTTCCGAACGGACAGACGTGAAGACAGACATGAAGGCGGCGAGGCAGGCCGCGCGGCAGCGCAGACGTCCAGGGCGTGCGGCGTGTACGTCCTCGTCGGTGCGGCGAACGGCGCCTCCGTCACGGTGCGGATCAGCAACGAGTGGCCGCTTGTACTGCTGCCGCAGACCCGCTGCTTGCGGACCGAAGCGATGTTGTACCCGGCCGCTCACCCGACGACCAGCTGGACCCGTACCAGCGGTTCAACACCGCCTTCGCGCCGGACTACGCCGAGAAGGCCATCCGTCTCACTCCCGCCTTCCTCAACGCGGTCGAGGACGACGCGCGAGTGAGACTCGCCTTCCGTGTCTGGAGGGGCGCCACGACGACGTACTACGTGACAAGGTCGGGAGGCACGGTGGCCGGCACGACGTCCTGAGCCGAGGCCACCGGCCCCGGCATCAGGTGCGGGTCCACTTCTGGTTGGCCTGGCCGCTGCACGTCCACAGGACCAGCGGCGTCCCGTTGGCGGTGCCCGCCCGGTCGACGTCGAGGCACAGCCCGGCGTGGACGTTGCGGATCGACCCGTCGGAGCCGACTGTCCATTGCTGGTTGTTCTGGCCGTTGCAGGGCCAGGTGATGACACGGGTGCCGTCGGCGGTGCCCTGGTTGTAGGCGTCCAGGCACTTGTCGCCGAAGACTCGGATCTCGCCGCCCGCCCATGTGGTCCACAACTGGTTGGCGGCTGTGTGGCAGTCCCAGATCAGCACCTTGGCCCCGGCGGCGGTGGAGGCGTTGTCCACGTCCACGCAGCGGCCGGACGCGTTGCCGCGCAGCCGCGAGGTGGTGGCGGCCAGCGGGCTGCCGCCGGTCACCCGGAACACGGCCACGCCGTGCGCGGGGACGCTCGCCGAGATCTGCCCGGACGTGGTCTGTGTGCCGCCGTTCCACAGCTCTGTCAGGGTGAACGGCCCGCCGGAAAGGCCGACTTGCGCGGCCGTCGTGCTGACCGTCGCGGTGCCGCCTCCCCGGTTGAACAGGCCCACCGCGACCGAGCCGTCGGACAGGGGTTTGGCGAACACCTCGGTGGCGCCGTCGTCGCGCACCCTGCGCCCGCCCGCGCCCAGCGGATCCTGGTTCACCGCCAGGAGCCGCGGGTTGCGCAGGATCGCGCTCACGTCGGCGGACATGGTGCGGATGTCGTTGCCGGCCATGAGCGGGGCGCCCAGCAGCGCCCACAGGGCGAAGTGGGACCGGGACTCGGTCAGCGACAGTCCGGGGCGGCCGACGACCAGCATGTCGGGGTCGTTCCAGTGTCCCGGGCCCGACTGCGCCGCCAGCGGCGCGGTGACGTCCAGGACGTTGCCGACGCCCATCGGGTAGCTGTTGGTGTTGCCGTTCTGCCAGATGTCGAGCAGGTCCTCCGTCGTCCGCCACAGGTCGGCGACCTCGCCCCAGTTGTACGTGGCGCCGGTGATGGCGTGCAGGCTGTTGGGGTTGATGCTGTAGACGATCGGCCGCCCGGTGGCGCGCAGGGCGTCGCGCATGAGCGTGAACCGCGCAACCTGCTCGTCGCGGGTACCGCTGGTGGAGCACCAGTCGTACTTCAGGTAGTCGACGCCCCACGCGGCGAAACTGGCGGCGTCCTGGGCCTCGTGGCCCCTGCTTCCCGTGGACCCCGGGTAGCCGCCCGTGGCCTGCGCGCAGGTGCGCTCCCCCGGCACCTGGTAGATGCCGAACTTCAGCCCCTTGCTGTGGATGTAGTCCCCGAGCGCTTTCATCCCGCTCGGGAACTTGGCCGGATCGGCCCGCAGGTTGCCTGCCGCGTCGCGCTGCGGGTCGAACCAGCAGTCGTCGACCACCACGTACCGGTAGCCGGCGTCCCGCATGCCAGAGGACACCATCGCGTCGGCGGCCTGGCGAACCTGGGTCTCGGTGATCCCGCACCCGAAGCTGTTCCAGCTGTTCCACCCCAGCGGTGGGGTGAGCGCCGGGCTGCCCGGCGCGGCCGAGGCGGCGGAGTGAGCGGAGGCCGTCACGGACGCGGTGACCGTCAGCGCGGCGGCCGCGAGGAGGCGGAGCAGTCGTCCGCCTGATCGTCTGGGCACCAAGGGCTCCTTTTCTGGGGCGCCACTGAAGAGGTTCGAAATTTCGGCAGCCATTCGGAAAATCTATGGTGCCACGGATGGTAGAGAGGCGAGCGAACATGTCAACACCTCCCGACGAATCGCCTCCGACACGGGACGCCAGGACCTGAAAATGCGACGACCTGAACGTTCCGGGTGCCCGACCCGAGGCGATGCGAGCCCCCGAGTCCACGAATGTTTCGAAGTGTGCCCCGAATCCTGCGAGAGGTATTGACGAGGTTCACCGCCCCCCTATCATCCAGGTTGCTCGACAAATCGATCCACGTTCGACATTGCGAACACGCTGGAGCCGCTTCCCTCCGAACAAAGCCTCCGGGTGACGCCCACCGCAACGGCCGAGCCGCAAGGAGTACGCCACACATGGATCTGTCATGGCCTCATCACCACGTGTCCCGTCGCAGCGCGCTGGCGGCCGCCACCGGCCTGGCCACCGGCGCGCTCCTCCCTCTGGCCGGAGCCTCCCGAACCGCCGCCTCCGCTCCCACCCAAGGGTCGGCCAGCGCAGCCGCCACGCAGTACACGAACCCGGTGATCTGGCAGGACTTCGCGGATATCGACGTCATCCGCGTCGGCGACACCTACTACGCCTCGGCCTCGACGATGCACTACTCGCCGGGCGCGCCCGTCCTGCGGTCGTACGACCTGGTGAACTGGGAGATCGCCGGTCACTCGGTGCCCGTCCTCGATTTCGGTGCCAAGTACGACCTGAACGGCGCCCGTGGCTATGTCAGAGGCATTTGGGCGTCGTCGCTGGCCTACCGTCCGGGCAACAGGACCTTCTACTGGCTCGGCCAGATCGACTTCGCCCGGACGTACATCTACACCGCCACCGCCGTCGAAGGGCCGTGGAACAGGCTGACGGCGATCGACACCCCCTACTACGACGCGGGGCTGCTCGTCGACAGCGACGACTCCCTGTACGTCGCGTACGGCAACACCACCATCAGCGTGGCCCAGCTCTCGCCCGACGGCCGCAACCAGGTGCGCACACAGCAGGTGTTCACGGCACCGTCGAGCGTCGGCACCCTTGAGGGCTCCCGCTTCTACAAGATCAACGGGCAGTACTACATCTTCCTGACCCGCCCCGCGAACGGCCAGTACATCCTGAAGTCGTCGAACGGCCCCTTCGGCCCGTACACCTTGCGGCAGGTCCTCCTCGACCTGCGCGGACCGATCCCCGGCGGCGGCGTCCCGCACCAGGGCGGACTGGTGCAGACGCAGAGCGGTGCCTGGTACTACCTGGCCTTCGTCGACGCGTACCCCGGCGGCCGGATGCCCGCACTCGCACCGGTCACCTGGACCCCGGACGGCTGGCCCGTCGTCCAACTGGTGAACGGCGCATGGGGCACCTCGTATCCCAGCCCGGCCGTGCCCCCTCCGCCCCGCCAGGTCACCCCCATGATCGGTGTCGACACCTTCGACGGCACGACCCTCAAGCCGCGATGGGAGTGGAACCATAACCCGGACAACACCAAGTGGTCGGTCGGCAACGGCCTCACCCTGCGGACCGCGACCGTCACCAACGACCTGTACTGGGCTCGCAACACCCTCACGCACCGCATCCAGGGGCCCACCTCCACCGCCACGGTCCACCTCGACCACTCCGCGATGCGGGACGGCGACCGGGCCGGACTCGCTCTGCTGCGCGACTCCTCCGCGTGGATCGGGGTCAGACGCGACGGCGGTGTGACGCGGGTGGTGATGGTCAGCGGGCTGACCATGGACAGCAGCTGGAACACCACCGGCACGGGCACCGAACTCGCGAGCGCGCCCGTCTCCGGCGGCCGGATCTGGCTGCGTGCGAGCGCGGACATCCGTCCCGGCGCGCCGCGCCCCGGGACCTTCTTCTTCAGCACCGACGGCACCACCTTCACCCGCCTCGGACCCGCCTTTTCCATGGGAAACGACTGGAGGTTCTTCATGGGCCACCGATTCGCCCTCTTCAACCACGCCACTCAGGCACTCGGCGGCGCGGTCCGCGTCACGCGGTTCGAACTGTCCACGCCCTGAACCGGTCCATCGATCGCACCACCCCACCCCCCACCCACCCGACGAGGAGAACCATGAACCCGCTGAAACGGCTCGGCAGGCGCCGAGCCTCGGTCTTGGGCCTGCTGGCCGCAACCGTCCTGATGACGCCCGGGACCGCTACCGGCTCACCCGACGCCGTCCAGGCTTCCACTCTGGGCACCCAAGCGGCCCAGTCCGGACGGTACTTCGGAACCGCCGTGGCATCGGGCAGGCTCGGCGACGGCACGTACTCCACCATCCTGGACCGCGAGTTCAACTCGGTCACGCCCGAGAACGAGATGAAGTGGGACACGACCGAGCGGTCCCGCGGCTCGTTCAACTTCGGCCCCGCCGACCAGATCGTGGGCCGCGCAACCTCCCACGGACAGCGGGTACGCGGCCACACGCTGGTCTGGCACTCCCAACTGCCCGGCTGGGTCAGCTCCATCACGGACGCCGGCACGCTGCGCAGCGTGATGAACAACCACATCACCACCGTGATGAACCACTACAAGGGCCGGATCCACTCCTGGGACGTGGTCAACGAGGCCTTCGCCGACGGCGGCAGCGGCCAGCACCGCCCCTCGGTGTTCCAGAACCTGCTGGGCGACGGTTTCATCGAGCAGGCGTTCCGCACGGCTCGGACGGCCGATCCGTCGGCCAAGCTCTGCTACAACGACTACAACATCGAGGACTGGAACGCCGCGAAGACCCAGGGCGTCTACCGCATGGTGCGCGACTTCAGGTCGCGGGGCGTGCCCATCGACTGCGTCGGCTTCCAGGCCCACTTCGGCACCGGCGGCCCGCCCGCCGGCTTCCAGACGACGCTGGCGAACTTCGCCGCCCTCGGCGTGGACGTCCAGATCACCGAGCTGGACATCGCGCAGGCGTCGCCGACCGCGTACGCGAACACGGTCAGGGCCTGCATGAACGTCGCACGCTGCACCGGCATCACCGTCTGGGGCATCCGCGACAGCGACTCCTGGCGCAGCGGTGAGAACCCGCTGCTCTTCGACCGCAACGGCGCCAAGAAGCCGGCGTACAACGCGGTGCTGACCACGCTGGGCGGCACCCCCGCCGCCACCGGCAGCGCCCCCAACGCCGCTGCCCTGCCCAGCCGTTACTCGTGGAGCTCCAGCGGCCCGCTGATCGCACCGAAGCCGGACGCCACCCACAATATCGCCGGAATCAAGGATCCGACCGTCGTCCAGTACAACGGCAAGTACCACGTGTTCGCGAGCGTCGCCAGCTCCTCCGGCTACAACCTGGTCTATCTGAACTTCAGCGACTGGTCCCAGGCCGGCTCGGCAACGCACCACTATCTGGACCGCACCGCCATCGGGTCCGGGTACCGGGCCGCGCCGCAGGTCTTCTACTACGCGCCGCAGCGCCTGTGGTACCTCGTGTACCAGACCGGCAACGCCTCGTACTCCACCAACCCCGACATCAGCAACCCCAACGGGTGGAGCGCGCCGCGCAACTTCTACTCGTCGATGCCGGACATCATCCGGCAGAACATCGGCAACGGCTACTGGGTCGACATGTGGGTGATCTGCGACAGCGCCAACTGCTACCTCTTCTCCTCCGACGACAACGGACACCTGTACCGCTCCCAGACGACCGTCGGCCAGTTCCCGGGCGGCTTCACGAACACCGTCATCGCGGCCCAGGACTCCAACAAGTACGCCCTGTTCGAAGCGAGCAACGTGTACAAGGTGCAGGGCGGTAACCAGTATCTGCTCCTCGTCGAGGCCATCGGATCGGACGGCCGGCGCTACTTCCGCTCCTGGACATCAGGCAGCCTGGCCGGCTCCTGGACGCCCCTGGCCGCATCCGAGAGCAACCCGTTCGCACGGGCCGCCAACGTCACCTTCCCCTCGGGCGCCTGGACCCGGGACATCAGCCACGGCGAGATGATCCGTGCCGGCTACGACCAGACACTCACCATTCCCGCCTGCCGGCTCCAGTACCTCTACCAGGGCATGAACCCCAACGCGGGCGGCGACTACAACAGCCTCCCGTGGCGGCTCGGCCTCCTCACCCAGACCAACTCGACCTGCTGACCGATTGCGGGCCCCCGGCTCGGACCGGGGGCCCGTCTCTCCCGTTCGGCGGGCCGGCGACGACACGGACACCTCGTTGGCGCTCCTGGGCGCACGGTCACGAACGTGCCTGCACAGTCGGTCGTCAGGCGCTGGAGCGGGTGACCAGGCGGGTGGGCAGGATCAGCGGGGTGGGGTCCTGTCCGTGGATGAGCGCGACGAGCATGCGCGCCATCTCCCGCCCGAAAGCCTCTATGGGCTGACGGACGGTGGTGAGCGGCGGATCGGCGACCTCGGCGACGGCCAGGTCGTCGAAGCCGACCACTGCGACGTCGGCGGGGACCAGTCGGCCCGCCCGGCGCAACGTGCGCAGCGCTCCCGCCCCCATGTTGTCGTTGGCGGCGAACACCCCGTCGAGACCGGGGTGGTTCGCCAGCAGTGCGGCCATGGCGGCGGCTCCGCTGCGCTCGGTGAAGTCCCCCTCCTGCGGCGGGAACGGATCGAGGCCGGCTGCCAGCATGGCGTCCCGGTAGCCGCGGTACCGGGCACGCCCGGCCTCGGTGTCCAGACGCCCGCAGATCGCGGCTACGCGACTCCGGCCGCGCGAGAGCAGGTACTCGGTCGCCTCCCGCGCTCCACCGACGTTGTCGACGTCCACGTACCACCGGGGGGCCGAACCGACCGGGCGTCCGCCGAACACGACGGGCATCTCAGCCTCCTCGGCCATACGGGTCAGCGGATCGTCCTCGCGCAGCGCCATCAGCATGACGCCGTCGGCGCCCTTGGACCGAAGGAGTTCCTCCACCCGCTTGCGGCCCCGGTCGGAAGCGGCCAGGCACAGCATCAGATGCAGGTCGGCCTCCTCCAGAGCGGCCGACGCCCCCACGATCACCTGGGCGAAGAACGGATCCGCGAAGATCGACGGATCCTCTCCCGCGACGACCAGGGCGGCCGCTCCCGTCTGGCGGGTGGCCAGAGCGCGGGCGGTCGGGTTGGGCACGTAACCGATGTGCCGGACGGCCCGTTCGACCGCCTCGCGTTTGGCGCGGCTGACGTGCGGGGCGTTGTTGAGGACGCGGGAGGCCACGGAGCGGGAGACGCCGGCGAGTTCGGCCACCTCGTCGAGCGTCGGCTGCCGACGCGGCGCATCTTCTGCCATGAGCCATGAGCCTTTCCCCCGCGATCGGACGGGAGAGGTCTGGGAGCGCTTCCAGTCACGAGGACTGTAGAGCCTTGTCTTCGCCATGTGAAGGGCGGGTCGTACTCCGGCCCTTGACAGCTTCACGAGCCCGCCACACGATACCGACCACACCCCGAGGGTTCTCAGTGCCTTTGGGACCGCTTCCAATGGGAGCGCTCCCAATCCGGCTGCCGACCCGTTCGGACGTGTCGTCCCTGCCGAAGGGCCACCGGCACAAGGGGACGTCGTACCACCGCACTTCCTCAGCGCGTCGCACGCTCGGGACGAGAGCGTGCGACGCACCCCTGCCAGGAAACCGAGGTACAGTCATGCGCCGCAGACTCCGCGTCCTGGTGGCAGCGCTCTTCGCTCTGCCGCTGGCGCTCACCGTCGCACCGTCCGCCCACGCGGCCGACCCGACCACCATGACCAACGGGTTCTACGTGGACCCCGACTCCAGCGCGAAGAGGTGGGTCGCCGCCAACCCGGGGGACGGCCGGGCGCCCGCGATCAACGCCTCCATCGCCCAAACCCCGATGGCCCGCTGGTTCGGCTCCTGGAGCGGCACCATCGGCACCGCCACCGGCGCGTACGCAGGCGCCGCGGACCACTGGGACAAGCTGCCCATCCTCGTCGCCTACAACATCTACAACCGCGACTACTGCGGCGGGCACTCCGCGGGCGGTGCCGCTTCGCCGTCCGCCTACGCGAGCTGGATCGCCCAGTTCGCCGGCGGGATCGCCGGCCGCCCGGCCGTCGTCGTCCTCGAACCGGACTCCCTCGGGGACTACGGCTGCATGACGCAGGCGCAGATCGCCGAACGCCAGGCCATGCTCACCGGGGCCCTCGCCCAGTTCAGCCGCCAGGCCCCCAACACCTGGGTCTACCTCGACGCCGGCAATCCGGGCTGGGCGAGCCCGGCGACCATGGCCCAGCGCCTCCACGACGCCGGCCTCCGACAGGCCCACGGCTTCTCGCTCAACATCTCCAACTACTTCACCACGGCCGAGAACACCGCCTATGGCAACGCCGTCAACAGCGAGCTCAACGCCCGCTACGGCTACACCAAGCCGTTCGTCGTGGACACCAGCCGCAACGGCAACGGCTCCAACGGCCAGTGGTGCAACCCCTCAGGCCGCCGCATCGGCACCCCCACCCAGAAGGGCGGAGGCGCCGAGATGCTCTTGTGGGTCAAGACCCCGGGCGAGTCGGACGGCAACTGCGGCGTCGGAGCAGGCTCCTCGGCCGGACAGTTCCTCCCCGAGGTCGCCTACAAGATGATCTACGGCTACTGATCCAGGACTCCCGTGACCCGGTACATCCACGCCCCGCGGCCGGGCCACGGGCGCCGTCCGCCACGCCCCGGCCGGGGCCACCGCTCACGTCTTGCGCACAGGCAGTCGACGGCCGGACCGGCAGCGGGCGCTCTCTCATCCATCCACCGCCCAGGAGCAGCCATGCAACCACGCAGCCTACGGCGCCGCGCGGCCGCCGTCGTCGCGGCACTCACCGCCTGCGCCGCCCTCACCACGACGCAGGCGCAGGCCGCACCCGCGCAGGACGTGATCACGCCGGCCACGAAGTTCTACGTGGACCCGCACAGCAAGGCCGCGAAGCAGGCTCTCGTGGACTTCGGAAACGGCGACATCGACAACGCCACGAACATGGCCAGGCTCGCGAGCTGGCCGCAGGCCGAGTGGTTCACCGAGGGCACGCCCGAGGAGGTGCGCGCCAAGGTGAACAAGCTCGTCCACCGGGCCCGGGCCGTCAACCGGACCCCCGTCCTGGTCGCTTACAACGTCCCGGGCCGGGACTGCACGCAGTACTCCAGCGGCGGAGCCGCATCCTCCGCCGCCTACCGGCAGTGGATCGACGCCTTCGCCGCCGGCATCGGCGACAACAGGGCGGTGGTGGTCGTCGAACCGGACGGCCTGGCCCTCCTCCCCAAGGACTGCGGGCCCACCACCGACCCGACAGGCGAACTCACGGCCGCCCGCATCGCCGACCTCCAGTACGCCGTCCAGACCCTCAAGGCCAGGACGCACACCGCGGCCTACCTGGACGCGGGCAACGTCCAGTGGCGGCCCGTCGGCGACATGGCGCAGCGGCTGCTGGACGCCGGCGTCCGGTACGGCGACGGCTTCTCCCTGAACGTGTCCAACACCCACCCCACCGACCACAACGCCAGGTACGGCACCTGGATCGCCAAGTGCATGTGGTACGCCACCGAGGGACCCGAGCACGCACGCGGCCACGCCGACCGGTGCGCCGGCCAGTACTACTCGTCCGCCGCACCCAACGACGGCACCCCCGGCAACGCCGTCTCCTCCGCCGACCCCACCACCTGGCGGTGGACCGACGCCTGGTTCGACCAGAACGTGGGCACCCCGCCGGCGGAGGAACTGCATCACTTCGTGATCGACACCAGCCGCAACGGTCTGGGCGCCTGGACCCCGGAACCGGGCAAGTACACGGGGGACCCGGAGAGCTGGTGCAACGCGCCCGGCCGTGGCCTCGGCCCGCGCCCCACCGCCGACACGGGCGTCCCGCTCGTCGACGCCTACCTGTGGATAAAGATCCCCGGTGAGTCCGACGGCAGCTGCACGCGCAGCACCGGCGGCACGATCGACCCCGAGTACGGCATCGTCGACCCGCCCGCCGGCACCTGGTGGCCCGACCAGGCCCACACACTGGCCCGCAACGCGGCGCCGCGCCTGACGTTCAACCACTGAGCTCGGCCGGGCACCCTGCACGTGTCCAGCCCACGCGCTGCCGTTCACCCGTGGCTGGACGCTTCCGGTCCTCTGCGGCCCGGCGATGCGGGAAACACCCGACCGGGTGGGTGTAACGCCCACGCAAGGCCGGGCCGTTCGGGCGCAGTCGCCGCACCGGGTCAAGGGCGAGAGCTTTCCTCCAGTTCCTCGAAGAAGGACTCGTGCTTGAGAAAGGAGACGTCGCAGGAGGACCCGGTGGTGGATCTCCAGTCGGACGGTGGCCTGCTCGTAGCACAAGGAATGTCGCCGCGAACTCGGCGCGGGACCCCGTGACGTACGTACAGCCGGGCGCAGGGAACCGGCGGGACGGGCGCGTTGTCGCAGCGGCCTCCCGCCCCGTTGACGGTCACGGTGCGCGTGACTACCGTGCGCCTCAGATCTTCGACACACCGACCATTGTTCGATATTTCACTCAATAAGAGCGCTCCCGCACGGCACTCCAAAAGGATGGCACATTATTGGCATGTACATGATATTCCGGTCCGGTGGAGGCGCGGGAGGCCAGCGGCGGTGCTCACCGCGGTGACCGCCTTACTGGCAGCGCTGCTGACCGGGATCGGGGCTGCCGGGACGGCACAGGCGGCCGGCGTGGATCCGAACGCCTGGTACGTGCTGGTCAACCGGGGCAGCGGCAAGGCGCTCGATGTGTCCGGCGCGGACACCGGAAACGGCGCATCCGTCCAGCAGTGGACCCGGTACGACGGGGCCAACCAGCGCTTCCGGTTCGTCGACTCGGGCGGCGGCTTCTACCGGCTCAAGGCGCAGCACTCCGACAAGGTGCTGGATGTCTACAACCACTCCACCGCCGACGGGGCAGCCCTCGTGCAGTGGAGCGACGCGGGCGGCACCAACCAGCAGTTCCGGCTGGCCGACTCGCCGGACGGCTACATCCGGCTGATCAACCGGAACAGTGGCAAGGCCGTCGAGGTGCAGGGTGCCTCCACCGCGGACGGCACCAAGGTCGTGCAGTACGCCGACTGGGGCGGGAGGGCTACGTGTGGAGCACGATCGGTTTCACGGTCCTGCCCGTCTCGGCGTCCCGCACGGCGAGGCCGATCTCTTCGAGCGGGTACATCCGCACGAGCTTGTCGAAGGGGAACCGTCCGGCGAGATGGAGATCGACGAGCTGCGGAATCAGCAGCTCGGGCACGCTGTCCCCCTCGATGACACCGTGGAGGGTGCGGCCCATCAGCTGGGCCAAATTGATGGGCGCGTCCTGGCCGGTTCCGCTGGAGCCCGCGAGGGCCGCGGCTCCGCCCATGGCGAGCGCGCCCACGGCGGTGCGGACCGTCTGCGGCAGCCCGACCGCGTCGAGGCAGAAGGGCACACCGTCGGGGCAGATCCGCTTGACCGCGGCCACGACATCGCCGGCTCCGGCGTCTATCAGGTGCGTCGCGCCGAGTTCGGCGGCCAGGTCGAGCCGGTTGCGGTGCAGGTCGACGGCGATGATCGGAGCGCAGCCCAGGACAGCGGCGGCCATGACGGCAGCGAGCCCCACCGCTCCGGCGCCGATGACGGCGAGGCCGGCGCCCGGAGGCGGCTTGAGGACGTTGAACACCGCGCCCGCACCGGCGATCATCCCGCACCCGAGGGGCCCGGCGAGGTCCAACGGTGCCTCGTCCCGGATGCGGATCACGGACCGCTGGTGGGTGACGACGTGGCCCGACAGCGACGACTGACCGAAGAAGTGCCCGTTCAGCTCAGCTCCGGTGGCGTCCCGGTAGGCGGTGGATCCGTCGGCGCGGCGCCCGCGCAAGTTGAGCGGAAGCCATTGGGCACAGTGCATCGGATGCCCGGAAAGGCAGTTGGCGCAGTGGCCGCAGCTGCGTGGTGCGAGGACGACCCGGTCGCCGACCGCGCAGGTGTCGACCGCCGTTCCGACCGCCTCGACGATGCCGCTGCCCTCGTGTCCGAGCACGGCCGGCAGAGCGGGCGGCAGGATCTGGTCGCGGACGAGCAGGTCGGTGTGACAGATACCGGTTGCCACCACGCGGACGCGCACCTCGTCCGGTCGCAGTTCGTCCGTCACCGAGATGTCCTCGAGCACGAATTCGGCTGCCTTGTCGCGCAGCACCGCTGCCTTCGTCGTCACCATTTCTCAAACCCTATGCGGTTCGGTTTCATGGACAACCCCTAAGAATCCGTTGTGCGTCCGTGCGCCGGTTGTCCTGCGCTACGGGATAACGGCCACGGGAAATTCAGGGGTTGTCCGCAGGCGACGAGGCTGACACGTTCTTGGACATCAGGTATTCCGAGGAGCGATGTGGAATGACCATCACGCAGGCCTCTCCCGCCGAAACAGCGACGGCTCCGACGCCCTCGACGGACGCGCGCGGACGGGTCGCCGAGCTGCACGCCATCCGTGCCCAGGCCGTGGCCGGTCCCAGCGAGAAGGCGACCGAGGCGCAGCACGCCAAGGGCAAGCTGACGGCGCGGGAGCGGATCGAGCTGCTCGTGGA